>DCUZ01000043.1 GCA_002327305.1 Holophagales bacterium UBA2201 | reverse complement strand
AGCATGCGGCTCATATCCGCAGTGTTAGGGGTTCGATTCCCTTCACCGCCATTCCTTAAATCGCAGATGCTATTCAGGCGCTTCCTTGATTTCTCCAGCGACAATGCCCTCTTCGGACCCGGCGAGGCCGTCCTCCTGGCCGTCTCCGGGGGTCCCGATTCCGTCTGCATGGCCCACCTCTTCAACCGCGCCGCCACCGCCAGGGACCTGCGCCTCGGGTTCGTCTGGATCGATCACGGCTGGCGCGACGCCCGGGAGGAGAAGACGCTCGTCCGGCGGCTGGCTGGACAATGGGGCCGTCCGTTCCATGCCGTCAAGGTCGAGGCGGCGCGGGGCGATTCATGGGAGGCGCGGGCGCGCCGGGCGCGGCTGGACGCTTTGCTGGCCCTGGCGAAACGCCGGCGCTACCACCGGGTCGCCCTGGGGCACACCCGCGACGACCAGGCCGAGACGGTCCTGATGCGCCTGACGCGGGGGGCCGGCCCCCGCGGCCTGGGGGGGATCCGCCCCTCCCGCGCCGGATTCTGGATCCATCCCCTCCTCCCTTTCACCCGGGCCGAGGTCCTGGCCTATCTCAACCGGCACGGCCTGCCCTGGGTCGAGGACCCGACCAACGCCGACCCGAAGTTCCTCCGCAACCGCTTGAGGATGAAGGTTTTGCCTTTTCTCGAACGGGAAGTCAACCCGGCCGTCAAGGAGGCCCTGGTGCGGGCGGCGGAGGCGCTGGCCCTCGACGACGACCTGCTGACCATGGAGGCCCGGAAAATCCGGGCCGCCATCACCACGGCGCGCTTCCCTTTCGAGGCGTGGGACCGGACCGCCTTCATCGCCCTCCACACGGCCATCGAGCGCCGGCTGGTGGCCGGGGTGTTGGAGGAGCGGCTCCCCCGGTGGGACTCGCGGCAGGTGGAACGGGTCTGCGCATGGGCCGAATCGGCCCGCAAAACGGCCGCCCTGGCCCTCTCCGGGGGCTTAACATGCCTCCTGACCTGTGATACTATCTATTGGAGCCCTTGCCCGAAGGGGTGGCCCGGACGGGAATTGCCCCTTCCGGGAAGGGTTTGCATCGCGCACGGCCTGACGCTGGAGGCCCGCTGGGGCCGGACGGCACGGGAAGAGGGTGGATTTTCCCTCGGACCCGAGCCCCCCCGGCGCGCCCGACTCGGCCCGCCGGGACCGGGAGAGGAGTTGCTGAAGCGGCGGCTGAAGGCGTTGAAGGTCCCCGGGGTCCTGCGCCCCTACTGGCCCGTCCTGCGGGCCGGACGGCGGGTGTTGTGGGTCCCGGGATGGGATGAAGCCGTCGCGCCTGAACCATCGACGCGGCCCAACATGATCGTGAGGTGGAGCCATGACGCTTGAGAAGATCCACGACGAGGTCGAGATCGCGTCCCGGGTGCAGGAGGCGGCCCGCAAGATCGCCCAGCGGTTCGGCGGGGAGGACCTGCTGCTGGTGGGCATCCTCAAGGGGGCGTCGGTGTTCATGGCGGACCTGATGCGGGCGCTGCCCTTCCCCTGCCATTACGACTTCATCCAGGAGAAGAAGGTGGACGAACCCATCAGCCGCGTCTCCTTCATCGGCGGGTCGTGGGACAACTACTCGGGCAACATCCTCCTGATCAAGGACGTGATGCACTCCGGCGTGGTGGAGAACTACCTCCTCACCCAGCTCCGGTCCATGAAGGTGGGGCAGGCGGGGATCTGCTGCATCGTGGACAAGCCCGGCGACCGCAAGGTGGACCTGGTGCCCGACTACGCCCTGTTCGTGGAAAACGAGGGGATCTTCGCCGGCTACGGCATGGAGCACCGGCAGCAGCACGGCAACCTCCCCTACATCGCGAAGGTGATCGGGGGCTAAATGGAGAGCTGGCGCGGCCTGGTCATCTGGCTCCTCATCTTCGGGGTCATCATCGCGATGTGGTCGGTCTTCAAGACCGCCACCGTGGGGACCAAGGAGGTCCCCTTCTCCGAATTCCTCGCCTCGGTCGAGGGCGGGGAGGTGGCCGACGTGATGATCAAGGGACAGGAGATCATGGGCAACTACAAGGAGCGGCCGGCCCCGGGCGCCAATTATCCCGACTTCAAGACCTACGCCCCGGCCTACGACCGCCTCGTGGACATCCTGCGCGAAAACGGCGTCGCGGTCAACGTCAAGGACATGCGGGAGTCGGCCTGGCTGGCCCTCTTCATCTCGTGGGGCCCCATCCTCCTCCTCATCGTCCTTTTCGTCGTTTTCATGCGGCAGATGCAGCAGGGGGGCAACAAGGCGATGACCTTCGGGAAGAGCAAGGCGCGCGTGATCACCCCCAGCCAGAGGAAGATCACCTTCAAGGACGTGGCGGGGGTGGACGAGGCCAAGGAGGAGCTCCTCGAGATCATCGATTTCCTCAAGGACCCCAAGAAGTTCCAGCGCCTCGGCGGGAAGATCCCCAAGGGGGTCCTCCTCGTGGGGCCCCCGGGCACGGGGAAGACCCTCCTGGCCAAGGCCATCGCCGGCGAGGCCAACGTCCCCTTCATCTCCATCTCGGGCTCGGAGTTCGTGGAGATGTTCGTGGGCGTGGGCGCCTCCCGCGTCCGCGACCTCTTCGACCTGGGGAAGAAGAACGCCCCCTCCATCATCTTCGTCGACGAGATCGACGCCGTGGGGCGCCACCGTGGCGCGGGCCTCGGCGGCGGGCACGACGAGCGGGAGCAGACCCTGAACCAGTTGCTGGTGGAGATGGACGGCTTCGACACCAACGAGGGGGTCATCATCATGGCGGCCACCAACCGCCCCGACATCCTGGACCCGGCCCTCCTGCGCCCCGGCCGCTTCGACCGGCGCATCGTCATCAACCGCCCCGACCTGGGGGGCCGCACGGGCATCCTCAAGGTGCATACCGGGCACGTCCCGCTGGCCGCCGACGTCAAACTGGAGGTCATCGGCCGCTCCACCCCCGGCTTCTCCGGGGCCGACCTCTCCAACCTCGTCAACGAGGCGGCGCTGATCGCGGCCCGCCGGGGCAAGGACAAGGTGGACATGGACGACTTCGAGTACGCCAAGGACAAGGTGCTGATGGGGCTGGAGCGGAAGTCCATGATCATCTCCGAGGAGGAGAAGAAAACCACCGCCTACCACGAGGCGGGACACGCCCTGGTCTCGGCGCTCCTGCCTGAAGCCGACCCCATCCACAAGGTGACCATCATCCCGCGCGGGATGGCCCTGGGCATCACCCAGCAGCTCCCCACCGACGACCGCTACACCTACACCAAGGAGTTCCTCCTGGCGCAGATCGCGGTGATGATGGGCGGACGGGTGGCGGAGGAACTGTTCCTCAACCGCCTCAGCACGGGCGCCGGCAACGACCTGGCCCGCGCCACCGAACTGGCGCGCAAGATGGTGTGCGACTGGGGGATGAGCGCCCTGGGGCCGCTCACCTTCGGCTCCGGCGACGGCGAGATCTTCCTGGGCAAGGAACTGATGCGCCACCAGAACTACAGCGAGGCCACCGCGGTGCGCATCGACGCGGAGGTCAAGGGGATCATCGACTCCGGCTACGGCAAGGCGCGGGAGATCCTCACCTCCTACGGCGAGACGCTCAAGAAGATCGCCACCACCCTCCTCGAGCGGGAGGTCCTCGACGGGGAGGAGCTGTACACCCTCATCGAGGAGAGCACGGGGGTGCCCCTCCCCAACCGCAAGCCCCCCGCCGCCCCGGAGGCCACGGCCTAAGATGCCCTACTGCCTCCGGGACGGGTCGCGCTGGACGCTGTTCGGGGCCGCGGGCCCGGCGGGCGGCGTCCTCAAGGGGTCCCTGGAGGAACTGGAAGCCGCCCTTCCCGCCGCCGTCCCCGACCCGAGGCGGCGCGCCGCCCTGGCCGCCGTCCTGGAGAACTACAAATTCCCCCCCCTTTCCTGGACCGTCGGCGGGCAGGCCCTGCCCCTGGAGCACCCCCTCCTGATGGGGGTGGTCAACATCACCCCCGATTCCTTCGCCGACGGGGGCCGCTACCTCGACCCGGTCCGGGCCGTCGAGCACGGCCTGCGCCTGGCCGGCGAGGGGGCCGACCTCCTGGACATCGGCGGCGAGTCCACCCGGCCCGGGGCCGCCCCGGTCCCGGCGGAGGAGGAACTGGCGCGCGTCCTCCCCGTCATCGAATGGCTGAAGGAGCGGTGCCCGGTCCCCCTCTCCATCGACACCACCAAGGCCGCGGTCGCACGCGAGGCGCTGAAGGCCGGGGCCAGCGTCGTCAACGACGTCTCCGCCCTCGGTGCCGACCCGGAAATGGCGGCCGTGGCGGCCGAGCACGGCGCCGCCCTGATCCTGATGCACCGCCGTGGGACCCCGGGGACCATGCAGATGGACCCGCGCTACGACGACCTGCCGGAGGAGGTCCTGGCCGCCCTGGGCTCCGGGCTGGACCGCGCCCGGGCCGCCGGCGTCCCGGACGATTGCATCGTCGTGGACCCCGGCATCGGATTCGGCAAGACCCTCGACCACAATGTCTGGATCCTTCGCCACATCGAATTCTGCATGGCCCTGGGCCGCCCCATCCTGATGGGGGCCTCCCGGAAATCGTTCATCGGCACCCTCACGGACCGTCCGCCCGACGGGCGCCTGCCGGGGACCCTGGCCGCCCACGCCGCCGCCTGGCGGAAGGGGGCGCGCATCTTCCGGGTCCACGACGTGGCCGCCCACCGCGACTTCTTCCGGCTCGAGGAGACCCTCGACGCATGACCCTCTGGCTGGAGCCCTTCGCCCGCTTCACCCTTCGCGACGCCGTCGACATCCTCCTGGTGGCCGTGATCCTCTATCAGTTGCTCCTCCTCCTGAAGGGGACGCGGGTGATGAACATGCTCATCGGGCTGGGGTCCCTCGTGATCCTCTACACCGGGGCGCGCCTCTTCGACCTGAAGGCCTTGAGCACCCTGCTGGGGACGATCTTCTTCTACCTGCCCCTGGCCCTGCTGCTCCTGTTCCAGCAGGACATCCGGCGCATCCTCACCTCCCTCGTCAAGAACCCCTTCTCGCGCCTGATGACCGCCGAGCCCCAGGAAAAGATCATCCAGGAGGTGGTCCTCGCCGCCGCCGCCCTCTCCAGCCGGCACACCGGCGCGCTCATCGTTTTCGAACGGCACGACGGCCTGCGGCAGGTGGCCGAGACGGGGGTGCCGGTCAACGCGGAACTCTCCCTCGAACTGCTGGAGACCCTCTTCATGCCCCGCACGCCGCTGCACGACGGCGCCGTCATCGTCCAGGGCGACCGCCTCGCCGCCGCGGGGTGCCTCCTCCCCCTGACGCAGAACGCCGCCCTGGCCAAGGAGTATGGGACCCGCCACCGGGCCGCCATCGGCATCACCGAGGAGACCGACGCGGTGGCCGTGGTGGTCTCGGAGGAGACCGGGATGGTCTCGTTCGCCGTGGACGGCCACCTCCAGCGCTTCCTCGATTCCAAGTCGCTTCGGGAGCTCCTGTTCCAGTACCTCGTGGCCAAGAGGCAGAAATGAAGCCCTTCGCGAACCTGTCGCTCAAATTGCTGGCCCTCCTCCTGGGCTTCGGCGTCTGGTACGCCCTGGCCTTCCGGAGCGGCCCCGCCTCGGAGGAGTGGTCGCTGGAGGTCCCCCTGAGGGTCACCCACGACCCCGCGTTCATGGTGACGGAGCGCTCCCACGAAAAGGTGGTGGTCCACGGCCGGGGGGCCATGCCGCCGCTGGGGACCCTCGTGTACACCGTGGCGCTGGAGACCCCGACCGAGGGGCGCCAGGTGCTCCAGCTCTCTCCCAGGGCCGTCCAGGAGCCGCCGGGCGCCCACATCCTTTCCGTGGCCCCGGCCGCGGTGGAGATCGTCTTCGACCGGCGCGCGGAGAAGAGCGTCCCCATCAAGGCGCCCGACTCCCTCGCCGCCGGCGGCCTGCGGGTGGAGATCTCCCCCCGGGAGGCGCGGCTTTCGGGCCCCAAGGGCGTCCTGGCGGGGATCCGGTCGGTGGTCCTCCCCCCCTTCACCCTCCTGGAGGCCTATCCGCAGACCACCGTGATGACGCTGACCTCCCCCCACCCCCAGGTGGAGGTGCTCGCCCCGCGCGAGGTGGTGGTCCTGGTGCGGGAGGCCCGACCGTGAGGCGCCTCTTCGGCACCGACGGCATCCGGGCCCGGGCCTATGAATTCCCCCTGGACCTCCCGACGGTGGGGCGGATCGGCGAGGCCATCGGCCGCCACTTCGGCGCCTCCGGCCGCGTCCTCGTGGGGATGGACCCCCGCGAAAGCTCCCCGGCGCTGGCCGCCCACCTCGTGGCCGGGCTGAGACGGACGGGCGTGACGGTCCACGTGGCCGGCACCCTCTCCACGCCGGCCCTGGCCTGGACCACGCGGATGTGCGCCGACACCGACCTCTCCGTCATGATCTCCGCCTCGCACAACCCCTGGACCGACAACGGCATCAAGATCTTCACCAAGGAGGGGACCAAGCTCCCCGACGAGACGGAGGCCGCCATCGAATCGCTCCTCGACGGCATCGCCCCCGCGCGGGGGGAGGAGCCCCCCCCGGCCTCCCCCGAACCCGCCCTGGCGGAACCCTACTGGCGGTGGCTCCTCTCCGTCGCCGACCCGGAGGCGTTTCGCGACCGCACCCTCGTGGTGGACTCCGCCCACGGGGCCCTGGCGGGGACGGCGCAGGAGGTTTTCGGCGAACTGGGGGCCCGCGTGGTGGCCCTCGGGGCCCGGCCCGACGGGCGCAACATCAACGAAGGCGTGGGGAGCCAGCACCCCGAAGGGTGCCGCGCCGCCGTCCTGGAGCACGGGGCGTGGGCGGGGATATGCTTCGACGGCGACGGCGACCGCGTCGTCCTGGTGGCCGGCGATGGGAGGATCGCGGACGGGGACGACCTCCTCTACCTCCTGGCCCTGGACCTCCAGGCGGCGGGCGATCTTCCCGGCGGCGGCATCGTCGCCACCATCATGACCAACGGCGGGGTGGAGGAGGCCCTCCGCTCCGCCCGGGTGGCGATGCACCGGGCCCCCGTGGGCGACCGCTATGTGTGGCAGGCGATGGTGGAACGGGGCTGGTATCTGGGCGGGGAGCAGTCGGGCCACATCATCAACCGCCACCACACCACCACCGGCGACGGCCTCCTCACCGCCCTCCTGGCCCTCGGCGCGGCCGCCCGCCGCGGCGGACTCCACGCCATCCCCTGGCCCGCGCGGTGGCCCCAGCGGATCGTCAACCTTCCCGTGGCCCGCAAGACGCCGCTGGAACGGGTCCCGGGCGCGGCGGAGAAGATCGTCGAACTGGAGCGGTCCTTGAACGGCGGCCGCCTCTCCGTCCGCTACTCCGGAACGGAGATGAAACTCCGCCTCATGGCCGAGGCGCGCGAGGCGGCCCTGGTGGACCGGGCGATCGAGGGGGCGGCGGCGTTTTTTTCAACCGCCCTGGCCGAACACGGCTCATAGACCGTCCACAGCGGACCCTCCCTCCCCCCCATTCCCGTCTATCCCGTCCTGGGGGTCGAACGGGGCTATCGGCTCAAGGGGGCCCATCGGACCAACGACTCCACGGCTCGGTGACCCGACGCCGCGACGAACGGCGCCCGGCGCCCGCCTCCCTTCCGGCGCCTCCCGATGGAGATCGGCCCTTCCGCCCCCGCCTGGGAAGCTGAAGCACCCGGGGGCATCCCCCCGGTGGAAATCGCCCGCCGTTTCCGTTATACTCTATAGGTGATGAACCGCTACCGTCTGAGCACCGTCGAGGGGTTGATCGCCCTGCAGGAGGAGTTGAACCGACTCTTCGACCACCACAACCGCAGGGGCGGCGCCGAGGAATCCGGCTGGCCCGCCGATTTTTTCTGGCAACCGGCGATCGACGCGGTGGAGGAGCCCGAACGCTACCGGATCCTCGTGGAACTGCCCGGGGTCACCCTCCAGGACCTGGAACTGCACGCCGAAGGCCAGACCCTCGTCCTCACGGGGGAAAAGCGGGTCCCCCCCGAGGCGGTTTCGGAGGGGTTCCTCCGGACCGAGGGGACCTACGGCCCCTTCCGCCGCCTCATCCGCCTCCCCGGCCCCTTCGACTCCGACCGGATCGAAGCCCGCCTCACCGACGGGCTCCTGACCGTCACCGTCCCCAGGAAAAGGGGAGCATGACACCCCTCCGGTCGTTCACGGTTGGACCGGATGGAACGGTCCCCGGTCCCGGCGGCCGGGCGGTGCAATGAAGAAGAAGCCCAAGTATCTCCTCATCTCCGCCGTCTCCGAGCGGTTCGGGGTGCACCCCCAGACGCTGAGGATCTACGAGCGGGAGGGCCTCCTGATCCCCATCCGGAGCGAGGGGAACACGCGGATGTACGACGAGGAGGCGCTCCAGCGCCTGCAACTGATCCTCACCCTCACGCGGGAACTGGGGGTCAACCTGGCCGGGGTGGAGGTGGTGCTGAACATGCGCGACAAGATGATCCGCTTGCAGACCGGGTTCGCCCAGGTGATGGAGGCGGTCCGCCGGGAGGTGCTGACGCGGCGGGCCCAACAGCCCCAGCGCTCCGCCATCATCCCGGCGCCCCCTTCCAGCCTGGCCCGGCGCCCCTGACCCATGTTCCGATCGCGGACCGAAAAAAAAGACCTGGAGCAGTACCTGCGGGAGGTCTCCGCCTTTCCCCTCCTCACGCCCCAGCGGGAGAAGGAGCTGGGGGTCCTGATCCGCCGGGGGGACCGCGAGGCGATGAAGGAACTGGTGGAGGGCAACCTCCGGTTCGTGGTCCACTACGCCAAAAAATATGTCAGCGCGAACACCCCCCTCATGGACCTCGTCAGCGAGGGGAACCTGGCGCTGGTGGAGGCGGCCAAGCGGTTCGACCCCACCCGGGAGACCCGGTTCGTCACCTACGCCGGGTGGTGGCTGAGGCAGGCGATGCTCCAGGCCATCTCCAAGGGGCACCCGCTCTCGCTCACCCCCAAAACCCTGGGCCAGATCTACCGGATGGAACGGGCGGCCTCCGGCCTGCGGGGGGCGCTGGAACGCGCCCCCACCCTGGAGGAACTCTCCGAGGAACTGGGGCTGAAGGAGGCCGAGGTTCAGGCGCTCCAGCAGGCGGGGCTCGATTTCCTGTCGCTGTCCAAGGCCACCGGCGAGGCCGGAGACCTGGACCTGGCCGATCGCCTCCCCGAGCAGAACACCCCCTCCCCCGAGTACGCCATGCTGAGGCGGTCGTTCGAGGACGAGGTGCTCGCCCTGGTGGACCGCCTTCCCGCCAACGAGGGCCGGGTGATCCGCCTGCGGTTCGGTCTCGGCGGCGAGGAGCCCATGGCCCTTCAGAGGATCGCCGACCGGATGGAGGTCTCGCGGGAGCGGATCCGCCAGCTGGAGACCCGGGCCCTGCGCCGGATGCGCGTCCTCGCCCGGGGGCTGAAATTGGAGGGATACCTGCATTGACCGACCCCACCCCCTGTCCCCGCTGTCTGGGCCGAGGCGTCAGGATCGAACGGCGCGACGGCCGCCTGGTGGCCGTGGAATGCGGCTGCAGCCCGGTCATTCCCGCCTCCGCGGCGGCCCTGGTCCCGCCCCGGTTCGAGGCCTGCACTTTCGAGAATTTCCGCGCCTCCACCAAGGAGCTCCTGACCGCCAAGAAGGCCTGCGCCGAATTCGCGGAGCATTTCCCCGCGGTGGACCACGGGCTTCTCATCGCCGGCCCGAACGGCACGGGCAAGACGCATCTGGCCGCGGCGCTCCTGAAGGCGGTGGCCCAGCGAACCGGGGTGCAGGGCCATTTCGTGGACTACTCCAATCTGGTCTTCAGGGTCCAGTCGCTCCTCTCCCCGGGGGGGGAGGAGACGATGGAGGAGATCATCTCGCCCCTCATCCACGCCCCCCTCCTGGTGCTGGACGGCCTCGGGTCCGTGCGGGGGAACGCCTGGTTCCTGGACATCCTTTTCGAGGCGGTGAACCAGCGCTATCTCCATCGGCTCCCCCTCGTGGCCACCACCCACTTCCCGTGCAGCGAACGGGAACGGGACGCCCTCGTGGACCGGGTGGGCGACGCCCTGGCCAGCCGCCTGATGGAGATGTGCCGGGCGGTGGAGATCGCCGGGAAGGACCACCGGCGCGAAGTGTTGCAGCACCACCACAAGGGGTGAGGCCCATCCGGCGCCGCTTTGAACTTCCGGCGTCCTTTCCGTTATAATCGCCGTGTGAATAAGCAATTCCAGCGGCTCCTTCCCCTGCTGGGGCTGATGCTGGCCTGCGCGGCCGGGCCGGCGCCTTCTCCCCCCCTCTCCGGCGATATCGTGGAACTGCGAAGCCCTTCCGCCCTCCTCTCCCCCGGAGAACAGGACTCCCTCGCTTCCGCCGGCGTCCGGCACCTTGCCATCCCCCTGGGGATGGCGGACGCGCCGGCGCGGCCGGAACTCCCGGCACGCCTGACCGGAGGGATCATCCCCAAAGTGGTGGTCCCGGAGACCCAGAGGCCGCTCCTGGCCGACGAGGCCTACCGCCGCCGCCTCTTTGCCTCCGTTCAGGAGTGGATCCTCGCGGCCGAGAGGGCCGAGACGAGCGTCGAGGCGGTCCTCTTCCATTTCGAGGGGGCCGCCTGCCCGGCCAAGGTGGAGGGGGTGAGCGCCCTCAAGGAGGCGCTGCGGCCCCTGAGAGTGGCCTGCGGCGCCGGGGTCCCCGCGTTCTGGGTCTCGGCCCAGATGGGGGAGGTCTTCGAGGCGTTCGACTTCGTGGTGGTGTTCGGCCAGGGGTGCGCCTGGCCCCCCTCGGGCGACCCGGCCCTCGTGGACGGCTACCGCGGCCAAAGCCATGAGAACAAGCCGGCCGAGCCCTCGCTCCCGCACTATCAGGCGGTCTCTTTGGCCAACACCTCATGGGTGACGTGGGCCGCGGGAGGCGTTTCCGTGGTCAGCGGCATCGAACTCGGGACCCTGGACCGCCGCGCCGGCGTCAGGGCGGCGGGACAGATCATGGACACCCCCCTGGTGGACCCCCAGTACGCTTACGAAATGGGGCGGTCCCTGACCCTGACCGGCCTCACCCTGGAGCGCGGGGACAAGATCACGGTCGCCCTGGCCAATTATCCGTTCCGCCGCGCCGCCTTCGGCGCGTGGGCCCGCCGTCCGGCGCCCGGCTACCTGGGACGCTACCTTCTGCCCTATACCCCGGGGGGCGGAGGGGGTGTGATCGGGTTCGGCACCCTGGCCGACTACCTGAGCGGCGTGGTGGACGGCCCCGTCCCCGTGGTGGAGGTCCTCCCCTCCGGCCGGGGTCATGTCCTGGCCCTGACCAACGCCTCAGGGCTGTACAGCGACCTCTCCGACACCGGCAATTACATCGAGTGGTTCCTCCCCCGCGGGCGCCTCGGCGACGCCTCGATCGGCGAGTTCGCCCGGTTCCGCTTCCTGGACGGGGAGACGGAAGAGATGCCCGGGAGGGCCGCTTCGATCCGGTTCTACGAAAGCTACCTGGCCCCCTACGAGACGGTCCGGACCGGACCCATCCTCCTCAATGGCCCCCCGGCAGGGACGGTGGTGGTGCGCCTGGCCCTCCCGGGCGGGGAAGCCCTGGAAACCCGGTTCCCCACGCGCTGACGGAGGGGAGATGACGGCGCTCCTCCTCCTCTTCTTTCTCTCCGGGCTCGCCTCGCTCGTCTACCAGGTCGTCTGGCTCAAGCACCTCACCCTGTTGTTCGGCGCCACCACCCCGTCGGTGACCGCCATCCTGGTGGCGTTCATGGGAGGGCTATCGCTGGGCAGTTGGCTGGCGGGCCGCCTGGTGGGACGGGTGCGCAATCCCGTGGCGTGGTATGGGATCCTGGAATTGGGCATCGGGGCCTCCGCCCTGACGGTGCCGTTCCTCTTCGAGGCGGGGAGCCGCGTCTTCGTGGCGGCCTATGCCGCCGCCGGCGGCGAGGGCCTCGTGATGGACGCGGTGCGCCTCCTCCTTTCCGTCCTCGTTCTCCTGGTCCCCACCACCCTGATGGGGGCCACCCTTCCGCTGCTGGCCCAGTTCGCCGAGGCCGAGGCCCGCACGGTGGGCCGCGGGACCGCCCTGTTCTACGGCGTCAACACCCTGGGGGCTTTCACGGGGGTCCTCCTGAGCACCTTTTGGGCCGTGCCGGTCTTGGGGTTTGCCGCCACCGCGCACCTGGCCGCCCTCTGCAACGGGATCGCCGGCGTGGGAGGACTGCTGCTCGGGCGCCCCCTCCCCGCCGGCCGGGAGGAGCCGAAGGGGGGCCCCGCCCCGTCGCGCGCCTGGCTTCTCCTCTTCGCGGCCATGGGATTCACCTCGCTGGGCTTCGAGGTCTTCTGGTCGCGCCTCCTCGCCATCCACATCGGGTCCAACGTCTACGCCTACGGCCTCATGCTCTCGTCCATCCTGGCGGGCATCGGCCTCGGGAGCCTCCTCTACCGGCGCCTCCCCGGCGCGTCCCGGCGGCCCCGGTTCTGGCTCGGGGTGGTGGAGACCCTCCTGGCCCTCTCCATCGCCGCGCAGGTCCTGGTGATGGGGCGCTTCCCCGACCTGCTCATCCGGCTGGGGTCCCTCTCCTGGCCCGGCCCCCAGTGGCAGGTGTTCGGCTCCCTCTTTCTCGGGGTGACGGCCCTGCTCTTCGTCCCGTGCCTCCTGATGGGCGTTTCGTTCCCCCTGTGCGTCCGCCTGGCGGCCCCCTGCGCCTCCCAGGCGGGGGCGGCCGCCGGCCGGGTCTACGCGCTCAACACCCTGGGGGCCATCGCGGGTTCGGCCGCGGCCGGCCTGGCAGCGGCCCCCCTCCTGGGGACCCTGCGCGGGTTTCTCTCCTTCGCCGCGGTCAACGCCGTTCTCGCCATGGTCCTTCTGACGGGCCGGTGGCGATGGGCGGGGGCGGGCGCCCTCGGCCTGCTGGCGGTCCTCCTGGCGGGGATGGATCCCCTGGCCCCGTTCACCGGCGCGGGCATGTACCGCGAGCCGGGCACCCGCATCCTCGACTCCTACGAGGACGCCACGGGCGTGGTGATGGTGGTGGACCGCCCGGAGGGGTTATCGCTGGAGATCAACGGCGTGAACGTGGCGGGGACCTCGCCGGACAACTTCCTCATCCAAAAACTGCAGGGCCACCTCCCCCTGGCGTTCCGACCCGACGCCCGCAGGGTCCTTCACATCGGTCTCGGCTCCGGCTCCACCGCCCACGCCGTCTCCCTCCATCCGGTGGAGGAGATCCGGGTGGCCGAGATCTCCCCCGGCATCGCCCTCCAGGCCCGGAAAAACTTCGCCCACATCAACCACGGGGTCCTGGACGACCCGCGGGTGGAGGTGACCATTGCCGACGGCCGCAATTTCGTTCTGGCCTTCCCCCGTCCCTACGACCTCATCCTCTCCGACTCCATCCATCCCAAGTACCGGGGAAACGGCTTTCTCTACACGCGCGATTACTTCGACCTGGTCCGGCGGCGGCTGGAGCCGGGGGGCATCGGCTCCATGTGGCTCCCCCTCTACTCCCTCACCCCCAAGAACTTCAAGGAGATCCTGCGGGCCTTTTCCGAGGTCTTCCCCCAGGTCACCGTCTGGTGGTTCCCCCGCCCCGCCAATGCCTTCACCGTGGTGATGGGGAGCGACGCCCCCTTCGCGCTGGAGACGCTCAAGGAGTCCCTGCTCGACCCGCGCCTGCGGGCGGAGTTGGGGCCCCACGGCCTGGCGGAGTGGGACGCCGTGGCGGCGGCCTGCGTCCTGGGCCCGGAGGGGGTCGGGCGGCTGACCGCCGGGGTGCGGCCCCATACCGACGACCGGCCGACGGTCGAATACGAGTCCAACCGCATCTTCGCCAAGGCCTCCACCTGGGAGCTCAATCTGCGGGACCTTTACGCCCTCTGGGAGGATCCCGCCGTCGTCCTGGGGGCCCCGGAGGCCGACCGCGGCGCGATCGGGGACAAGGTCGTCGGATACCGGGAGGATATGGCCGTCCAGATCCGCGCCCTGGCGGCCCAGCGATGAGACGCCTGGGGGCGTTGGCGATCCCCGCGGCCCTGCTGGCCCTTCTCGGCTGGGCGGCCTTTATCAAACCCCCCTGGCACGACGAACTCTACACGCGCTGGCTCAGCGCCCGCGGCCCCGCGGCCATCGTGGACCAACTGCGCCACGATTCGGGGCCGCCCCTCCACTATCTGCTGATGCACCTGTGGGGCGCCCCGGCCGGATACGGGGTGGAATGGATGCGCCTGTTCTCGGTCCTCTGCGTCGTCGGGGCGGGCCTGCTCCTGCGGAAGGCCCTGGTGCGGGAGGAGCCCAGCCCCGTGGCCCCCTGGGTGGCGCCCGTCTTCTGCCTGATGCCGCTGAGTTTGTATTACGCCTTGGAGGCGCGGGCCTACGCCCTCGTCCTCCTCCTGGCGGCCGCCCTTCTGGAGGGGATGGCCGCCCGGCGCCACCCCGCCTGGCTGGCGGCGTTGACGGCCCTGCTCTTGTACACCCACTCCCTCTCCATTCTGCTTCTCCCCTTCCTGTTCGCTGCGCCCCTCCTCTTCCGGGACCGGCGGCTCCTCTGGCCCCCCCTCCTCGGAATGGCGGCCTGGCTCCCCTTCCTCCCCGTCCTGCTGGGCCAGCCGCGCGACAGCATCGCCTGGATGCAGGTCCCCCTCTCGGGGGTGCGCGTGGTCCATTACCTGGCCGGCTTCGCCCCGGCCGGGCCGGCCTTCGACCTGTTTCCCTTCCCACGCGGCCTTCTTCTGCCGGCGACCTTCGCGGGCCTGACGGCCCTGCTGGTCGCGCTGGCCCTGGCCGCCCGGGGAGCGGCGAGGACCGCCTCGGCGGGCTTCCTTCTGACCTCGGGCGCCCTGTTCGCCCTTTCCGCCGCGTTCGTGAACGTCTATTTCCCGTCCAGGGGCGAAGTGATGGCCTGGCCGTTTTTGGCCCTGGCGGGATTCGCCCTTCTGCACCGCCGCCTCAAGCCGATGATCGTCCACCTCGTGATGGGAACGCTCACCGTCCTCCTCGCCGTTCAGGCGCTCGCCTGGATGAGGACCCTCCCCCAGGGCCTCCCCTGGGAAGAGATCGCGCACGGCGTGCGGGCCCGGGTCGGGGAGGGGGACCGCATCCTCGTCCCCGGCCCCTGGGCGCTGTCGCTGGAGCACTACCTGCGGAAAGCGGGGGGCGGCGCATCCGTGGAGATTTTCCCCCCGGACCAGGGGGTCCATCCCGGGTGGTACTGGTGCCGGGAGCTGACGGAGGGGGACCGCGCGATGCTGCGAGAAGCCGTTTCCTCCGGGGGGGGCAACGCCGTGTTCCTATTCAGGGAAACGACCCAGCCGTGCGCGCGCGAGGCCGCTGAAGGGCTTGCCCTCAAACGGATCGCCTCCTTCGGCCCGTTCCTTCTGGAGCGGGTCGAGGGACACAAATAAAAGCAAGTTTCAGGTTCCAGGTTTCAGGTTTCAGGTTCCAAGTTTCAGGTTTCAGGTTCTGCGCGCTTTTCGATTCGGCATCGGAGAGAGATTCCGGACACTCCATCTTATTATCGGCTCATTGCTTCAACTGTTGAATAGTGTTGGCTCATGGGTGGATGGGTCAAGAGCATCGGCATTCCAATGGAATTCCAATGCCGATCCCGACCCCGACCATACAACGGCTTTCTTACTGATCCTTCCCCACGTGATGTTTCACGAAATCCTGGATGTAGAGTTCCGCCCCGGTGGATAGGTCGTAGAAGGCGCACCCCGTCCCTTCGGTGTCCTGCCGCACGGAGTAGGCCAGGGTGGAAACCCGCTTCTCCTCCCCGCTCAGCGGCAGAGCGAACAGCAATTCCAGGAGCGACCCGACCACGGGGCTGAAGTCGCTCTTGAAAAACAGCCCGGTCGGCGAAATGTCCACGATGGTGCCCTTGTGCTCGCTTTCGTTGTCCCGGATGACGACCGGCCGGTCCAGGCGGACGCGGTGGTGTTTGCGGACCTTGAGGGGGACGAACCCCTGGATGACCTTGAGGAACTTCTCCTCGTCGAGGGGTTTGCGGTGGAACCCGTCGCACCCCACCTGGCGGGCCTTCTCCTCGATGTTGTCCAGCGCGGTGTAGATGACGACGGGAATGTGTTTGGTCTGGGGGTCGTTCTTGAGGATGCGGCAGGCCTCGATCCCGTTCATCTCGGGCATCTCCACGTCCAGCATGATGATGTCGGGGATCTCGAACTTGGCCACCTTGATGGCCTCGAGGCCGGTGAAGGCGGTCAGGATCCGGCACTCGGCGCGCTTGAGGAACGACCGCTCAAGGTCCAGAAAGCGCCGCATGTCGTCAACCAGAAGGATCTTGTGCATAACACACCCCGCAAATGATTTCGGGCGTATTATAGCAAATCCGGCCCGCCTGGATTACAATGGAGGTGATGGACACCCTCGCCCTTCCCGCCCCCCGCGTGGACGCCTTCATCCGGGAGCACCTGGCCCGGACCCAGGAACGCCTGCGCCAGGCGAGGGAAACCCTTTCCCGGCAGGCCCTTCGGGACGAGATGGCCTCCGGCCGGTCCACGGGGGAATTTTTCCGCCTCTATCCGGCGGCCCTGGTGAAATTGTACGAGGAGGTCCTCGCCGGTCCCCCCGGGCCCGAGCGCTTCCTGCGGATCCTCCAGCGCCGCGCCGGGGAACTCGGCCTGAAACTGGAGGCCCTGCGGCCGACGGCCCGGCCCCTGGAGCGGCACCATGTCCTGCGGTACCTGGAGACCCGCCTCCCGGAGGGGTTCTCGGAGATCGCCCGGTACTATGCGGGACGGACCGACCGTCTGCGGGAACCCGCGGAGATGCTCGGTGCGGTGGAGGACCTGGTGGGCCACGACGAGGGAAGCCAGATCGTCCTGGCCGCATGGGAGGCGGTCCACCTGGCGGTCCAGTGCGCGGAGGTGGAGGAACTTCTGGCCCGGGCCGAAGGGGCCTTGGAGTCCAACTTCGAAAAGATCGAGGGCCGCCCCGAGGTCAACGCCTCGCTCCTGGCCTACATGGCGGCCAGCGCCCTCAATGTCCGCCGCCCCTACCTGTTCCAGCACCTCGCCCCAGGCGACGCGCAGGCGCTCAAGGCCCAGTTCCTGTGGCGCAAGGAGGTTCTCCTTCTGAAGGGCCACCTCCTCGCCCTGGGCAAACTCCTCGCCGACACGGGAGGATGGTTGGAGGGGGACCTCCCCTCGCAGATGCTCCGGATGGACCTCCCGGCCGAGGTGGAGAGGCTGCAGGAGGCCTTCCATCAGGGACTGCCCCCTCCGCAGGACCTGCCCCCGGTGGATGCCGCCGCCCTGCGGAAGGCCCTGGTATTCCTCCAATACCGCCGCCGCGGGACGCTGGATTCAGTATCGGAGGTGATGGACGAATTCCGCAACGATCCGGTGTTCGGCCGCCTCCTCGAGGAGGAGTCATCCGCCTGGTACGACCGGTTCGTCAGGGACACGGTCCTCCCCCTGCTGGAGTCCTCTCCGGCCATGGTCCAGCAGATGCGGGTCCTGCTGGACGACCCGGAGGGGGAATACGCCAGCCTGCCTCCGGTCCTGAGGGAGTTCCGCGAGGTCCATCTCCCCCAGGTGGGCAACGATACCGCCCTCTTGCGCCCCTTTCTCTCCTACGAGGAGCGGGTCGTCGCCGACATCAAGGCCGAGATCCAGTCCCTGCGGGGGTCGTTCAACACCCTCAAGCCCGCCGCGGTCCTCGAGCGGGCCACCAACCTGCTCAACCATCTGGCCGAGCGGGTCCTGTTCTGGAACGACTTCAAGAGTTCGCTGGAGCAGTTCGGTTCCACTTTTCTCCACTACCAGCGCCTCTCCCCCCTCATCGTCTCCTCCTTCACCCGGCTGTGCGCCGACTATCTCAGCCACCGGCTCCGGGCCGCGGAGATCACCGGCCTTCCTCCCCATGCCGACCCCCAGACGCTGCTTTTCGAGGGGCTCTGGAACGCCCACCAGAGGGACCAGATCCTGGCCCTGGACCCCCTCTTCGATCAGCCGCTCCCCTTCGAACTTTTTCAGGAACGCCTTTTCGAATTGCAGCTTCCCACCCCTTACCGGGACTTCTACCAATTCCTGAGGGAGCATTTCCGCGCTGGGGGGCTCCCCCTCCTGCGGGAGGTCCTGCCGGTCTTGGCGCAGGAGGACCGCGACAACTCCTTCGCCCAGGGCATCCTCCAGGAAATGAGCTTTCTCCCCGACATGGACGCCCCGGAGATCCTGGCCCTGCTCCTGGGGCGCGACTTCCTCCCACCGGGCCGCAAGGAGGAGTTGCGGCAACGGCTCTGGGCCATGCGCGGCGCCATCGCGCCGGCGTTCAGGGATGTCCTGTCGGCCCAGGGCCTCATGCCCGAGGGTGCCGCCCTGGCCCTCACCCCCTCCGAGCGGTTTTTCCTGCAGATCCTGGAGGGGATGGGGCTGGAGGGCCCCGCCCGGGCCTTCGAGGAGCACCTCGCCGGGCTGGCCCTTCCCTCCTCCCCGCCGACCGCCGCCGAGGACCGCTGGGAGCACCAGTTCATCCCCCACCGCCACTACCTCATCCAGATCGAACCTCTGGGGGGCGAATCCCGCCTGAGCCTCAACGTCTCGGGCTTCAAGGCCGGGCCCCACCCCTTCGAAGGCCGGATCCTTCGGCAGACGGTGGTGGATCCCGCCACCACCGCCATGCCGGCGGCCCTCGCCCCGTTCCACTCCTTCATCGCCTTCCTGCGGGAACTGGAGGAGGCCGTTTTCGTCACCGATTTCGTCACCCCTCCCCAGCGGAGGGCCCTCCGGGTCCGCCAGCGCCCCACCGATCCGGTCATCTCATTCTCCCGGGAGGGGGGCCGGTTCTCCCTCCGCCCCGCCCTGATGGAGCGGACCCTGCCCCCCAAATTGAAAAAGATATGGCGCTCCTTCCTCACCCCCAAGGAGGGGTGGACCGACAGCGACCGGGACATCGGCGCCGCCCTCCAGCTGCTCGCCCCCCACATCCTTGTGCGGTAAGGCCTCAGCGGGTATACTATGCAGCCATGCCGCGCCCTCCCGACCTCTATGTCCCCGTACGGGGAACCAGCATGCTCCCCGTCCTGAACGACGGGGACGAGGTCCGGGTCCGCGCGGCGCGGATCTACTGGCCCGGGCAGGTGCTGGTCTACGCCGACCCCCACGGGCAGGTGTGGGTCCATCGCCTCCTGGGGTTCAAGCCCGCCCCGGGGGGGTGGCGGTTCTACTTCAAGGGGGACAATGTCCCCAAGATGGACCCCCCCGTGGAAGGGGGCAGGATCGTGGGCCGCGTCGTCGCCCGCCGGGGGGGCGATGGGGAGCGCCCTCTGGGCGGGATGGACAACTTCCTCCGCTGGATGCGGAGCCTGGGGAGGGTTCTGCGTGATCGCTGAGTCCTTTGCCCCTCCCCTGAACGGCCCCGAGGGGATCCCCGCCGGGTTCTGGGATTCCCTCCCCCCCCCGTTCGACCACCCTCCCTTCCCCTTTCATGTCCTGGACCTGCGGCTGGACCTCAACATCCCCCCGGTCCTGGGCGAGCGGGTGCGGGCCCGTCTGGCCCTGCAGGACAAGGAATCCCCGGAAACGCGCGTCCATCCGGTCCTGGTGCACCCCTCCCCCAAGCCGCAATTCAAGGCCCGGCGCTCGACCCCGGAGGAGTACCGGATCGATTTCGTCGAGCAGGGGGAACATCTCGGCTTCTATGCCTATTACGCCGCCGCCCGTCTCCACCTGGCCTCCGGCCGTGCCGTCGCCGCCCTGGCGCCGGGACCGGACGCGCACATCCCGGGCGAGGTGGAGAACCTCCTGCGGATCCTCTCCTCCGCCTACCTCGTCGGGGACGAGGCGTTCCTTCTCCACTCCTCCGCGGTGGTGACGCCGTCCGGAGCGTATGTCTTCGTGGGCCACTCCGGAGCGGGCAAGTCCACCTCGGCATTGATGTTTCAGGAGGCCGGGCATCCGGTCCTTTCGGATGACCTCAACATCCTCTGCCGCCGCAAGGGCCGGTGGGAGGTGCAGGCGTCCCCCTTCCTGAGCGAGGTCAAGCGGGTCCTCCCGGGGCGCCATTCCATCCGCGCCCTGTATTTTCTGTTTCAGGACCGTGAGAATTTCATCGGCGAACCGACGGCGGCCTCCAGGATGGCCTACATCTATTCCAATCTGGTCGTCGTCAATGGAATACCGGGGTTGGCCCCGGGTATTTTCACTTTATTGGGGGACCTCGACCGGTCGGTGCCCATCCGGGCCCTCCATTTCAAGAAAGACAAGGAGCTCGTCCCATGGCTGCTATCCCGATGAACGCCAGACCGAAGCGTCACGCCGATGTCCGCTACTCCATCGTCCCCGAGGGCGCCCTCGTGGTCCACCACAGCCGCGGGGAGTTGAAGACCCTCAATCCCGTCGGGGGGTTCATCCTGGATCTCCTCGACGGAACACGGACCGTCGAGCAGGTGGTGGAGCGGGTGGTTGAGGAGTTCCAGGTGGAGCGGGCTGATGCGGAGCGCGACGCGAAGGCTTTCCTCGAAGAACTGTACAACCAAGAGATAGTCTCTCCAGGATGAAACTGACCGAGTTCTATGCCCGCTGTTGGGAGAACCGCCGACTCCTCTCCCTCATGCTGGAGATCACCTACGCGTGCGACCTCCGGTGCGATTTCTGCTACAACGAAAAGGAGAAGCAGGGCGAACACCTTTCCCTGGAGGATTACCGCCGGATCCTGGGGGAGGCCCGGGCCGAGGGAGCGCTGTTCCTGACCCTCACGGGGGGGGAACCCACCCTCCACCCCGATTTCTTCGCCATCGGCGCCGTCGCGAACGGAGCGGGCTTTTCGGTCCGGG
The DNA here is from genome assembly GCA_002327305.1 of Holophagales bacterium UBA2201. Lineage (GTDB taxonomy): Bacteria > Acidobacteriota > Thermoanaerobaculia > UBA2201 > UBA2201 > UBA2201. The sequence continues at coordinate 52,838 of DCUZ01000043.1, read as the reverse complement.
TCAAATCCAACGGCCACGGCTTCGACCGGGCCCTCATCCGGCGGCTGAAGGACGAGGTCCAGCCCTACAACGTGGACCTCTCCATCCACGGCGCCACGCCGGCGGTCCACGACGCGGTCACCGGCGTCCCGGGATCCCATGGGCGCCTTCTGCGGACCGTCGCGATGCTCCAGGAGGCCGGCATCCGCATCCGGTTCAAACTCCCCCTGACCCGCCGGAATGAGGCGGAACTGGATGCCCTTTTCGACCTCGCCTCCTCCCTCGATATTAAATTGGACGTCATGCCGGAGATCAGCCCCAGGGACACGGGAGACCTCGCCCCCACGGGACTGATGGCCTCCCGGGAGGGACTGCGGCGGCTCTTTGCCCGCCTCCACCGGGACCCCTCCCCCTCCGAGCCCACCTTCGGAGGGGAAGAGGAGACCGATCGGATGGGCCGGGAGTTGGACACCCCCTTCGCCTGCGGGGCGGGCCTCTCCAACCTGATGGTGGACCCCTTCGGGGTCGCTTACGGATGCGTGGCCTGGCGCTCTCCGCTGGGCGATCTGCGGCGGCAGAGCGTGCGGAAAGTGTGGCTGGGCCCCGCCGCCCTGCATGTGGCGGAACTGAACCGGGAGGCGGGCGCCCGGAAGCGTTTGAACCCCGTTCTGGAAGGGGAGATGTTCTGTCCGGGGAGGGCCTGCCTTCAATACGGAAACCCCTTGACAATCTATCCTGACTCTGTTATTCTGGCTTCGCTTCACCAAAGCACCAAGAAGACAACCCATTAAGGAGTCAAGAATGGATCAGAGAAAGTTTTACGAGAAGCCCGCCGTCGTCGAGAACATCAAATTGGAAGCCATCGCCGGCACCTGCACGGGGGGGAAGACTTCATCCAGCGACCCCACTCCCGGGTGCGCCACCCTCATCGCTTCATAGGATCGTCTCCGGATCGTCACCACCTCTGGATATCCCCTCCGGGCGATATTCAATTTTGATTACAAGGACCATCCCGACCCCGCGTGCGGGGTCGGTTTATTTTGACACCCCTTACCCCCCCAAACAAGGGATGGCTTGATCCGGAGTGCCCCCGCTGGGCCTCCGGGTGCGCCGCGGCCGCCGGTCAGAGGGGCCGGATCCCGGACCTCACCTTCGTCGGGGTCTCCTCCGTCTCCGATGGGTGTCCAGTTCGAAGCGGGACCCTCTTCGACTGCGCCTCCCTGACCAAGCCCCTCGTCACCGCCGCCCTGGTCCGGGCCCTCGGCGTCCCCGCCGACGAGCCCCTGCAATTCCCCCCCCCGCATACCCCCTACCCCCTCGGGACCCCCACCGTGGCGCAAGCCCTGGTCCACGCCGCCGGGATGCCGCGCTGGCTCCCGGTCTACGGGCTGGCTTCGGACCGGGAACAGGCCCTGTGCCTCCTCCCGGGCCGCCAGACCGCCCCGCCGGGGAGCGCGACGGAATACTCCTGCCCGGGCTTCATCCTGCTGGGACGATGGCTGGAACTGCAAACCGGCCGGACGCTTCCCGATCTGGCCCTCGAGTATCTCCTGCGCCCATTGAATCTGGAAGGGGAGGCGTTCTTCCCCTTCGCCGGCCAGGTGCCGCTCGAGAGGGTCGCGGCCACCGAACTGGGAAACCGCATCGAGCGGGAAATGGCGGGCGGCGCGGCCGAAGAGCGCCCCTCCCCCATCCGGGGCGAGGTCCACGACGGCAACGCCCGCTTCCTCGGCGGGGCCGCCGGCAATGCCGGCCTTTTCGCCACGGCCCGCGCGGTATTCCGCCTGGCCGAACAGGCCTGGGACCTCCCCGGTCACCCTCTCGCGCCGGGCTCCTTCTGGAACGGATGGAAGGCCGGAGGGGCAGGCACGTGCTTTCCCGATGGGGCGCTGGGCCACACCGGGTTCACCGGCACGAGCGTCTGCCTCCACCTGAAGGAGGACGCCATCTCGGTCCTCCTGACCAACCGGCTCCACCGGGAGAACCCGCCCGACCTCTTCGAACTCCGCAAGCGCTTCCATGCGGAAGCCCCGAATTCTGTATAATGTCCGCATGCGAGCCGCCTTCGCGGACCCCTTCTGGATCCTGAGGCTGATGCGGGGCGAGGAGATCATCGCCTCGCTGTCCGCCTGGGCCCGCGCCACCGGCCTGGAGGGCGGGCAGATCTCCGGCCTGGGAGCCATGCGGGACGCCACCCTGGGCTACTACGACGAATCTTCCCGGGATTATCTGCGGCGGGACCATCCCGGCCCGGTGGAGATCCTTTCCCTCTCCGGCGGCATCGCCCGCCTCGAGGGCAAACCCTACATCCACCTCCATGCCGTGGTCTCCGACCGTGAAGGGCGGGCCTTCGGGGGCCACCTCTTCAGGGGAACGGTCACCGCCACCGGGGAAATCTATGTCCTCCCAAGCCGTCTGCTCCTTCAACGGGCGAAGGACCCCGTGGAGCCCTTTTCCCTCCTGGACCTGCCCGACGTCCCCCTGGAGGCCCCGTGACCGCCGTCGCCACGCTCAACGAGTTGTTCCTCGCCGCCTGCGCCCGCGGCAAGCGGGAGGCCATTCTCTATCCCGACGGGGAGACCTACCGCCCCATGAGCCATGCCGGATATTCCGACGCCGTGAGGGAGGTCTCCTTCGGCCTCCGCGCCCTCGGGATGGAGCGGGGGGCGAAGGTGGCCATCCTGGCGGAGAACTCCTGGAAATGGACCGCCGCCGACTACGCCGTCCTGGCCGCCGGGGGGGTCACCGTCCCCATCTACATCACCTACCCCTCGGACGCCGTCTGCGACCTCCTGAAACGCTCCCACGCCTGGGCCATCGCCGCCTCCAACGCCGCCCAGTTGGAGAAGGTCATCGCCTGTCGAGGTCAGGGGAACCTCCCGGACCTGCGCCACCTTGTACTGCTGGACGACGAAGACGGCCGCGCCCTCGCCTGGGAGGCCCTGCGCCAAAAGGGCCGCGCCTTCGCGGAGGAGCACGGCGACGACTTCGAGGCCGTCGCCCGCCGGGCCGGTCCGGAGGACCTGGCCACCCTCATCTACACTTCGGGCACCACCGGCCTTCCCAAAGGGGTGATGCTGACCCACGGCAACATCGTCTCCAACGCCACGGCCGCCCTTTCGGTGTTCGACATGTGCGAGGACGACACCATCCTCTCCTTCCTCCCCCTCTCCCACATCCTGGAGCGGATGGTCAACTACGCCTTCTTTTACGCCGGCTGCACCATCGCCTACGGCCGCTCCATGGAGACCATCCCCCAGGACCTGCGCCAGGTGCGTCCGACGGTCTTCACGGCCGTCCCGCGCCTCTACGAGAAGACCTTCGCCAAGGTCCAGGAGGCGGCCAAGAACTCCCCCCTCAAGCGCGCCATCCTCCGCTGGGCGGAGGCCACGGCCAAGGCCGCATCCACCCGACGGGTGGAGGGGAGGCCCCTCCACCCCTGTTTCCGGCCCCGCTACGCCCTGGCCCGGGCCGTGGTCTTCAAGAAGCTCCTGGCCGGCCTCGGGGGGCGCCTGCGGTTCTGCGTCGCCGGGGGGGCGCCCCTCTCCCCCCGCCTCGCCGAGTTCTTCATCGGCGCCGGAGTGGACATCTACGAAGGGTATGGGCTGACCGAGACCTCCCCCGTCGTGGCGGCCAACTGCCCCGGCCGGCGCCGGATCGGCTCGGTGGGGCCCGTCCTCCCGGGGGTGACGGTGAAACTGGCCGACGACGGCGAGATCCTGGTCAAGGGCCCCGGCGTCTTCGGGGGCTATTACGAGGACGCCGAGGCCACCCGCGAGGCCTTCGACCCCGACGGCTTCTTCAAGACGGGGGACGTCGGCCGGCTCGACGCGGACGGCTACCTGTTCATCACCGACCGCAAGAAGGACATCATCGTCACCGCCGGCGGAAAGAACATCGCCCCCCAGCCCATCGAGAACCGCCTCAAGACCCTCCCCGGCATCCAGCACGCGGTGATGATCGGCGACCGGCGCCCCTATCCCGTGGTCCTCCTGGTCCCCGATTTCGCCTGGCTGGACCGTTGGGCCTCCGACCGCGGCCTGGGTCCGGCGGGGCCGGACGGATGGGGGGACCATCCGGAGGTGCGGGCCCACTACGCCTCCCTCGTCGAGGAGGCGTGCGCCGCCTTCACCCCCTACGAGCGGCCCAAGAAGTTCGCCCTCCTTCCCCGCGACCTCTCCATCGAAGCGGGTCACCTGACGCCGACGCTGAAGGTGCGCCGCGCGAACGTCGCCCGCCACTTCGCCCCGGTCATCCACTCCCTGTACGGTCCCGAGGAGGTCCCGTGAAGGTCTTCCTGACCGCCTTCCTCTCGACCCCCTTCGTGGATTTCGACATCCCCGGGCCCTCCCTGGGGCACCTGATTGCCGAGGAGGTCCTCAACCGGGCCGGCCTCCCGGAGGAGGCCCTCGACGAGGCGGTCTTCACGGGCCTGGACGACGGAGAGGCGCGGGAGGCCTTCCCCTACCGGCTCCCCGTCTACAGCGGCGGCGGCACCTCCGCCCGCGCCGCCCGGGAGTTTCTGCAGGCGGTGGAACTGTTGAGGGCCGGCAAGTCCCGCGCCGTCCTCCTGGCCGCCGTCCAGACCGCCCCGGCCCTCCCCTCCCACCGCCCCCCCCGGGAATTGCTTCTCTGGGCCAAGTCACGGGGCGTGGGGCGGGCGTTGCTGGACGAAACCCTTCTTCAGGGCCTGGCCCGCCACCGGGCCTTCACCGGCCGGGTGGAGTACTTCGACCTTCTCCAGCCCTTTTTCCTTCCCCGGGAGGAGTGGCGCCTCGTGGCGGAGGACGCCATCCCCCTGGCCGACTGCTCCCCCGAGAGGGCGGGCATGGAGCCGGCCCTCTCTTCCGCCCCCTGGGATTACCTTTCCCGTTTCCACCTCCCCTGGCTCGCCCGCGGAGCGTGCGGGTGCCTCCTCGTGGGGGAAGCGCTTTTCGGGAGCCACCCGTTCCCCGCGCCGGTGGAGATCGGCCAGACCGTCCCGGCGGTCGCGCCCGAGGAGTGGCCCGACGGGGCCGCCGCCTTCGCGCTGACGCAGATGGAACATCCCGGCCGCCCCGACGCCCTTTTCACCGGGACCCCCTCCGCGGTGGACGAGGCGGTCTTCGCGGGGTTCGTCCGGAACGCCGGCGATCCCGCCATCGCGTGCGAAACCATCAACCCGTGGGGCTCCGACCTCGCGGCCGGCTGGGCGGCCGGCTGTTCCCTCCTCCGCCGCCTCGGGCTGGCGGCGGCGTGGCTGAGGGGGGAGGAGCGCCGGCGCGTCCTGGTGCTGGAGCCCCTGGGGGGCCCCGCCGGCCTGGGCGTGGAACTGGTGCGGCCGTGAAGAACGCCGCCCCGCTCGCCCTCTCCACCCACGACGGCGGCCTCTGCTGGCTGGAACTGACCGACGGGAACCTCACCATCGACCGGATGGAACAACTGCTGGACGCCTTCGACCGCGTCCGCCGCCTCAACGACATCCGCGGCGTGGTCCTCCATGCCGACACCCTCTCCAGCCCCCACTACCACGACCTGCGGCTGATGCTCCAGCAGGACGACCTGCTCGACCAGACGCTGGAATTGGGCCGCGAACTGTGCGCGGCGCTCACCCGGTTCCAGGTCCCCTTCTGCCTCGCCGTTTCGAAAAGCGCCCGGGGGTTCGGCTTCGAAGTTCTCCTCCATTCCCCCCTCGTGGTCCTGGCGGAGGAGGCCACCGTGACCTGGGGCCTCCAGGAGATCCCCCTCCTCCCCTGTTTCGGCGGCATCAAGACCCTCCTGGACGTCCACGGCCCGGAGCGGATGCTGGACCTCCTCCTGGATCCGGAACCCATGACCGCTGCGCAGGCGGTGGAGCTGAACCTGGCCCACGCCACGGCCCCGGCCCTCTTCCTGCGGGAGGAGCTCTCCTTCCAACTCAGCCGCCCCCACCCCGCCCCCCCTTCGCGCAAGCCCGGCCCCACCCTGGGCAAGATGATGGAACCCCTCTACTGGCAGAGGACCAAGGGACGGCTGGCGGAACCGCTGGCCGACGCCTTCCACGAACTGCTCCGCGCATGGACCCGCGGACGCCTCGACGAGGCGGCGGAGGCATCCATCCTCAAGGAGCACCTCATGCGGCGCGACGAGGTGCGCAACCGCCTCCGGTTCGCCGCCAGCCGCGCCACCGTCCTCGACGCCGAGAAGGCCGACGAAGGGGAGCTCCCCGCCCGCCTCATGCTGGTGGGGCTCATGCCCCCCGCTACGACCCTGGCCCGGGCCGCCCTGGAGCGGCGGTTCCCCCTGCGGGTGGTGGACCGCGATTACCAGGCCATGCAGAAGGCCCTCTCCGGCCTCCCCGCGGGGGGCCGTCTTTCCACCTCGGTCCGGTTCAACGGGTTCGACCGCTACCCCGTGGTGGTGGAGGCCCTGGCCCGCGAGCAGGAGGAGAAGGGGGAGACGCTGGCCCTTCTGGGGGAGAAGGGGACCGGCGCCTCCATCCTCCTCACCCAGCTCACCCACTTCCCCCTGAAGTCGGTCGAACGCAAATACCCCCACCCCACGCGGCTGGCGGGGATCCACCTGCTGGAATCGGGCCTGCGGCGGCCGGTGGTCGAGATCGTCCGCGGCAGCCGCACCTCGCAGGAAACCCTGCGCACCGCCCTGAGGCTCTTCCAGGAACTGGGGTTCCTCCCCATCGTGGTGCAGGACCGCCCCGCCTTTCTCCTCCTGCGCCTCCTCGCCATCCTCTTCAACGAGACCCTCATGCTGATCGAGGAGGGGCACGGCCCCCTGGCCATCGAGGAAGCGTTCCGCTCCATGGGGTTCGACAAGGGCCCCGTCCGGGTGGCCGACGAGGTGGGGTTCAAGGCCCTCTCCGACGGCATCGCCGAACTGGTCCACGCCCACAAGGACCTCCTCGTCCCCTCCCCGCTCCTCCGCCCCATCGTGGAGGCGGAGCGGCTCGAGAAGAAGTTCCCCACCACCCTCTGCCTCTACCGCCGGGACGTCCCCGTCAAGGACAACAAGAAGCTCCTCGCCCGCCTGGGGCTGAAGGGCAGAAAGCCCGATCCGGGTTCGGAGGGCGAACTGGGCGAGCGCCTCACCTTCCTCCTCGTCAACGCCGCCGTCATGGCCCTCGAGGCCGAGGTGGTCAACTGGGACGACAAGGTGGACATGGCCCTCGAGGCGGTCCTGGGCCTCCCCGATTCGCGCCTGGGCCTCCTGCGCCACGCCGAGGACCTGGGGTGGGGCTATGTCATCCACCGGTTGAATCAGTTCGCCGAACGGTTCGGCCCCCGCTACGCCCCCTGCCGCAAGCTCTACGAGCTCCTCAACGAGACCACGGGCGGGTAGGCCGGTGGGAAACCTCCACAAGCGCGCCCTCGTCCTTTCGTGGGTCACGGTCGGCTACAACATCCTCGAAGGGGTCGTCTCCATCGCCGCCGGCGCCCTCGCCGGCTCCATCGCCCTGGTCGGGTTCGGCCTGGATTCTTTCGTGGAATCCCTCTCCGGCCTCATCATGGTGTGGCGCTTCACCGGGGCTCACGCACTCAGCGCGGAGGACGAGGAACGGCGGGAGCGCAGGGCCGCGAAACTGGTGGGATGGACCTTCTTCATCCTCGGCGCCTACGTCGCCTTCGAGTCCGCCCGCAAACTCTGGACCGGCGAACGCCCCGAGCCGAGCCTCCTGGGCATCGCCATCGCGATAATCTCCCTGGTCACCATGCCCACCCTGTGGTGGCTCAAGGTCAGGACGGCCAAGGCCTTAGGCAGCCGCTCTTTCGCAGCCGACGCAAAGCAGACCATGGCCTGCACCCTCCTCTCCGCCGCCCTCCTGCTGGGCCTGGGCCTCAACGCCTGGGCCGGCCTCTGGCAGGCCGACCCCGCCATCGGCATCGTGATCGCGATCTTCCTCTTCCGCGAGGGGTATGAGACGTTGCATGAGGAGAAACTTTGCTCGTGTTGTGGGCCGGTGGAACTGGATAAAGAGAAAGAGGAACCATATGAAAAGGAATAGTTTGCGCCCGCGCCATGGCATGTTTTTTGAGGTTCGCGGGGATTCTATTGCCCCGCTGCGCCTCACCCTGAAAGACCATGTAGAGATGATGTTAGGGTGTATCAGAGGACATAGAAAGCCAGCGCGTATAAGGTTTGGACAAACGGTGCTTGAGTCGGCGGTCGGCCCGATCAATTCAAAATTCAAAGCACTGAAAGAACTGGAATCTTGGTGTTCCCTGGACGAAACCTTGGGCGGCCCTTGGGGAGATAGATTCACACGCGAAGAGCGGATTGCGAAACAGTTGAAGCACTTGCATAAGATCGTTGAAGAATTGGTCAAACTTCGAAACTTTCTCGATAAAAAGCGCTTTTATAAAGTTCGTTTGTTGATTTGGATGGACGATAATGGTTACCTATTGGTCGATAGTTACTGCAATATCCCAAGAGGCATCCAAGATCGCCTGATTTTGAAGCTGTAGGAAACCAATAACATCCCAGACCCCCGGAAAGCGGGGACAGGCACGGACACCCTCCCTCCACCCCGTTCCGAGCCAGTCCCCGTTTTCCGGTACCCTCTTTTTAAGCGGGGGGAGTCGACCCCTGCAGAGCAGGGGTGGGGATCCCCCGTCTCGTATCCCAGCTCACCCAACCCCCACTTCCAGTTCGACTCCCCCCGCATAAAATAGATCGCCAACGCGTGCGGCGCGAAGCGCCGTTTTGTCGGGGCGGGAGAAGAGCGGAAAGCGGGCGAAAACCACAGGGACAGGCAACCATTTCACCTCCAAGCCCCCGAAATGGAGCCAGTCCCGGGTTTTCGCAAACCAGTCCCCGTTTTCCGGTACCCTCTTTTTAAGCGGGGGGAGTCGACCCCTGCAGAGCAGGGGTGGGGATCCCCCGTCTCGTACCCCAGCATACCCATCCCGACGAAGTCGGGACGGGGATCATATTTCTCGTACCCCAGCTCACCCAACCCCCACTCCCAGTTCGACTCCCCCCGCATAAAATAGATCGCCAACGCGTGCGGCGCGAAGCGCCGTTTTGTTGGGCGGGAGAAGAGCGGAAAGCGGGGACAGGCACGGACACCCTCCCTCCGCCCCATTCCGAGCCAGTCCCCGTTTTCCGGTCGCGCCCGCACCAACAAAAAAGGGCCGATCCGAAGATCGGCCCACACGCGTTGGCAAACAAAATGGAGGCGGGGGGAGTCGAACCCCCTTCCGAAGGCGGCTTTGGGAACCCCACTACATGCTTAGTCCGTTCTTAAGAGCCTTCGCGCTTCAAGCCGGAGCGGACAAACCTTCAAGCGCTGCGTCCGAAAAGTCTTTGGAGACCGGTATCGGCGTCGGGCCCCCGCATCCTGAAAGAATGAGTGCCGTTCCGGGCTATCAGGCGTCCCCCGGGCGACACGGTCGCTTAGTTAGGCGGCCAGAGCGAAATTGTTGTTGGCATTTATATGCCGTGGCCCTGATTAACGAGGGGAACCATCCTCGGCATGCGTTGTTCCCTCCGCATCAACCCCGTCGAAACCAACACGCCCCCAGATGTCTATTGTAACACGCCGGGGGCCTCCGCCATTTCCGCCCGGGGCAAATCTGCTACAATGCTCCCGGAGACCTTATGAGTTCAATGACGAGACACGCCGTCGGCGCCCTGATGCAGCAGAGGGAAGTGGGCTATTTCGAGGGGGACATTTTCGAAGTCCGTTCCTTCTGGAAGGAAACCTGCGTGGAGGTGCCGTCGAAGGACGCCCACGACCACGACTGCCCCGTCTCCAACCGCTCCATCGGGATCAAACTGCACCCCTTCACCACCCTCTACGGCCGCCGCTGGATGATCGGCGGCTGTTCCGCCTGCAATAAGGTTTTTTACTACCCTATACCGCTGACGTAAAACAAGCCGGAAGGCCGGAACGCCAGAAAGCCGGAAAGTCCCTCACCCGCCCGGCAGGTCGCCAACGATGGTTTTCCCTCATTTTGCAATTTGCATTTTGCAATGCATTTTAACGCTCGTCTATAATACCCCCATGAACCCGTTCATGCGAGCCTTGGTTGCGTCGGCCACCGTGTACCTTCTCTCCGCCTGCCACATCCCCTCCCCCCCCATTCCCCCCTCCATCCCCGTCCCTCCCGGCGTCTATCTCTCCCTGGGCGGGGCGTCGGTGGTCGTGGAGGGGGTGCGGGTGGAGGGGCGCCTGGCCGAGGACGAAAAGGGGATAACGGTCCAGGTCTACAACGAGGGCCCGGTGGAGGTGGTCCTGCTCCTAGACGAGTGGACGCTCACGGTAGGAGGAGAGACCTCCAGGATCTATGCCGGCACGGCGATCCGGCCCAGGATCGGGAAGCGTCCCATCGGGTCGATCCGCCTCGCCCCCGGCGAGCTTCATCTGACCTGGCTGGGCATGGCCACCCGGCACAAGGACCGTCATCCATTCAAGGGTTCCGCACAAATTGCGCTGGCTTTCGTGTTCCTGCAGGACGAGGTCAAACGGATCGGAACGTTAAAGATTCCGCTCCTGGCGGAAGACCCCATCTGAAGCCTCGAGACGCTTCTGGCGCCTGCGTTTATAGCTGCCTTGCTGCCCCGCTGTCTGCCTGCCCCGCTGTCTCCTTGAACACCATGTTCCCCGTCTTCCTCATCGCCCTGAAGAGCTCCACGTACGACTGCGTCAATCCGTGGGCGAGGTCCAGGCCAAGCCGCCCGGCGGCCCGCCGGACGGCCTCCGGTTCCCCCTCGATCTCCAGGTAGGTTCCGATGGGCGTTTCGTCCAAACTGGCCACGGCGCCTTCGAGATCGAAATTGGTCCGGTATTTCTGGTAGCGGAACACGGGATCGAACCCGAGGGCGGAGAGCAACTCACGCGCGGCGTCGAAGTCCCCCACCCCCGTCTCCCGCTCCTCCCGCACTTTCAACCCGCCCTCCACGGCCGCGCCGCTCTTGACGGTGAGGGTGGCCCTCTCCCCGTACCGCCTCAGCCGGAGGAGGATGCCCCGGCGCGCCAGCGAACGGTCCCCATCGTCGAGGACGAGGTTGTCCTCGAACGCACGGCCGCCGCGGGGAACGGCCCCGGCCGCGGCCAGAAGATGGAGCGCCCGCTGGGGCCCCTCCATCATGAATTTGATCTCCTTCTCAAGGGCCATAAAGGCATTATAACAGGCCGGTCCGCCGGCCCGGCCGTTTCCGCCCCCGTCCCCGCCCCCCGCCTCCGAATGGGCCCTCTCCACCCTCAACTCCGGACTCTGAACTGCGTCCCCACCTTCGAGGCCTGCAAAAAAGTTGACATCATGGGCCCCCCGGGTGTATCATCCGCCGTGTCCACTCTGGTCGTCATCCCATCCCGGTACAGTTCGACCCGCCTCCCCGCCAAGCCGCTCCATCTCCTGGCGGGCAAACCCATGGTCCAATGGGTCTGGGAGCGCGCGGCGGCCGTTGGGGGCGTGGAGGTGGTGGTGGCCACCGACGACGACCGCATCCGGGCCGCGGTGGAGGGATTCGGGGGCCGGGCCGTGATGACCCGCCCCGACTGCCCCTCCGGCACCGATCGCGTGGCGGAGGCGGCCCGGGCCTCCAAGGCCGAGCACATCATCAACCTCCAGGGGGACGAGCCCCTCTGCGCGGCGGCCAATATCGCCATCGTGGCCGACCTGCTGATACGGGGCGAGGCGATGGCCACCCTCGATTTCCCCCTGGCGGCTGAGGCGGCGGCCGATCCCAACACCGTCAAGGTGGTCAAGGACCTGCGGGGCTACGCCCTCTACTTCTCCCGCAGTCCCATCCCCCATCCCCGCAATGCCCCCGCGGCCGTCTACCGCAAGCACCTGGGCATCTACGGCTACCACCGGGAGGCCCTGTTCCAGTATGTGGCGCTGAAGCCCACGATGCTGGAGCGGGCCGAATCGCTGGAGCAGCTGCGGGCGCTGGAAAACGGGATCGCCATCTTCGTGGCCGAGGCGGCGGCGGACGCCCATTCCGTTGATACGGCTGAGGATGCGGCGAGAGTCGAACAACTGCTTAAAGGAGCGCGGTAATGCAAAAGAAGTACATCTTCGTCACCGGCGGCGTGGTCTCCTCCCTCGGAAAGGGGATCGCCGCGGCCTCCATCGGCGCCATCCTGGAGGCCCGCGGGTTCTCGGTCGACATCATGAAGTTCGACCCCTACATCAACGTGGACCCCGGCACGANNAGGTGTTCGTCACCGACGACGGCGCGGAGACCGACCTGGACCTGGGACACTACGAGCGGTTCATCAGCGCCCGCATGTCCAAGCTTAACAATTACACCACCGGGAAGATCTACCTCTCGGTGCTGGACAAGGAGCGCAAAGGGGAGTACCTGGGGGCCACCATCCAGGTGATCCCCCACATCACCNNGCGGCGACTACCTCGGCGGCACGGTCCAGGTGATCCCCCACATCACCGACGAGATCAAGGAGGGCATCAAGCGCCTGGGCCCCGACAAGGACGTCATCCTGGTGGAGATCGGCGGCACGGTGGGCGACATCGAATCGCTCCCCTACCTCGAGGCCATCCGGCAGTTCAGGCAGGACGCGGGGCGGGGCAACGCCGTCAACATCCACCTCACCCTCGTCCCCTACATCGCCTCGGCCGACGAGCTCAAGACCAAGCCCACCCAGCACTCGACCAAGCAACTGCAGTCCGTCGGCATCCAGCCCGACATCATCATCGCCCGCTCGGAGAAGCCCCTGCCGGAGGGGGTGAAGAGGAAAATCGCCTCCTTCTGCAACGTGGACCCCCGCGCCGTCATCGCCGAGGAGAACGTCCCCTCCATCTACGAGGTCCCCCTGATGCTGGTGCGCGAGGGGCTCGACGACCTCCTCCTGGACTACCTCAACCTCCCCCACTACCCGCGCAAGATGCAGGCGTGGGAGGACCTGGTCTTCCGGATGCGCTCCCCGAAGCAGGAGGTCACCATCGGCGTGGCCGGCAAGTACGTGCAGTACGGCGACTCCTACAAGTCCCTCGTCGAGGCCCTCAAGCACGGCGCCGTGGCCAACGACACCCGCCTCGACCTCCGCTGGATCGACACCGAGGAGATCGAAAAGACCGGCAAGGGGATCCAGGAGTTGTTCTCCCTCGACGGCATCCTTGTCCCCGGCGGGTTCGGCAAGCGGGGCAAGGAGGGGATGCTCAAGGCCATCCAGGTGGCGCGCGAGCGGAAGATCCCCTACTTCGGCATCTGCCTCGGGATGCAGACGGCCGTCATCGAGTTCGCCCGCAATGTCGTCGGCCTCGCCCACGCCGACTCCACCGAGTTCGACGAGGACACCCCGCACAAGGTGGTCTTCAAACTCCGCGACCTCCTCCACGTGGACGTCATGGGCGGCACCATGCGCCTGGGCTCCTACCCGTGCGAGCTGGCCCCGGGATCGTTGGCCAGCCGTGTCTATGGGTCCGAATCCATCCAGGAGCGGCACCGCCATCGCTACGAGGTCAACACCGCCTACCTCGACAGGATCGAGGCGGCGGGGATGAAGTTCTCCGGCAAATCGCCCGACAAGATGTTCATGGAGATGGTGGAGATCCCCGACCACCCCTACTTCCTGGCCTGCCAGTTCCACCCCGAGTTCAAGTCGCGCCCGCTGGAGCCCCACCCGATGTTCAAGGGATTCATCGAAGCCGCGCTCAAGCATAAGGCCCTGCGGGCGCAGGCATGAGCAAGCTCCTCGTCATCGCCGGCCCCTGCGTGATGGAACCGGGGGGCCACCCCCTCCGCATGGCGGAGAAACTGAAGGAAGTGTTCGCGAAGTACCCCGTGGACTGGGTCTTCAAAGCCTCCTTCGACAAGGCCAACCGCACCGCCCTGGATTCCTACCGGGGCCCGGGGCTGGATGCGGGGCTCGAGGAACTGGCCGCCGTCAAGGCCGCCCTCGGCGTCCACCTCCTCACCGACATCCACGAAACGGGCCAGGCCGCCCCGGCGGCCCGGGTGGTGGACATCCTCCAAATCCCCGCCTTCCTCTGCCGGCAGACCGACCTCCTCGTCGCGGCCGGCAGGACGGGGCGCACCGTCAACATCAAGAAGGGGCAGTTCATGGCCCCCGACGACATGAAATGGGCCGTGGAGAAGGTCAAAAGCGCCGGGGCCGACGAGATCTCCGTCACCGAGCGCGGCGCCACCCATGGCTATCACGACCTGGTGGTGGACATGCGTTCGCTTCTCATGTTGAGGGAGACCGGGGTGCGGGTCATCTACGACGCCACCCATTCGCTCCAGCTCCCGGGCGGGGCCGGGGGCGCCTCCGGAGGCCTGCGCCAGTTCGTCCTCCCCCTGGCCCGCGCCGCCGCGGCCGTGGGGATCGACGGCCTCTTCGTCGAGGTGCACGACGATCCCGCGCGGGCGATGTCCGACCGGGACACCCAGCTTCCCCTGGGCGACCTGCCCGCCCTCCTGGACCAGGTGCTGGCCGTGAGGGAGGCCCTCCAAGCATGACCATCGAGTTGGCGAAGAAAGTCCTCAAGACGGAAGCGGACGCCATCCTCAAGGTGATGGACCGCCTCAACGCCGATTTCCTCAAGGCCGTGGAGATGCTGGCCCAGTGCAAGGGAAAGGTGGTGGTCACGGGGATGGGGAAGTCGGGGATCATCTGCCGCAAGATCGCCGCGACCATGGCCTCCACCGGCACCCCCGCCGTCTTCATGCACCCGGCCGAGGCCAAGCACGGCGACCTGGGGATCGTGGCCGAGGGGGACATCGCCCTCGCCGTCTCCAACTCCGGCGAAACCGAGGAGATCCTCGAACTCGTGGAGGTGCTCCACCGGATGGGCGTCCTCATCGTCGGCGTCTCCTCCAACCCGGCCTCCACCCTGGCCCGCTATTCGGCCGTCCACCTGGATGTCGGGGTCTCGAAGGAGGCCTGCCCCCTCAACCTGGCCCCCACCGCCTCCACCACCGCCACCCTGGCCCTGGGCGACGCCCTTTCCATGGCGCTGCTGGTCCGGAAGGGGTTCAGGGAGGAGGACTTCGCTCTCCGCCACCCCGGCGGGGCGCTGGGGAAGAAACTGATGAAGGTGGAGGAACTGATGCACACCGGCGACGCCCTTCCCAGGGTGCTCCTGGACGCCTCCATGAAGGACGCCATCTACGCCATGTCGAGCAAGGGGTTCGGCATCACCGCGGTGGTGGACGGCCGCGGGGCCCTCAAGGGGGTCATCTCCGACGGCGACCTGCGCCGCCTGCTTCAAAAAGACGAGCACCTGCTCCAAAAGAGCGCGGCCGACTGCATGAAGCCCGACCCCCGCACCATCGCCGCCGACGCCCTCGCCTCCGACGCCCTCCGCATCTTCGAGGAGAAGCACATCACCTCGCTGTTCATCACCGACGCGGCGAAGAAGCTCCTCGGCCTCATCCATCTGCACGATCTGTGGCGCATTAAATTATTCTAACGGTTTTGGTAGGGGCGACCCGGTGGGTCGCCCGCCGTCTCGGGTCTCGCGTCTAAAGTCTCGGGTTTCCGTTTCAGGTTTCAGGTTTCAGGTGGGATGTAGCCGTAGGCTTCAGCCTGCGGGGCGGCAGGCAGTGGATTGGATGAATGGTGCCGTACTCTTTTCCTCCGTGCCCGCGGCCTTGACGGGATCGTCATGCATATGTTAATATGCATTGTATTATGCACAAGGAGGCGCCATGCGCACAACGCTCGACATTGACAAGAAACTTCTGGCCCAGGCCCGCAAGGCCCTCAACGCAGGCACCATGAAGGAAGCCGTCGAGAAAGCGTTGCGGGAGGCCGTCCGTCGGCGCCGGGCCCGCAAGCTCCTTGACTTTGAAGGGAAGGTGGACATGACGTGGACCCTTGGGACGTTTCTCAAGGAGCGGCGGCGCGATGTTTCTCGTTGACAGCAGCGCCTGGATCGAATACCTGAGGCCCCGGGGCAACGCGGGGATCAAGGCCCGCGTCCGCGATCTTCTGGAAAAGGACGAGGCCGCCGTGTGCGGCATTGTGATCACCGAGGTCCTCAGGGGAGTCCGTGAAGATGCCGCCTATGAAGCCCTGGAGGGGATGTTTTCCGCCCTGCCGTGCCTTCCGCTCTCCGAGGCGGTGTTCGTTCGGGCCGCGCAGTGGGGGCGGCGTCTTCAGCAAGCCGGGAAAACCCTTCCCACCACCGATCTGCTGATCGGGGCCGCCGCCTATGGGCACGTCGCTGTCCTTCATGCTGATGTGGATTTCGGCCTGCTGGCCTCTTCCACCGGCCTGAAACAGGAATATCTTAAGGGTGACAGGGTATCAACTTAGGGGCGACCCGGCGGAATGCCCATAGTCTATAATAACCAGGGACAGTGGGGTCGTTGAAAAAAACCATTCATGAATGCAGCTCAAAGAGCTCTTTTACTTGCAGGAATCTCTCTCTCCACTAAGGCCTTTCCACTGGCCTATTATGGGAAGAATAGGGCCGATAAATGCCGCCAGAAGCAAGGCGACATAATCCATCGCCTCCCCAGACAATCATTACATTCCCTGTCCATACTGCGGAATGCCCGCTTCGTGCAGAAGCCACACCAGTTCCCGATGAGGTTGGAACCCAGGAATCGGTCTTAGGAGAGTAAAGCGCTCCCGTGTTAAGCACTTTCGTATAGTAATTACCTCCCCAGATGATCATATCAGAACCTGTCCAAATAGCCGTAGCCACAGCCCGGCCTGATGGCACATTTCCTTCAGTACTCGTGGACACCCACGAATTTGATAAGGGATTGTAACGCCCACCTGAATTGAGATAATATGGATTGGAATCGCTATTTCCACCCCATATTACCATCTCTAAGCCTGTCCACACGGCTGTTGGATAGAAACGCCCAGAAGGTACGTAGCCGTTCGTTGAGGTAGGAAGCCAGGAATCGGATAAGGGATTATACCTTCCACCTGTATTAGAGTAATGAGCTGATCCAGAGAGTTGGCCGCCCCAAATAATCATTTCCGTACCAGTCCAAACAGCCGCGTTCCCACGGCGCATAGAAGGAACATTGTCTCCAGTGGATGTTGCCATCCATGAATCCGTCGATGGATTATATCGCCCTCCCGAGTTGAGATAAGTGAAACCATCATCCCGGATGCCTCCCCAAACGATCATCTCCATTCCCGACCACACAGCCGAATGAAAGTAGCGTGAAAGGGGGACGTTGGATCCAATTGAAGTTGGGCTCCAAAGATCAATAGTGGGATCGAATCGCCCACCAGTATTGAAGGCAGTCCAACCATCTGAAGCAAAAGTTCCTCCTCCCCAAATAACCATTTCCTTTCCCGTCCAAACGGCCGTGTGCTCATAACGCCCTACAGGCGTGCTCGCCCCAATGGGTGTCGAAAACCAAGAATCCGTGGAGGGAAAATACTTCCCTCCTGTATTGAAATGGCTGCCGTGATAATCTGTCCCCCCCCAGACAATCATTTCAGCTCCGGTCCATATTGCGGAATGTCCTGCACGGGCCGATGGCACATTGGCCCCAATCGAGATCGGAATCCAGGAATCCGAAAATGGATTGTACCGGCCGCCAGTGTTAAGTAGATTCCACCAATCTGAACCACTCGTTTGCCCTCCCCAGATTATCATCTCAGTTCCCGTCCAGATGGCCGTGTGATATTCTCGTGCTGAAGGCGCATTATTCCCGGTTGAAATGCTAGCCCAAGAATCGCTCGAAGGATCGTATCTCCCACCTGTGTTAAGGTCATCGCTGTCGTCGTATCCGCCCCATATAATCATTTCCATTCCAGTCCATACGGCGGTGTGCCTTCCTCGCGCTGATGGAACACCAGTCCCCATGGATGTGGGCGCCCAGGAGTCGGTGGAGGGATTGTACCGTCCACCTGTATTAAGATAATTGAAAACCTCAGTGACTCCTCCCCAGATAATCATTTCCCTTCCTGTCCAGACAGATGAAGGCATGCAACGCCCTTGAGGCACATTGGCTCCGATATTTGTGGGAATCCAGGAATCCGTTGAGGGATTGTACCGCCCCCCAAGGTTTGGCCAACTCTTTCCGTCGAAGCCTCCCCAAATAATCATTTCCGTACCCGTCCATGCCGCTGCATGCGCATAGCGCTTCGATGGCACATTAATAGCCGTTGATGTGGGGATCCAAGAATCCATTGAGGGATTGAACCTTGCACCTGTACTGCAATATCCGACATTGATGTCCCACCCCCCCCAAATTATCATCTCAGTTCCCGTCCATACGGCGGTATGCTCGGAACGCGCTGAAAGCGCGTTAACGTTTGTGGAAGTTGGAATCCACGAGTCAGTCAAAGGATTGTATCGACCACCTGTGTTGAGATAATTGGCGTATCCATCTTCATATTTGCTCCCCCCCCAAATAATCATCTCCGATCCTGTCCAAACGGCAGTGTGATTAGATCTCGCCGTAGGCGTATTGATTCCCATGGATGTAGGAATCCACGAATCCGTCGAAGGGTTATAGCGCCCACCGGAATTGCTATCCCCTCCCCAAATGATCATTTCCATCCCCGTCCATACAGCCGTGTGTAGCATGCGCCCATCAAGCACATCATTTAACGCGCTATGGGGCCAGTAACCTTGTGAAGAAGTGCTATCCTCAGCAATAATGGCGGGAAGTGTAAAAAAGTCAGTATCTTCAATTCCACATCGGCTATTCTCGGCATAACGGCGCGAATTCCATTTCCACCAATCATCAAATTCCTGCTTAGTGAAGGTCAGGGTCTTCATCTCAATTGAATCTTTGTCAATGCGATCGGTCATTTCGATAATAAACCCTGCGCAGGTTTCCCGAATAGAAAGTGGTCCACTTTGACGAGCAAAGTGAGATTTGATCTTTCCAAACTCTTCAGCATCGAGCGACACAACTCTCGGGCTCTCTTTACTTTTGTTATATTGAAGATAGAAATTCTCGTACTGCATAATCCCTACTACATACCTTACACTAATGTATTTGCCTTCCGAATAGCTAGCGAAATTCTCCGCCGTAAGCTCTGCTAAGGCCATATTGGCTTTATTCCTCACGTCCCTGTTAAGGCGCGAGTCATACGCATAGCAATTCCGTATCAACCTCTCAGCCAAAAGAGGCCGGACGAGGCATTCAGCAATTATAAAGGGATTGTTGTCCAGGGACGCGAAGAGCTCGCGGAGGGTGTCTGGGTCTTGGGTCTGCTTCGCCATCCGATCCATCTCGGCCTGGAGTTGGGCGGCTTGGATCGGCCGTTGCCAGTACTTGTCCAGCGCGGCTGATTTCTTCAGATATTCCTCTACCTTGGCCTCGATCTGGGCTTTTGAAATCATTTGCTCAAACGGCGGCTTGGGTCCCGGGTTCTCCTTGGGCCAGATGCGGTGCTCGTAGTACACCCGCTCGATGGCCTCCTGGGCCTTAACCCGGTCTTCGAAGGTCATCGGACTGTCCGCCCAAACGGACGAGAGGCCGGCGAATAGGATTATAAATAATGAGATCCATGCCCCCATCCGCCCGCTTTCAGTGCCGGATTTCGCCTTGCTTGAGCCGGGTTGCGCCATTCGCATGGGGTGCCTCCTGCGATCGCGTCGCATGTTGATTATACAATAATCATGCCCACCTACCCTGCGGGAGGATAAACCGGGGGTACGAGATGGGGGGAATCCTCCCCTACGATCGAATTTGATAGGCGGACGCTTGGGTCCGCCCCTACGGTCGCCCGCCTCCCTGCTCGGCATCGGAATCGGCATCGCTATCGCTATCGTCTTCAAAACCGAATCCCGAGGCCCGATTCCCGATTCCGATCCCGATTGCGATTTCCCCCTTACGCCCTACCAGCGGTAGGATGGCCGGGGGTACGAAATGTCAGGAATCCTCCCCTACGATTGAAATAAATAGGCGGACGCATGGGTCCGTCTTTATGTAGGCTTTTTCCTCCCTGTCTTTTTGTCCTGAGTTTTCTCTTCAGCCTTCCGCCTGCCCTCCTGCCGTGCTGGCATTCACACCTTGCGCATGGTAAGATAGATGCATGAGCATCCGAAAAGTGGCGAAAAAGATGACCCTGCGGGAGGCCGCCTCGCCCAAACCGGACTTGGAATACTGGCTGAGCCGCCCCCCGGAGGAGCGTATCGCCGCCGTTGAGGCCTTGCGGAGACAAGTGAATGGAAGCGCAGCCCGACTTCAAAGATCTGCTCGCGTTATTCAACAAGCATCGCGTTGAATACTTGATCGCCGGCGCCTACGCCCTGGCGTTTCACGGCGCCCCGCGATACACAGGGGACATCGATCTCCTCGTTCGTTCCAGCGAGGAGAATGCCGCCCGTATCCTCCAAGCCCTGGAGGAATTCGGATTCGGCTCCGTCGGGATCACCCCTGAGGATTTTGTCAAGCCCTCCATGGTCATCCAACTTGGTGTGGCGCCCGCCCGGGTGGACTTACTTACTTCCCTGACCGGCGTTGAGGAAACAGATGCATTCGCGGGGCGGGTTGCCGGATCGTATGGAGATATCCCAGTCCACTACCTCGGACGGGAGCAATTCATCGCCAATAAGCGGGCATTGGGAAGGCGCAAGGACCTCGCCGATCTCGAAGCTCTGGGCATCATCGAATAACACACAGGATCCTTGGGCTTGTGGGGCGGACACATGGGTCCGACCCTTCAACCGCTTCCTGTTGTTTTTCTCGCCTTTCTCGCTTGTCTCGCCCGTCTCCTGCGCTCGGGCCCGACGAATGTTCGAGATGCCCGCTCAGGATGTCGCCCCCGCTCCATCGCCCGTCTCGCTACTGGCTGAGCGGCGGCTTGGGCATGGGAATCTTAGGCTCGTCCTTCTTCCTGAACAGCATGTAACTCCCCCATTTGAGGAGGGCGAAGATGGCGAGGGCGAGGAGGAAGAGCTTTTCGATCGAACCGCCGAAGAAGAGCCAGATGCGGGTCTTGTCTATAGCGAGGGCGATGACGAAGCAGGCGCCGATCATCACCATCAGCCCCGAGAGGCGGTCGAACCCCGGCACCTGGTCGAAGGGGACGTTCTTGCGAATGAGGACCAGCGTCGCCACCATGGAAACAACCGGGACGAAGAACCCGACGATGCTCGCGTCCAGAAGGTTTTCTTTGCCGAAAAAGAGGGCGTACCCCGTGGCCACGGCGGCGAAAAGGCCGGGAACGCATGCCAGATAAACCATGACCGAATAGAGGTATTTCCAGGGAGACCGCCCGCCGTTGCCTTTCCCGTGGAGGAACCCGGAGAGGCAGGCGACCGCCGGCGGCGCGGCGAAGACCGCCATGACGAGGAGCGGATGCTGGTCGGCCAGTTGCATCAGGTCGCGAACGGTCATGAACACACCTCCCGGCCGGGGCCCGGATCGGTCGCGGGGCCGGCCTGCCTCATGCTATCAGACCCTCCCCGTGGATGCAACAGCGGCAGGATCACGGCGGGCGACGGGGGCTCCCGCCGCCGGAGCCGGCCCGGGTCTAAAACTAAAATAACCAAATCGGCCGGCAAACCGTATATAATCTGTTGATGCCCCGGAAATGGATCGCCCTCCTTCTCCTGCCGGGCCTGCTCTGGGCCCAGGCTCCGCCCGAACCCACCCCGGACTTCAAGGAGAGCCTCACCTTCGTGGTGGAGCTGGCCAAGCATTACGAGATCCTCGACGATCATCCCGATCTGGAGCGGGTCAACCGGATCGGCTATTCCCTGGTCAAGGCGCTCGACCGCCCCAAGGACACCTACTGCTTCCAGATCATCAAGATGCGGGAACCCAACGCCTTCGCCCTCCCCGCGGGGTTCATCTTCCTCACCAGCGGCATCCTGGAGATGGGGCTCTCGGACGACGCCCTGGCCGCCATCCTGGGGCACGAGATCATCCACGCGCAGAACGACCACTCCCGGAAGATGCAGCGCCGGAACGCGCTGTTGAGCGTCCTGAGCAACGCCCTCGTCCTGGGGGCCATCTTGGGCGCCGCCAACTCCGGCGAACGGCGCGATCCCAACCAGCCCGACCTTTGGACCCTCCCCGACAGCCAGTGGGGGCAGTACCAGAGACAGAGCGAAGGGGCCAACCTCATCCAGGCCTCCATCGCCTTCTCCGTCGTCATGCAGGCCCTCCTGATGCAGGACTACAGCCGCGACTTCGAGATGGAGGCGGACCGGGAGGGGACCTACCTGACGGCGCGGGCGGGCTTCGATCCCCGCGGCGCCGTGGAGCTCCTCGACACCATGAAGCGCCGCACCTACGAGACCCCCGGATACGGCTACTGGCGGAGCCACCCCTACCTCGAGGACCGCGCCACCATGGCGGAGGTCCGTACGGGGCAGTTGAGGCCCTCCAGCCAGATGGCCGACCCCGAGGGGATCCAGCGGCAGACCCAGGAGGTCCTGAACCGGTTCGCGCAGGGGGAAAAGGACCCCGACCGCGCCCGGGCCCTGGAGCGGATGGCCCGCAACGCTTCGCCGGCGGGGCTCACCAGTTTCCTCCTGCGCCGCAAAGCGCTGGAGGAGACGGCCGGCGCCCTCATGTCCCGCCCCTTCACGGAACGCGAATACGGGCCGGTCCTGAGGGGCTACGAGCGCCTGCTGGAACGGTTCGCCGAGGACCCCGAGGTGACGGGGGTGATGGAGAAGGCCCGGGGGGAACTGGAGCGGTACCGGGAGGAGAACGAGGCCTGCAGGGGGGCGTTTCACGGCATCCTGGACTTCGGCGTCCCCTCCATCCCCTTCCTGAAGAGCTTCGTCGCCAATTATCCCGACGACCTCCGGACCCCCTACGCCTCCGTCCTGCTGGCCCGCAGCCTCTTCCAACTGGGGGAGGAGCGCGACGCCGTGGAGGCCCTCGCCCGGGCGCGCGCCTCCGGGGACGCCCTGGACCGCGACATGGCCGAGGCGGTGGTCCGGCCCCGCCTCCACCTCCTCCGCTCCATCACCGCCTGCCACCGCCTGGGGGAGATCTTCGCCGACACCCCCCTCGCCCCCCTCATCCGGGAACGG
Source organism: Holophagales bacterium UBA2201 (assembly GCA_002327305.1). Classification (GTDB taxonomy): domain Bacteria; phylum Acidobacteriota; class Thermoanaerobaculia; order UBA2201; family UBA2201; genus UBA2201. Next base: position 29,991 of record DCUZ01000043.1, on the reverse strand, counting down.
TTTGAGGCGGTCCTGCCGCTGGTGGACTCCCTCAAGGAGGCCCGCGATTTCCTCGACGCCTACCCGGACGCCGAAGCCGCGCCCCGGGTCACCGGACGCCTGGAGAGCCTGGCCCAGAGCGAATGGGTCAGAGCCCGGGTGTTCGAGCGGATGGGGGACCGCCAGCGCGCCCTTGACATCGTCAACACCATCCTGGAAAACGCCCCGGAGAGCACCGCCGCGGAGCGGATCCGGAACGACATCCTGCAAAAAGCCAATCTTGAAGGAGGACCACCCTCATGAAAAAATGGATCGTGCTGTGCCTTTTAGCCACCGCCTGCCTCTGGGCCCAGGAGTGGGACCAGACCCTCAAAGACCTCGCCGCCCCGGCCGTGAAGGGCACCCTGGAGGCCAAGGACTGGACCCTGGCGTGGGGCAACGCCTCGTTCACCCTCAACGGCTCCTGCTCGCAGGTGGTCGGAGGCCCGCACACCTTGGGGTTCCTCTTCTCCGGCAAGGGCTCCCTGGCCCTGGCGGTGAAGGACCGCATCGCCCTCTCGGCCGCCAAGGTCAACCTCAAGGAGAACAAGTCCTATGACCTGGACGCCGCCAACACCCTGCGCGAGACCTTCTCGGAGGGGCTGTTCCTCATCTACCCCTTCCTGGACGGGGAGAAGTTCGCCGGCGAGGGCGCCCCGGGGGCGGAGAAGCTGAAGGGCTATGCGGACATCGCCAGGCGGATGGGGTGGGCCACCCCCGATTTCGTCTTCGCCCCCGCCCTGTTCAACGGCGCCAAGGACCCCGTCGTCCTGGCGTTTGTCAAGGGAGATAAGGAGAAGAACCTCCTTTACGTCGTGGACGCGGTCGACGAGTGCAAGGAATACCTGCTTACTTACAAGAAGTACCGCACCCTTCCCGAGTTCTTCCAGATCACCCAGCTCGTGACCCAGCCCGTCAACTGGGACTGGAACCAGCGGCGGATCTTCCCCGTGGTCCAGACCGGCGTGGACATGGAGATCGTATCGACCGACAACCAGAACGCCACGCAGAAGGCCGTCATCGAGTTCACCCCCTCGGTGGGCGGAATCCGCGCCCTTTCCCTCTCCATGACGAACGGCCAGTCCAAGGAGTACAAACTCTGGGACGAGCGCTCCCACCCCATCGCGGTCAAGAAGATCACGGGGCCCGGGGGCGAGGCCGTGCCCTTCTCCCACAAGTTTGACGCCCTCATCCTGCACCTGCCCTCCCCGACGAAAAAGAACCAGCCCTTCACCCTCACTTTTGAATCGGAGGGGCCCTTCCTCAAGAGTTTTGAGGGGGACGCCTACAAGGTGCTGGGCAACTGGGACTGGTACCCCACCCTCGATTTCTACGCCCAGGCCAGCCGGTTCCATTCGGTGGTCAAGGTCAAGGCCCCCTGGATTCCGATCGCCTGCGGGAAGCTGGTCAAGGAGTGGAAGGAGGGGGACCTCAACTGCCTGGAATCGGACGAGCAGGAGCCCATGAGTTTCCCCTTCATCATCGTGGGGGAGTTCAAGAGCCAGGAGTTCAAGAAGGACCCCTACCTGATCCGGTTCCACTCCTACGTCCAGTCCAAGGACAAGGGCGCCTCCAAACTGGCCAAGAACGGCCTGGCGATCCTGGACTTTTACAGCAACGGCCTCGTCCCCTTCCCCTACCATGAACTGGACGTCGTGGAGATCCCCTACTACCGCCATTTCTTCTGGCAGGCCCCCGCGGGGATCGTGGAGATCACCTCCGAGGGGACCAATCCCATCGGGTCGGGCGATGAGGAGGACTTCGACACCCTGATGCGGCGCTACGCCTCCCTCGGCGTCAACGCCCGGTTCGCCCACGAGATCGGCCACCAGTGGTACGGCAACCTGGTCTCCTGGGCCTCCGACATCGACGCCTGGCTGTCGGAATCGTTCACCGAGTACATCTCCCACCTCTTCATGCTGGAGCACGACAAGAAGAAGGCCAAGGAGCAGTTCAAGGGGTGGATCAACAACACCAGGGAGATCAAGGGGCGCGGGACGGTCGTCAACGGCGCCCTGCTGGGGTTCGACGATTCGGACATGGTCTCCACCTACCTGGTCTATGACAAGGGCCCCCTGGTCCTTCACGCCCTCCGCCAGGAGATCGGCGATCCGGCCTTTTATACCCTCCTGAAGAAGCTCCCGGAGGCCTGCCAGAAGACCCGCCTGAAGGCCACCACGGAGGACGTCATCCTGATCCTCAACGCCATCACCAAGAAGGATTACCGCCCCTGGTTCGACAAGTACATCTACGGCACGGAGGTGCCCGAGGTGAAGTTGTAGGCGGCGCGCCCCCTCCCCCCGCCTCCCCGGCCCCGCGGGCGTCGAGCCCGCGGGGCTTGTCATTTCCGCCGAAATTGTGTAATATCATCCATGGAGTGAAAGGGAAGACCATGCACACCGTCGAAGTGACCATCCTGGGGCAAACCTATCGCCTGAAAAGCGACAAGGATCCCGGCTACATGGAGTCCCTCGCCTCCAAACTTAACGCCAGAATTTCCGAAGTGGCCTCCCATGCCCCCACCGTGGACGCGTTCAAACTGTTGACGCTCACCGCGCTCAACCTGGTGGACCGCCTGGAGGAGCTGGAGGCCCAGCAAGGAGACGACCTCCGTCGAACGGAGGAACGGGCGAACAAGCTTTTGGACCGCCTCAACGATGTGTTGGAGGCGAAGGTTGAGTAGGCTCTTTTCCGTTCTTTGCCGCGCGTTATCAGCCTGTTTCCCCTGCTTGGTGCGTGTAGGGCTTTGTACTCCTGAACCAACACTACCGCCACGGGGACTCTCGTGGAACCCCGGGCCCGGTGATCCCTTCGGGGAACTGATGGGCCCGGCCCGGTGTCCCCACCTGGCCTTGCCCGGTTCAGAGTTGCCGCCCAAACGGCCGAAGTGGGGGATTTTTTCCCTATCGCCCGCTCCGTGACGCGGGTCGCCTCCGACTTGGGAGGTGACCATGTCGCTTTACTGGATTTTAGCCGCCATCGTGGCCTTCGCCGCCGGCGCGGCCCTGACGGCGGTGGTTCAATCCATCGCCCACCGCAAGCACGCCGCCAAGGTCCTCGCCGAAGCCGAGGCCAAGGCGCGCGAGACCGTTTCCCGCGCCGAGCGGGAGGCCCAGGAGAAGGTCCGCGAGGCATCCCTCTCCGCCCAGGAGAAGGTCCACCAGCTCCGCAACGAGTTCGAGGCCGCCAGCCGCGAGCAGAAGAAGGAGCTCCAGCAGCAGGAGAAACGCCTCCAACAGCGCGAGTCCAAACTGGACCAGCGGCAGAGCCAGGCCGACCGGGTCGACAACGAGCTGAAGACCCGCGAAAAGGAGCTGGAAAAGCGCACCCAGGCCCTGACGGGCCGCGAGGCGCGCATCGCGGAGCTGGTGGCCGAACAGCAGACCAAGTTGGAGGCCATCGCCGGCCTGACGGCCGAGCAGGCCAAAAAGGAGATCATCGGCCGCCTGGAGCAGGAGGCCCGCCTGGAGGCGGCCCAACTGATCAAGCGGCTGGAGGAGGAGGCGACCGAGCACGCCAACGCCCGGGCCCGCAACATCCTCTCCGCCACCATGCAGAAGATCGCCTCGGAATACGTGGCCGAGAACACCGTCTCGGTCGTGGACCTCCCCAGCGACGAGATGAAGGGGCGCANNTCGGCCGCGAGGGGCGCAACATCCGGGCCCTCGAGCTGGCCGCCGGCGTGGACCTCATCGTGGACGACACCCCGGGCGCCGTCACCATCTCCTCCTTCGACCCCATGCGCCGCGAATTGGCGGGCATGGCGCTCAAGCGCCTCGTCCAGGACGGCCGCATCCATCCCGGGCGCATCGAGGAGGTGGTGGAGAAGTGCCGCGCCGAGCTCGACTCCAAGGTGATGGAGGAGGGCGAGGCCGCCGCCATGGAGGTGGGGATCCCCGACCTCCACATCGAGATCATCAAACACCTCGGCAAACTCAAGTTCCGCACCTCCTACGGACAGAATGTCCTCACCCACGCCAAGGAGGTCTCCCGTCTCGCCGAGATCCTGGCGCGGGAACTGGGCGTCAACCAGGCCCTGGCCAAGCGCGCCGGCCTCCTGCACGACATCGGCAAGGCCATCGACCGGGAGATGGAGGGGACCCACATACAACTGGGGGTGGACTTCCTCCGCCGGATGGGGGAGAGCGAGAGCGTCATCCACGCCATGGAGTGCCATCACGGCGATGTGGAGCCCAGGATGGTGGAGGCGGTCCTCGTCACCATCGCCGACGCCCTCTCCGCCGCGCGGCCCGGCGCCCGCCGCGACGTCCTGGAGTCCTATGTCCGCCGCCTGGAAAAGCTGGAGGAGATCGCCGGCGGGTTCCAGGGGGTCAACAAGGCCTACGCCGTCCAGGCCGGCCGCGAACTGCGCATCATCGTGGAAAGCTCCAAGATCGGCGACGAGCAGGCCTTCTGGATGGCCAAGGACATCGCCCGCCGCATCGAGGGCGAGGTGCAGTACCCCGGCCAGATCAAGGTCACCGTCATCCGCGAGACCCGGGCGATCGACTATGCGAAATAAGCTGGAAAGCTGGAAAGCTGGAAGGCTGGAAGGCTCCCACTACAAGGCTGAAGGTAGAAGGCTGAAGGCAGAAGGCGCCTCCTACAAGGCTGAAGGCTACAGGCTGAAGGCTGAAGGCTCCCCCTACAAGGCTGAAGGCTGCAGGCTGAAGGCTGAAGGCTCCCCCTCCCCTGCCGATTTGTTCTGGCATTCTAGCGTTCTAGCTTTCAAGCCTTCTAGCGTTCAAGCTTTCAAGCCTTCTAGCGTTCAAGCTTTCAAGCCTTCTAGCGTTCTAGCTTTCAAGCCTTCTAGCGTTCTAGCTTTCAAGCCTTCCAGCGTTCAAGCTTTCAAGCCTTCCAGCGTTCTAGCTTTCAAGCCTTCCAGCGTTCTAGCCTTCAAGCCTTCTAGCGTTCCAGCCTTCCAGCCTTCCAGCCTTCCAGCCTTCAAGCGTTCCAGCGACGCGCTAGCGGGGGGCGGGCGGTGAATCTGCGCGTTTTGGGCATCGGCGATGTGGTGGGGAAGCCGGGACGGAAGGCCCTGGCGGAGTACTTGCCGGGGTTCATCAAGGAGCACGGCGTCCACCTGGTGGTGGCCAACATCGAGAACGCCGCCGGGGGGTTCGGGCCGGACCTCAAGACCATGGAGGAGCTCCTGACCCTCCCCATCCATGTCTTCACCGCGGGGAGCCACGTGTGGGACAAGAAGGAGTTTTCCAACGCCCTCGACCTCTACCCCATGGTCCTGCGCCCCGCCAACTATCCCCCCGGCAACCCGGGCCGCGGCCACATCGTCTGGCCCCTGCCCGACGGGCGGAAGGTGGCGGTGGTCCAATTGGAGGGGCGGGTGTTCATGGACATGCTCGACTGCCCCTTCCGCGCCCTCGACTCCCTCCTGGCCGAACTCCCGCCCGAGGTCCCCCTCCTCGTGGACTTCCACGGCGAAGCGACCTCGGAGAAGCAGGCCTTCGGCCACTACGCCGACGGCCGCGCCGCCGCCGTCTGGGGCACCCACACCCACGTTCCCACCGCCGACGCGCGGGTCCTCCCCGGGGGGACCGCGTTCATCACGGATGTCGGGATGACCGGCGCCTACGATTCCGTCATCGGATTCGACAAGGAGGTCATCGTCGGCCGGTTCCTGCGCCAGGCCCCTGTCCGGTTCGAGGTGGCCCGCGCCCCCGGCCACCTCGCGGCCGCCCTCATCGACATCGACTTCCCGGCCAAGAGGGCCACGGCGATCCGGCATGTCCTGGTCCCGCCGCTGTAGCGCCCGGCCCGGCGGCGCGACGCCCCCATAAGGGGATCGCCTTCTTCCGTTCCACCCGGTGGACCTCGGAATCCGATGGGTTCCCGCACGCTCGACCGGCGGGGCGTCCGGCTCCATCTGGGCAAGCGCAATCGCGGCGAGCGGGGTATAATTTCCGCGTGATCCTCGAAGAACTGCGCATCCGCAACCTCGCCACCATCCGGGAGGTGGCCGTTTCCGCCTCGCCCCGGCTCAACCTTCTGACCGGAGAGACCGGCGCGGGGAAATCCATCGTCGTGGATGCCCTCAAACTGCTGGCCGGGGACCGCACCGACCCCGACCTCATCCGCCACGGCGAGGCCGCCCTCACCGTGGAGGGGATCTTCCGCGACATCCCGGCCGGGGTGCGCGCCCTCCTCGAAGAGCGCGGCGTGGAATCGGACGACCAACTGCTGATCCTCAAGCGCGAGGTCCACCGCGACAAGCCCGGGCGCGTCTTCATCAACGGCTCCCCCGTCCCCCTGAAGATCCTGGCCGAGCTGGGGGCGCGGGCCATCGCCATCCATGGACAGGCGGAGCAGTTGAACCTCCTGGACGAGGCCTACCGCCTCGACCTGCTCGACGCCGTGGGCTCGCTCGATCGGACCGCCGTGGCCGAGGCCCACGCCCGGTGGAAGGGCTCTGTGGACCGCCTGGAGGTCCTCCAGGCCAGGGCCGCCGAGCGGGCGCGCCTCGTGGACTACCTCGGCTTCGCCGTCAGGGAGATCGACGCCGCGTCCCCCCGGCCCGGCGAGGAGGAGGAATTGAAGGCCTCCAAGGCGCGGCTGAGGGGGCGGGAGGAGATATCGGAGGCCCTGAATTTCACCCTCAAGGCGCTGGACAACGAGGACGCCTCGCTCATCGGAACGCTCAAATCCATCGAGGAGCGCCTCGATCCCCTTTCCGGGATGATGCCCGGGTTCGCCGACGCCGCCCGGCAGGTGCGCGAGGCGCGGGAAGCGCTCGAGGATGTCTCGTACACCCTGGACCGCGAACTCTCCCAGACCGAGGCGCCGGAGACCACCCTCGACGCGGTGGAATCGCGCCTCGCCGCCCTCGACCTTCTCAAGAAAAAATACGGCGCCACGCTGGAGGCGGTGGTGGAGGCGCGCCGGCGGATGGGACGCGAACTGGCCGAGTTGGAGGACCTGGAGGGGACGCTGAAGGCGGCCGGGGCCGAGGTCTCAGACGCCCTCGCGGCCTACGCCGCGGCGGCCTCCGCGTTGAACAAGGCCCGCAAAACGGCCGCGCGGACCCTTCAGGAGCGGGTGCAGGCCCTCCTCCCGTCGCTGAACCTGGAGAAGGCCCAGTTCAGGGTGGAGGTGCGTCACACGCCGGAAGCGCCCACCCCGTCCGGCTCCGACGCCGCCCTGTTCCTCATCCGCACCAATCCCGGCGAGGGGATGCTCCCGCTGGAGAAGATGGCTTCGGGGGGGGAACTCTCCCGCATCCAACTGGCCCTCCAGCAGGCGGTCCAGGCCCGCCGGGGCAAGGTGCTGGTCTTCGACGAGGTGGACCAGGGGATCGGCGGACGGGCGGCCACGGCCGTGGGCCGGATGCTCCAGGCCCTCGCGGCGCACGACCAGATCCTCTGCGTCTCCCACCTCCCCCAGGTGGCCGTGTGGGCCGACCGCCATCTGAGGGTGGACAAGAAGGTCAAGGGGGACCGGACCGTCACCTCCGTGGAGCCGCTGGAAGGGAAGGAGCGGGAGCGGGAGATCGCCCGGATGCTGGGGGGCGACGAGTTCCCCTCGGCCTTGACCCATGCCCGCAAGCTCCTCTCCCTTTCGGAGGAGGAGTGAGATGACGCTGCTGCTGGCCCTCCTGCTCCTGGCCCCGGCCGGGGCCGCCCATCACGGGGCGGCGCTGTTCCTGGAAAGCCAGGCCGCCCTGCTCACCGGCGACCTGGACAAGGCCGGGGAACTGGCCCTGGCCAGCGTGAAGGCCGACCCCGCCTCTCCCACCCTGCGCGTGGCCCTGGCCGAGATCCAGGTCCAGCAGGGGGCCATCCAGGGGGCGAAGGCCTCGCTGGCGGAGGCGCTGAGGATGGACCCCGATCACGCCGAGGCGCTGGGTCTCCTCGGCGTTCTGGCGGCCATGCAGGGGTCGCTGAACGAGGCGGAGGGGCTCCTGCGCCGCGCCCATGCGGTCCGGAACGACGAGGAGTCCGCCCTGCGCCTGGCCGGCCTGCTGGGAGAGATGGGACGGGACGGGGAGGCGGAGGTCGTCCTCTCCCCCTGGGACGGCCCGTCCGCCCTGCGGGGACTGGCGCGCCTGCGCCTGGCCCGCGACGATTACGCCGGGGCCGCGGAAGCCCTGCGGCGCGTCCTCGACTACGCCCCGGGTGACCCCGAAACCCTCATCACTCTCAGCCGGGCCCTGGAGGAGACGGGCGACATGGCCGGGGCGGCGCAGGCCGCCGAGCAGGCGGGGGCCTACAAGGTCTCCCGGGGCGGCGCCCTCCGCCTGGCCTCCCTTCTGCGCCGGTCCGGTGAATGTCCGCGCGCCCTGGAGGTCCTGGACGACCAGGGGCTCGACACCCCCCAGGCGGACGAGGAGCGGACCCAGTGCCTCATCCGGCTGGGACGGTGGGAGGAGGCCCGGGGGGTCCTGGGCCGGCTCCAGGGGGGGGCCCCCGACGCCTTTTTCCCCCGCTTCCTCCTCCTGCGCCTCGATATCATGGAGGGGAGGGGGGAGGCGGCGCGGGCGGCGCTGGCCGACCTGGAACGGAGCGCCCCGGGCGAATCGGTGGCGGGGCTGTTGGCCCTGGAACGGGCCCTTCTGGACCGCCTGGAGGGGCAAAGCGCCCTTGCGGAGCGCGCCCTCCTGCGTCTCCTGGACGACCCCGAGACCTTCGACGACGCCTCCGTGAACCTGATCGAACTCTACCGCGCCTCCCAATGCCGCGGGCGGGCGCTGGAGACGGCAGAGGCGATGGCCCGGCGGTCCCCCGAAGACCCCCGCCTTCTCATGCAGGTGCTCTGGGCCCTCCTGGACGCCGACGACATTGAATCGGCGGCCCTCTATCTCGACCATCTCCGGGAGGCCCACGGCCCTGACGGATGGCGGGACGGCGGCTGGGCCCTGGTGGAACACGGCCACCCCGAGCGGGGCCTGCAGGCCGCCGAGGCATGGGCCGCGGCCTGGGGCCCGTCCCGGGAGGCCCGTTTCCTGAGGGCCGGCGCGCTGGAGAAAATGGGGCGGGTGGAGGAGGCGTTGGCGGAGTTCCGGGCCCTGGTCCGGGACCATCCGGACGACGCCACCCTCCTCAATTTCCTGGGCTACACCCTCGTGGAGCGCGGGATGGACGCCCGCGAGGCCCTCCCCCTGCTTCAGAAGGCCGCCCTCCTGACCCCCCTCAGCGGGGCCGTGTGGGACTCTCTGGGCTGGGCCCGCTACGCCCTGGGAGAGTGGGAGGAGGCGCGGGCCGCCCTGCTGAAGGCCAGCCGGCTGGAGCCCCTGGAGGCCACCATTTTGCGGCACCTGGCCGACGCCGAGGCCCGCCTCGGGATGCATGCCGAGGCGGAGATCCACCGGCGGCAGGCCTTCGCCCTCGAGTGCGGCCCGTAGGGTCCGCCCCCCGGGCCGGTGCTATAATTCATTTTCATGTCCAACCCCGCCCATCTTGAAGCCCTCCTGGGGGGCGCCTGGGACCTCTACCGGCGCAACCATCCGCAGGTGACCCCCGATTTCATCGGGGCCGACCTCGCCGGCCGGGACCTTTCCGGCCTCGACTTCGGAAAGGCCGACTTTCAGGGGGCCGACCTCGCGGGGGTGAAATTCGCCGGGTGCGCCCTTTCCAAGACCCTCTTCACCCGCTCCCGGCTGGCGGGGGCCGATTTCTCCGGCGCCGCCCTGGAGGAGGTCACCTTCGAGGGACAGAACCTCTCCCGCGCGCGGTTCGGAGGCGCCACCCTCAAGAAAGTGGTTTTTCGGGGGGCCAATCTGGACCAGGCCGATTTCGAGGGGGCGCAGGCCCTTTTCTGCGACTTCGGCGGCGCCCACGGAAGCGGCGCCGCGTTCCGCCGCCTCCAGGCCGAAGGATGCGATTTCCGCCAGCACAAACTCTCTCTCGCCGAGTGCGCCGACGCGGCCTTCAAGGACGCCGACTTCTCCGGCGCCGCCTGGTCGGGGGCCGACTTCACCCGCAGCGCCTGGACGAAGGTGCGGATGGACGGCGGCAGTCTCGACGGGGGGCGGTTCGCCTCCTCGGTCTTCGCCTCCTGCGACTGGACCCGCGTCTCGTGGGAGGGGGCCGCCCTCTCCGGGGTCCGGTTCTCCGACTGCTCCTTCCGCGAGTGCGCCTTCGTCAAGACCGCCTTCTCCGCGGTCCCCTTCATGGGGGCGAAGTTCGAGGGGTGCCAATTCGGAGGCGCGTCCCTGCGGAACGCCGATTTCGCCGATTCCCGCTTCACCGCCTGTCTTCTCCAGGGACTCGACTTCACCGGCGCGGCCCTCAGGGGGGCCGCGTTCCAGAAGTGCGATTTCGCCCTGGCCTCCCTCGCCGGGCTGGCCGTCCAGAAGGCCTCGTTCCGGGGGAGCGAGTTCAAGGAGACGAACCTGGACCGCCTCAAGGCGCGCGAATGCGACTTCTCCGCGTGCCTCTTCAACCGGGCCACCCTCAAGGGGGCGGCCTTCGACGGCACCTCGCTCGCCCGCGCCCTCTTCTTTTCGGCGACGGCGGACGGCGCCAATTTCCTCAACTGCGACCTGACCGGCTTCCGCGCCCGCGCCTCGCGGTTCAAAGGGTCGCGGTTCCGCGGCGCCGACCTGACCCGCGCCCGCCTCTGGCAGTGCGTCCTCGAGGAGGCCGACTTCCTCGGCGCGAACCTGAAGCGCACCTCGTTCAAGAAATCGGGGATGCGGAAGGCCAAACTCCCCTCCCCGCTCCTCTGGGCCTTCATCATCTTCGTCCAGAACCTGTTCCCCATCAAGGAGGATTGACCCCCATGCGCATCCTGTCCGGCATCCAGCCCACGGGCCGGCTCCATCTCGGCAACTGGTTCGGCGCCATGCGCCAGCACATCCAATTACAGGACGGCGGCCACGACTGCTACTACTTCATCGCCAATTACCACGCCCTCACCTCCATCACCGAGCCGGCGGTTTTGCGGGCCCACACCCTCAATGTGGCCCTGGACTACCTGGCCCTGGGCCTCGACCCGCAGAAGGTGGCCTTCTACCGGCAGAGCGACCTCCCCGAGGTGACGGAACTGACCTGGCTCCTCTGCTGCCTCACCCCGATGGGGCTTCTGGAACGGGCCCACTCCTACAAGGACAAGACCGCCCGCGGGATGGCCGCCACCCACGGCCTCTTCTCCTACCCGGTGCTGATGGCCGCCGACATCCTCATCGTGGACGCCAACCTCGTCCCCGTCGGCAAGGACCAGAAACAGCACCTGGAGATGACCCGCGACATCGCCGTCAAGTTCAACCTCCTCTACGGCGACACCTTCGTCGTCCCCGAGCCCCGCATCGAGGAGGCCACCGCCGTGGTGCCGGGTCTCGACGGGCAGAAGATGTCCAAGTCCTACAACAACACCATCGAGATCTTCGCCGAGGGGAAGCCGCTCAAGGAGCGGGTCATGGCCATCGTCACCGACAGCGCCGCCGTGGAGGCCCCCAAGGACCCCGATACCAACAATGTCTTCAACCTCCTCAAGCTCTTCATCCCCAAAGAGGAGCAGGACGAGTGGCGCACGAAGTTCACCGCCGGCGGCCTCAAGTATTCCGACGTCAAGAAGCGCCTCCTCGAGCAGATCAACCTCACCTTCGGCGAGGCCAGGGAGCGCCGCAAGGAACTCGCCGCCCACCCCGAGAAGGTGGAGGAGATCCTCGCCTTCGGTGTGGAGAAGGCCCGCAAGATCGCGTCAAAAACCCTGGAGCGCGCGCGCCGCGCCTGCGGGGTAGGATAGATACAGTTTCGAGTTTCGAGTTTAAAGTTTCGAGTTGTAAGCCGTCGTAGGGGAGGGTTGCTTTCATCTCGCCCCCCCGGCAAACCCTCCCGGTTTTGGGTTTCGGTTCCAGCCGCCAGGTTCCCCGCCCGTTTCACGGCCGGGGAGGATTACCCTCTTCCCGTACCCCCGGCCGATCCTCCCCCGAAACCGCAAGTCCAAGGTTTCCCCACCCCATCGTTCCTGTTGCATCCCCGGCTTTCTGAGTACTATCTTAACGTGCAGATGGAGGGATGATGTACAATCTATTTATGTTACGGCTTCCAGTTCTTTACATCGCAGTTTTCTGTTCAGCTGCCTTGTCTTCCTGCATTCATCGTACTGCGGCTCAACAGGGAATAGGTTTGTCTCAATCTAATGACATGCTGTTCACTGTAATCGCTTGCAACGGTCCGATGCAAGACGGGGTTAAAGTTTTCCTCTTGATGCCAGATGGAAGTCTCGTCCCCAAATGGCAAACGCTCAACACCGGCAGTCGCACTTTGGCAAAGAAGGAACTTCAGAAAGCTCAGGCGGTCGTGTTCTGTAAGAAGGGCTATTATTGCATTGCAAAATGGACCGATGAGATGGATTACTTAAATTATGACGAGCAACCGATTGAGATTCCGGAAATTGTTCGAGAAGACGCCATTACTGAAAAGCCCTCTGAATTAATCACATTCCACATAATTGACTGCGACACGCAGAGCAAATCCGATCCTCAGTTTGAAACAGTGATCATGATGGATAGAAGCGGCACCTTAAGACAGATCACACCGGTCTCCTTGCCCAGCCCCACTGATCCGATGATCAGAAAATCTGATTTGAGCGAGGGAAAATACCTCTTTTTCTGCGGCAAACCCCACCGTGACCTGAACTCCTGCACGATGCTCTCAATAGATGAACCTAACTTTTTTCAGAAGGATGACCGTACCGTTTCCATGTCGCGTTTTTTCCTTTTTTAATTGCATTGGTAAGCCGCGGCACTCCAAATCAAAGGGAGGAAGGGTTAAGCGAGCCACAAGACGCGGGCAACCCTTCTTTTGTCATGCTGAGTTCAATTCAGCATCTCGGCGATGGATGGGACGAGATGCCGGATCGAGTCCGGCATGACAAACAGGCGGTATCAGTATCGAAAGACGAAACCACATAGCGATGCCGATGCCGGAAGAACGGGGCGGGCGAGGGAACCTGAAACCTGGAACCTGAAACCTGGAACATACGCTGAAGCCGGGCGGATCTGCAACCGTCATCGCCTTGACCGTGGCCCTTGGCGATGGTAGAATATTCAGTATATTCTGATTGTTCTGATTTTGAAAGGAGCCCCCATGACCGTTCCCGATCCCTCCTGTTGCAGCGTGCAGGCCGTCGTCACCGTGGACGGGCGGGGCCAACTGGTCCTGCCCAAGGAGATCCGGCAGCGCGCCGGCATCCTCGCCGGAGACAAACTGGCGGTCATCCAGTGGGAGAAAGGGGGCAAGGTGTGCTGTCTGGCCCTGATGAAGGCCGATTCCCTCGCGGGCTCCATCCGGCAGTTCATGGGGCCCCTCCTGGGGGAGAAGAAAAAGAGAGGAGTGAAACCATGACCGACAACGACAGGACCCGCGACGCCGTGCGCGAGGGGTACGCCGAAGTGGCCCGGGGGAGCGGGTGCTGCTGCTCCTGCGGCTGCGCCCCTTCCGCGGCGGAGACCATCGCCTCCGGCATCGGCTATTCGAAGGAGGAGATCGGCGCCGTCCCCGACGGGGCCAACCTGGGGCTGGGGTGCGGCAACCCCCTCGCCCTGGCGGCCCTGAAGGAGGGGGACATCGTCCTGGACCTGGGCTCCGGGGCCGGGTTCGACTGCTTTCTCGCCGCCCGGCGGGTGGGGCCCGGGGGACGGGTCATCGGGGTGGACATGACCCCCGAGATGCTGGCCAAGGCGCGGGAGAACGCCCGCAAGGGGGGCTTCGCCAATGTCGAGTTCCGGCAGGGCTTCATCGAGGAACTGCCGGTGGACGACGCCACCGTGGATCTCATCATCAGCAACTGCGTCATCAACCTCTCCCCCGACAAGCCCAGGGTGTTCCGCGAGGCCTTCCGGACCCTCAAGGCGGGCGGTTCGCTCATGGTCTCCGACATCGTCCTCCGCGAGCCCCTGCCGCCGGAGGTCCTCGGCTCCGTACAGGCCTATGTGGGGTGCCTGGCAGGGGCGATGCTGAGGGACGACTACCTGGGCGCCATGGCCGCGGCGGGGTTCGGCTCGATCCAGGTGCTGGACGAGCGCCCCTACCCCCTCGACTTCATCACGAGCGACGCCACCGGAAGGGCGGTGGTCGAAAAGCTCCGCTGGTCTCCCGAGCGGCTCGAGTCGGTGGCCCGCGCCGTCCTGAGTATTAAGGTGGAGGCGCGCAAGGGATGACGGCGGAGGGACGCCTTCGGGAGCGTCTGGCCACGGCCGGGCCCCTGGCCGCCGGGGCGGCGGCGGCCCTCTGCTCCCTCACCGCGCCGACCCCGACGCTCCTTTCCCGCGCAACGGCCGTCCCTTTGGGATATTTCCTGACTTTCGGCGGTCTCATCCTCCTCCTCTACGCTCTCGTCCACCCCCTGGAGCCCCAGTTGAGGGCCGACGCCCCCCCCCTCCGGCGTTCCCTGCGGATGGGCCCCTACGCCCTCATCCGCCAGCCGGTCGCCCTGGCCATCCTCGCCGCCTTCGCCGGCTCCGCGCTCTTGCGGCAGAGCCTGCCGGGCCTCCTGACGACCCTGCTCGCGCTGGCCCCTTTCCTGCTGTGGCGGGCCCGCCTTCAGGAACGGAACCTGGCCGCCCGGTTCGGCGAGCGGTGGGAGCATTACGCCGCCGTGACGGGGTTCATCCTGCCCATCGTACCGCCCTCCAAGCGCCCCCCCACGCCGCCGGTGGAAGGCTGACGGGGGGGGGAATATGCTATGATGTCCCGTCCTTATCAGGGTCTATAGAATGAGAATCCTCACGATCGGCTCGCGGACCGCCGCCCTTTTTCTGGCCCTGACCCTCGTCGGGCTGACGGGGTTCGTCAATCCCGTCCTCTGCATCGCAAGCGACGGCCGGGTGCGGCTCGAAATGGACGCATCCGGGTGCCGCCCGGCGGCCGCGGCGCCCTGTGGTGATTCCCATGCGCAGGATCGTTCCGAGGCGTCCGACCCCCTCTCGTGCGTCGCGTCCGAGGCCGGATGCGGGGATTGCACCGACATCCACTTTTCCGCCAAGGGCCTCCGGGCCCCCACCCAGCCGAGGTCCCCCATGCCGCCCCGGGCCGTGCTCGACCTTCCCCCCCTCGCCCCGGCCCTCCTCTCCGCCCCGCCCTCCCCGCCGGACTCCGTCCACCCGCCTCCGTTCCCCCCCGCCCCTCTGCTCTGCTGAGACCCTCCGGTTGCTGAACCCGGGCCCGCCGGGCCCGCCACCGTCCCCTTCAGCCGATCAAGGAGCGTTTCCGCATGCGCGTTATTTTTTCACTATTGGTTCTATGTTGCTGGGCCGCGCCCTCCCCGGCCGCCGATGCCGGTCCCCCGTCTCTCGACGAAGCCGTCGAGATCCTCCTCCGCCGCGCCCTCGACGGCCACCCCGGCCTGCGCGAGGCGGCCCTGCGGGCCGAGGCCGCCGAGGCGAGGGTCCTCCAGGCAGGCGCCCTTTCCGAAACCGTGCTGTCCCTGGAGGCGGGGGACAACGACTCCTGGGCCCCCTGGCAGGCCGGGGAGCTGACCCTGGGCGTCACCCAGCCCCTGGGACGCCCTTCCCTCCGGGCCGGGGAGAGGGAGGTCGCGCGGCTGGAGGCCGACCGGGCGGCCCTGGCCTCCGGGTGGGTCCGAAAGCGCCTCGCGATGGATCTGAAAGGGGCCGCCATCGAGGCGGTCCATCGCGCCGCCCTGGCCCGCCATTGGGAGGGGATGGAGGCCCTGGCCGAACAGGTGGAGGCCACCGTCACCCTGAAATACCGGGGCGGCGAGGCCCCCTACGCCGAGGTCCTGCGGGCGCGCCTGGAGACCCTCCGCGCCCGCAACCGTCTCCGGCAGGCGGAGCGGGAGCGACAGGCATCGCGCGCGGCCCTGGCGCGAAGGGCCGGCCTGACGGTGGAGGCGCTCCCAATCCTGCCGGACCACCTCCCCGCCGACCGCGAGGTCCCTCCCCTGGAGGAGTGCCTGACGGCCGGCCTGGAAGGGAGTCTCGCCCTTCGGGAAGCGCTCATGGAAGAATCCATCGCCGACGCCCGCGGCCGGCTGGCCGCGCTCGCCGGCGCCCCGGAGTGGACCGTGGGGCTGTTCGTCCAACGCCTGAAGAACCAGCCGCCGTTCGACGCCGGCGCCTTCGAGGGGACGGAGGGCAACGCCTGGGGGGCGTCGGCCGAGATGTCCCTCCCCCTGTTCGGCGGCGCCAAGCGGCGCGCCGCGCGGATCGAGGCCGAGGCCCTGCATCGGGCGGCCGGTTCGCGCCGCGCGGACCTCGAGAGGGAGATCCGCCGGGCCGTGGCCGCCGCCCACGGCGGCCTCGAGGCCTCCGTCGGCGCCGTGGCCGACTTCGAGGACGGCCTCCTGCCGGAATTGGAAAAGGCCCTGCGCGCGGTGCGGGACCAGTACACCTATCAGCAGGCCGACGCCTCCGACCTGTTCACGATCTACGCCGCCTACCGCGAGGCGCGGGGCGAGTTCCTCGACGCCCTGCGCGGGGCCGCCGACGCCCGCATCGCCGTGGAAGCCGCCTCCGACCCCGGCCCCGCCGCCGGGGCGGAAGATTAAGGAGCCGCCATGCGATCTCCCCTTTTATCCGTTCTCCTCCTCGCCCTGTCCGCCCTTCCCGCCTGCCGTCCCCATCCGGAAGCCCATGCGGTGCACGGCGACCACGGCCACACCCGCGAAACGCCCGCCGGGGAACCGCGCGAGGGGCCGGCCGGCATGCGGACCGAGCCGCTGGGGCTGCGATCCATGGAGGGGGAACTGTTGACCTCCGGCTCCCTGGCGGTGGATCCCCGGCGGATGGTGCAGGTCTCCGCCCGGGCGGTGGGCCGGGCGGATGAGGTGCTCGCCTTCGAGGGCGACCGCGTCGCGGCGGGCCAGCCCCTGATGCGGATGGCGGCCCCGGCGTTCCTGGCCTCCCAGTCCGAGGTCCTGCAGGCCGCCCGCCGGCTGGAGGAGGCCGTCGAGCCGCGCGATAGGGACCTGGCCGCCTCCCTTATGGAAGCGGCCCAGATGAAACTCCGGCTGATGGGGATGACGCCGGATGAGATGGAGGGCCTTCTGGGGGAGGGCCATTTTCTCCCCCTGCTGACCGTCCGCGCCCCGCTGGCGGGCACCATCCTGAAGAGCGACGCGGTCGCCGGGGCGGCGATCGAAAACGGGGCGCCCCTCTTCACCATCGCCGACCTCTCCGTCCTCCTGGCCCGGGCCGAACTCTACGACGAGCATCTCGGCCGTCTTGGGCCGGACGCCGGCGCCCGCATCGAGGTGCATGCCTACCCGGGCCGCGCGTTCACGGGGCGGCTCATCGCCGTGGGGGACCTCATGGACGAGGCGAGCCGCACCGTCAAGGTGCGCGTGGAGGTCCCCAACCCGGGCCGCCTGCTCAAGGCCGGCATGTTCGCCGACATCGTCTTCACTCTGCCCGGGGGGCCCCCCGTGGCGGCCGTCCCCGAGGCGGCCGTGCGCACCATCGACGGACGCACCGTGGTCTTCATCCTCGAGGAGGGCCGCTACGCGGCGAGGGAGGTGCGGACGGGACGGAAGGCCGCCGGCTGGGTGGAGATCCTGGACGGGGCGCGCGTGGGCGAGCGGGTGGCCGTCGAGGGGAGCCTGGGGCTGAAGGGGGAGCTCCTGAAGGGCGACCTGGAGGGGCACGACCATGATTGAACGGCTCATCGAGGCCTCCCTGGCCCGGCGCGGCATGGCCCTGGGGGGCGCCCTCCTCATCGCCGTCTTCGGCGTCCTCGCCTTCCGCGGCCTCCCCATCGACGCCTTCCCGGACGTCACGAGCGTCCAGATCGAGGTGGTCTGCACCGTCCCCGGCCTCCCGCCGCAGGAAATCGAGCAAATGGTCACGGCCCCGCTGGAACTCGCCATGAAGGGGCTCCCGGACCTGGCCCTCACCCGGAGCGTCACCAAGTTCGGCATCGCCGTGGTGACCCTGGTCTTCGAGGACGGCACCGACCTCTACTTCGCCCGCCAGCAGGTCTTCCAGCGGCTGGTGGAGGTGCGCGAACGGCTTCCGCGGACGGCCGAAGTGGAGATGGGACCGGTCAGCACCGCCATGGGGGAGATCTACCAGTACACCCTCGACGCCCCCCCGGCGCCCGACGGCGAGGCGCGGGTGGGGCAGTTGACGGAACTGCGCACCCTGCAGGACTGGGTGGTGGCCCCCCTCCTCAAGGAGGTCCCGGGGGTCAACGCGGTGAACTCCTTCGGCGGATACATCCGGCAGATCCAGGTGGTGGCGGACCCCCAGAAACTGATCGAGCACGGCCTGACCCTCGACGCCGTCGCCGAGGCGTTGGAAGCGGGCAACACCAACGTGGGGGGCGGGTTCGCGGAGCGGCACGGCGAGCAGTTCATCGTCCGCGGCGTCGGCGCCCTCCGGTCCGTGCAGGACATCGAGCGCGTCCCCCTGCGCCTCGACCGCCCGGCCCCCCTCACCCTGGGCGACCTCGCCCGGGTCGAGGACGGCCACGCCCCCCGCCAGGGCGCCGCCCTGCTGGATGGTGAGCGCGAGGTGGTGGGGGGGATCGTCATGCTGTTGAAGGGGGCCAACAGCCGCGCCGTGGTCCGCGCCGTGCGGGAGCGGGTGGAAGCCATCAACGCCGGCGGCACCCTGCCCGCCGGGATTACTCTCAAGTCCTACTACGACCGGGCCGACATCATCGGCCGGAGCATCCGCACGGTCACCGAGGCGCTCCTCGTCGGGGCCCTTCTGGTGGTGGCCGTGCTGTATCTCTTTCTCCGGGATTACCGGGGGGCGCTGGTGGTGGTCCTCTCCCTGCCGCTGGCGGGCCTGCTCGCCTTCATCATCATGCGGACGGCCGGGATGGAGGCCAACCTCATCGCCCTCGGCGGGCTGGCCGTCTCCATCGGGATGATCATCGACGCCACCATCATCCAGGTGGAGAATGTCGAGCGCCGCCTCGCCGCCGCCCCGCCGGGCGAGGGGCGCCTGGCGACGGTGCTCAAGGGGGTGCTGGAGGTGCGCAAGCCCAGCATCTTCGGGGAGTTCATCATCGCCGTCACCTTCCTCCCCATCCTCTCCCTCCAGGGGATGGAGGGGAAGATGTTCGCCCCGCTCGCCCTGACCGTGGCCATCGCCCTCTTCTCCTCGCTCCTGCTCTCGATCTTCGTCGTCCCGGCCCTCTGCGCGGTGCTCCTGCGCCCCGGCCGGCGGGGCGAGGGGTTCCTCCTGGAGGGGGCCCTGGCGCTCTACCGTCCCGCCCTCCGCTGGGTCCTGCCGCGCAGGACCCGCATCGCGGCGGGAGCGCTCCTCCTCCTGGCCGGCGCCCTCCTCCTCGTCCCCCGCATCGGGACCGAGTTCGTCCCGGTCATGGACGAGGGGGCCTTCGACATGGACATCGCCATGCTCCCCGGCATCGCCCTTCCCGAGGCCCTCGCCGCCGTGGGCGAGGCCGGGCGGCGGCTCATGGAGTTCCCCGAACTGGTCACCCTGGTCTCGCGCACGGGACAGACCGGCATCGCCCTGGAGGCCCGGGGGGTGGACAAGACCGGGTTCGTGGGCATCCTCAAGCCGCGGAAGGAGTGGACCACCGCCCGCACGCGCAAGGAACTGGACGCGAAGATGCGCGAGGCCCTCGAGGGGATCCCCGGCATCGCCTTCGGGTTCAGCCAGCCCATCCAGTGCCGCATCGACGAGCTGGTGGCGGGGACCCGCTCCCAAGTCATCCTCCGCCTCTTCGGCCCCGATCCCGAGGCCCTGCAGGCGACGGCGGCCGACGCCGCCGCGGTGCTGGCCGGCATCCCGGGCACGGTGGACCTGGTGCTGGAGCAGACCGCGGGCCAGCCGGTGATGACGGTGACCGTGGACCCCGAGGCCGCGGCCCATTTCGGCCTCACCGTCCGGGACATCCTGGGCACCCTCGAGGCGGCGGTGGGCGGGAGGACGGCGACCATCCTCTACGCCATGGGGCGCCCCACGGAGGTGGTCCTCCGGTATCCCGAAGAGCGGCGGGCCGGCGAGGAGGACCTGCGGAACATCCTCCTCCTCAATGCGCGGGGACATCGCGTCCCGATGGGGCAGGTGGCCCGGGTGGAGACGGTGGAGGGGCCGGCCCAGATCTCACGCGAGAACGGCCGCCGGTTTCTCGGCATCGAACTCAACATCGCCGGCCGGGACATCGGCGGCTATGTCGCCGAGGCCTCCCGGACGCTCCGGGAGAGGGTCCCGCTCCCCCCCGGCGCCTTCACCGCGTGGGGGGGGCAGTTCGAGAACCAGCAGCGCGCCATGCGCCGCCTGCGGGTCATCGTCCCCCTGGCCGTGGGGCTCATCCTCCTCCTGCTCACCCTCGCCTTCCGCTCCGTGCGCCTGGCCCTGCTGGTGCTGGCCACCCTCCCCCTCTCCCTCATCGGGGGGATCGTGGGGCTCCATCTCTCCGGCCTCTATCTCTCGGTCCCGGCCTCCATCGGCTTCATCGCCCTCTTCGGCGTGGCGGTCCTCAACGGCCTGGTCCTGGTCTCCCGCGGCCGGGACCTGAGCGAAGGCGGCCTGGCCCCGGAGGAGGCGGCCGAAGCCGCCGGACTCTCCCGCCTGCGCCCGGTCCTCATGACCGCCTCCATCACCATCTTCAGTCTTCTGCCCATGCTCTTCGCCACCGGCCCGGGCTCGGAGATCCAGAAGCCCCTCGCGGTGGTGATGATCTGCGGCCTGGCCACCTCCACGCTCCTGACCCTGCTGGTGCTGCCGGCGCTCTATCCCTGGTTCGCGTCGAAGAACGGGGCCGGGAAGGGGTCGGTTGGGGTCACCGGCTGAAGGCGATGAACAAGCTCCATCTCCTTCGTCCCCCTTTCCCCCAACCCTCAGGCTCCAAAGCGCGAAAGGACGGCACGATGAGGCATCAGCGAATCAGGGGGCTTAATCTCACGCCCCGGCGGGTGAGAGGGCGCAACGGGCACCACTCGATGATCTCCCCCTCCCCCTCCCACAGTTCGATCGGTTCCTCCCAGATCGCCACGGGGTCCAGTTCCACCGCTTGAACCTCCGCGGGCCTTGTTTCTATGGTCACCGGCCCCAGCCAGCGACCGGTCAGATCGAAAGATCGGAAAGTGTCGCACCCTTCCAGCGGCCGCGAGGGATCCAGGACCCCAAACCATAGTTCCTTGTAGAACTGCGTTGTCCACGCCAGAGCCAGCCCCCCCTCCGGCGTCACGGCCGTCTGCCCGCTGCGGATGTCATCGAAATAATAGGTCTCCCGCCGCTCGACCGCCCATAGCGGCTCTCCGGTGGTGGTGAACCGGATCACCAACTGCGCCTCGATGCCGTTGCCGTTGATAAGAGCGTTGCCGAATCCCCACAACCCTCCTGCAGCATCCCGTTTCAGCCCCACCAGATTGAGGTCTTCAAAAAGCTGAGCCCACACCACTGTGCCATCCGCGCCGATCTCGGCCAGGTAGGAATAATACTTCCAGCGCAGGTCCCAGGGGTTGCTCTCCTTGAAATAGCCCATCAGACCGGCCACCACCCACCCGCCCCCGGGGAGCGGGACCATCTCTTGAATACATCCGTGGTGCTCGGGGCGATCCTGATCCACAAGAGGCCGGAAGGCAAATGTGGCAGTTACAATCCCATCGGAGTTTAACCGAAATAATAGAGATTCTATTGTTTTGTAAGATCCATAGGCCCCTGCCCAAACCTGATCCATGCTTGAAACGCTTAGCGAACAAATCCCGGCACTCAGTTCAAGATAATGCTGGGATTGTCCGTAATGGTTCAGAATCAGCAATCGCAGGTCGTCGATGAAAATAGCCTCATCAGTCACTGCCACAACACTCTGAAAAGGCAACCCAGGCAACTGCCATGACGCGAGGACCATCCCGCCATTATCCATAAGCAGAATCACCGCAGGCGCACTTGGCGAATTAACATCACTGGTAAGTAAATAGATCTGATCCTCTCTATAAGGGATCAGCACATCCACAATCAATAAAGAATCATACCAGCTAAATGGAAACACTTCGTGGGCGATAACTTCGCCATGCTTAGATAATTTATATAAATCGTTTGCAACAGCTAGCCAGTACCCGTCCTGAACCGGCAGGAGCGATACCGGGGTTGGCGACATGGTGCTGATGTTCGGATTGGTCAACGGAAGCCGTTCGATAAAGCCCGGCGCCTCGGGGGGCTCCACCGGGCGTTCGTGACCGCTACCAGCGTCGGCCGGCTCTCCCGCTGCTCCAATAACCTCGGCAACCCCGGCAGGCGCTGTCAGGAAAGCAAGGCAAAAGACGACAGCAACGCTAATCCACCACGCGGATTTTGACGCGGACACACTTGTCCTCCTTTTTGCACTGCTTGGGCTTCTTCACCTTGTCCTTGTCGTCCTTCTCCTTGTCGTAGGTACGCAGGATGATTTGGAGGTCCACCGTCTCACCCACCTCGAAAAAGCCGTCCCGAAGATAAAGGCGCCGGTTCTCCATGTCCACCAGCAACCCCGGCAGGTCGCTCTCCTCGGAACTGCACACCACCTTTCCGTTTTTCTTCTGGTGGCATCCCACCGTCAGGGAAAGGAACGGATACCCCTCCTCCTGGAGGCCGACAGCGAAGGCCACCTCAAAAACGGCAGGAGGAGGATAAGGAACGGCAGGGCGTAGAGCCACCGTCCGGCGGCCAGGGAGAAACCACATGGGGCCATGATACCCGATTCGCAGAGGGACTGCCCGGCGGGGTGGGTGCAGGGGGACGTCCCGACTTATATCGGTGTGGGGGGGGGGCTGGACTGTTCCAGACGCCATCAAATCCATTGGTTACTTCTTGGGACATACAAGCGATAATTGCTTTTTGTCATTTGATAGTGCTTGCTTGGCTACGGCCTATACGACATGGCCGGCAACCTTTGGGAAATGACCCAAGACTGCTATATCCCCAACATGGATAAACTTCCAGAGGACGGCACCAGCCCATCGCCTAAAGCTTGTTCGCAGCACGCCATAGGCTCGATGGTGATCAAGGGAGGTTCCTGGGAAACGGACGCCATGCGCATCCGTCCCTCCAAGCGATCTATCCCAAGCCGCGCCTTCAACTTTGAGACTATCGGTTTCCGATGCGCAAAGAGCAGGTCCCAAGAAGCTGATAAAAGCGCGGAAAAGCCATAGAGCAAGCACCTTTAGGGTGGCGGCAGGATTGTCCCAATGCTGATCGGGGACAGGCAACACACCCACTCACTCCACCAGCCAGTCCCATTCGACCTCTCACCCGCTAAAGGTGATGGCGGCGATGCCGGCCAGCATGAGGGCGGCCCCCCCGATGCGCTCGGCGAAGCGGTCCTCGCCGAAGATGATCCGCCCGGCGAGGACGCCGAACAGGAGGCTGGTCCTTTTGACGGCGATGGCATAGGCCACCGGCGCCAGGGCGTAGGCCCCGAACTGCGCCAGGGCCGCCAGCCCCACGATCAGGCCGATGGGCGCGAGCCGCCTCCATCCCCGGAACACCGGCCCCAGCGGCCTCCCCGACAGCGCGAGCGCCGGGAGGAGTCCGGCGGTCAGGAGCGCCAGGTAGAGGACGCCGAAGAAGACCGGCCCGGTCTCCAGGAGGATCTTCTTCCCCACGGCCGCGTTGAGGCCGTAGATGACCGCCACCACCAGCATCCACCGGGGCCCGGCCTCGCGCCACAGGGCCCTCACCGGGGCCAGGAGCCCGCCGCGGCGGACATCCCCGATGTGCATCGCGTAGGCCCCGGCCCCCACCAGGCAGACGCCGAGGACACCGAGGGGCGGGACCCGCTCCCCCAGGACGAGGTACCCGGTCACGATGAGCAGAGGCGGGGTGAAGGCCAAAAAGGGCAGGCAGAGCGACAGCGGCGTCCGCGCCACGGCCCGGGTGTAGAGGAAGAGCGCCGCCACCTCCAGCGGCCCGATGACCGCCAGGAGGAGCCACGAAGAGGCCGACAGCGAAGGCCACCTCAGGAACGGCAGGAGGAGGATAAGGAGGGGCAGGGCGTAGAGCCACCGTCCGGCGGCCAGGGCGTGGACGGGGAACTCCCCCGCCCGACGCTTGACCAGGACGTCCGCGGCCGCCGCCCCCACCGCCGCCCCGAGGGCGAGGAGGAACCACATGGGGCCATGATACCCCAGCCCGAAGGGACTCGGCGGGGAATCGAAGGATCTTGGGTTACAATAGCACCATGAAACCCCTCTCCAAGGAGATCCAGGCCATCATCCACGGCGACAGCCACGACCCCTTCCGGGTCCTCGGCGGCCATCTCGCCACCCGCGCCGGGAAAAAGCGGGTGGTCATCCGGGTCTTCCATCCCTGGGGCAAGGCCGCCGCGATCGTCGAGGAGAGCGGCGCCGTCCACCCCATGGAGCGGCTCGACGAGGCGGGGTTCTTCGCCCTCGAGTTCCCCGACCGCGGCCAACTCTTCCCCTACCATGTCCGGGTCACTCAACTCTCCGGCGAATCGTTCGACTACGACGACCCCTACCGCTTCCTCCCCGTCCTGACCGACTACGACCAGCACCTCTTCCGCGAGGGGAACCATTTCCAGCTTTACGAGAAGCTCGGCGCCCATCCGCTGGACCTGGGCGGCGTGGCGGGCGTCCACTTCGCCGTCTGGGCCCCCGGGGCGCGGCGCGTCTCCCTCGTCGGCGACTTCAACGCCTGGGACGGCCGCATCCATCCCATGCGCTCGCTGGGCTCCTCCGGCCTCTGGGAATTGTTCGTCCCCGGCATGACGGAAGGGGTCCGCTACAAGTACGAGGTCAAGACGCAGGAGGGGGCCCTGCTGGTGAAGTCGGACCCCTTCGCCTTTTCCTCCGAACCGCGCCCCAAGACCGCCTCCGTGGTGGCGTCGCTGGATGGATTCGAATGGAACGACGGCGAATGGATGGAGGGGCGGGCGCGCGGCGGCGCGCTGGAGCGCCCCCTCTCCTTCTACGAGGTCCACCTCGGCTCCTGGCAGAGGGTCCCCGAGGAGGGGAACCGCTTTCTCACCTATCGTGAGGCCGCCGAGCGCCTCGTCCCCTACGCCGCGGAGATGGGCTTCACCCACCTCGAACTCCTCCCCCTGGCCGAACATCCCCTGGACGAATCGTGGGGATACCAGGGGACCGGCTACTTCGCCCCCACCAGCCGCCACGGCTCCCCGAGGGACTTCATGGCCTTCGTGGACGCCGCCCACCGTGCGGGGCTGGGGGTGGTCATGGACTGGGTCCCCGCCCACTTTCCCTCCGACGGCCACGGCCTGACGGGGTTCGACGGCACCGCCCTCTACGAGCACAGCGATCCCCGCAAGGGGTTCCATCCCGACTGGAACACCCTCATCTTCAACTACGGCCGGACCGAGGTGGCCGAGTTCCTGATCGCCAACGCCCTGTACTGGCTGGACCGCTTCCACCTCGACGGCCTGCGGGTGGACGCCGTGGCCAGCATGCTCTACCTGGATTATTCGCGCAAGGAGGGGGAATGGGTCCCCAACGCCCACGGCGGGCGGGAGAACCTGGAGGCCATCGCCTTCCTCCGCAAATTGAACGCCCTCACCCACGAGCGCCACCCCGGCACGATGATGATCGCCGAGGAATCCACCGCCTGGCCCATGGTGTCGCGCCCCACCTACGTGGGCGGCCTGGGGTTCACCCTCAAGTGGAACATGGGGTGGATGCACGACACCCTCCGCTACTTCTCCAAGGACCCCGTCCACCGGCGCTACCACCACCAGGACCTCACCTTCTCCCTCCTCTACGCCTTCACCGAGAACTTCGTCCTCCCCCTCTCCCACGACGAGGTGGTCCACGGCAAGGGGTCGCTCATCGGCAAGATGCCGGGCGACATCTGGCAGAAGTTCGCCAACCTCCGCCTCCTCCTCGCCTACCTCTACGCCCACCCCGGCAAGAAACTGCTGTTCATGGGACAGGAATTCGGGCAGTTCGCCGAGTGGAACGCCCTCAAGAGTTTGGACTGGCACCTCCTGGACTACCCCACCCACCGCGGCGTCCGCCAGCTCGTCCAGGACCTGAACATCCTCTACCGGGCCGAACGGCCGCTGTGGGAGGTGGACACGGAGCACCACGGGTTCGAGTGGATCTCGCTCCAGGACATTGATCAGTCGGTGATTGCCTTCATGCGCAAGGCCGCC
Source organism: Holophagales bacterium UBA2201 (assembly GCA_002327305.1). GTDB lineage: Bacteria > Acidobacteriota > Thermoanaerobaculia > UBA2201 > UBA2201 > UBA2201. The sequence continues at coordinate 3,967 of DCUZ01000043.1, read as the reverse complement.
GACCCCGCCGACTGCCTCCTGGCGGTCTTCAACTTCACCCCCGTCGTGCGCCGCGGCTACCGCCTCGGCGTCCCCCGCGGCGGCCACTGGCGTGAACTCCTCAACACCGACGCCCAGGCCTACGGCGGCTCCAACGTGGGCCTCGCCGGCGGCGCCCGGACGGAGGAGGTCCCCTGGCACCTCCACGGCCAATCGCTGACCCTCACCCTCCCGCCCCTGGGAGCGCTGTTCCTCAAGCCGGCCTGACCGCGCGCACAAAAAAAACGGGGGGGACGAAGCCCCCCCCGTTGGGAACGATCGGACGGAGGTCCGCTTATTTCCCCTTCTTCCCGTGGCCGTGGGCACAGCCCTTCGGCGTTTCTCCGGTCCCGGCCATGCGGGCGAGGTGCTCCTGGATGGCTTTGACCGTCTCGGGGTTGTCGGAGGTCACCGTGACCGCGGCCCCGTTGGAGAGGTTCTCCACCACGAATTTGGCGTCCTTCTTCCAGGCCATCGCGGCGCCCTTACAGCAGTTCTCCCCCATCGCGGCACCCTTGCAGCAGTTCTCCCCCATCGCGGCGCCCTTGCGGCAGTTCTCCCCCATCGCGGCGAAGTGTTCCTGGATGGCCTGCACCGCGTCCGCGTTGGTGGAGGTGACCGTCAGGACGGCGCCATCGGCGAGGTTGGCCACGACGAATTTGGCGTCCTTGCGCCAGGCCATCCCGGCATGGCCCGGGCACTCCCCGGCCATTTTGGCGAAATGGTCCTGGATCGCCTTCACCGCTTCGGGGCTTTCGGCCGTGGCCGTCACCTGGACGCCGTCCGCGAGGTTGACCACCGCGACGGTGGCCTGCGCCATCCACGCCATCCCCTGGGAACCCTTGGCGTGGCCCGGGCAACAGCCCTTGCCTCCGGCCCAGGCCGCGGGGGCGGCGATCATGGCCGCCGCGACGACGCCGGCCAATACCCAAAGAAAATGCTTTGTTCTCATGATGACTCCCTTCATTGTGATTTATTTTGCGGGCGGCCCGTCGCCGCCCTGGGTCGCTTCATTGAACTCCCCCTCCCCGCACGGACTGCGGCCATGCAGGGGCCGGGGATCGAGACCATTGCAGAGGTGGGGGCACATCCTTCCCCGGAGCAGACCGTCGAGCCGCTTCCGCTGTCCGGGGGTGAGGTGCTTTCGCGCCTCGATAAAGTGGCCCACCACGACCTCCTGGATGGAGGTCTGGATCTCGGCCATGCGCGCCAATTCCTCCCGCACCGCCTCCAGGTCGACCGGATCCGCCGCGAGGAGGGACGCCAGCGCCTCCTTGCGCGTCTCGAGCCGTCCGGCGAAGGCGTCCATCTCGCCCTGCATTTTCAGGCGCGAGGCCCGCATGAACCGTTCCTGGCCCGGGTCCAGGCCGAGTTGCTCGTGCAGGCCCCCGACATCCATGCGCGCCTCCCCGGCCGGTCCGCAGAACGGGAGGGGGGCCCGCTTCAGCAAAAACCCCGCCAGAAAGGCGGCGTTGAACACCAGCGAGGCGGCCAGCGCCCAGGCCTTCCAACTTCTCATGACCGCGCCTCCGGTCCTTCCATGACCCCCACGATGACGCCGGCGGGGGTTTGCGACGGGAGCAGGTCGAAGACCTCCAGCGCATCCGCCGGGGGGACGGCCGCGGCGCCGTGGGGGGACGAGGCGCCCATCAGATAGCCCAGGGCCAGCAGGGCCGCGAGCGCGACGGCCCGGAAGACGAGGGCCGGCCGGAAGACCGGGAATGCCAAGCGCCGCCGGGGCGCTGTTTCCTTTTCCTGGAGGCGCCGGCGCCCCGCCAGGACGATCCGCCCGGCCAGGTCCATGGGGATGGGCGGGAGGGGGTCGCTTCCCAGCGCCCGATGCAGGCGGTTCAATGCCTCCCAGGCCGCCCCGCACGCCCCACAGGCGTCCAGATGCTCCCGCACTTGCCGGACTTGCTCTTCCGGCAGTTCGTGGTCCCAAAGGGCGGACAGGCGGGCTTGGACTTTTTCGCAGTTCATAGGGCTTCCTTTCATAAACGGGTGAGCGGCAGGAAACCCCCTCCACCCGCCTTCTCCATCGCCTCCCGCAGGGCCAGGCGCCCCCGGGCCAGGAGGCGCTCCACGGCCTTGGGGGAGAGGTCCATCGCTTCCCCGATCTGGGCGTAACTCAATTCCTCGTAATGGCGCAGGATGAGGGCCATGCGCTGGCTGGCCCCAAGGGCGGAGAGGGCCCCGCGGACGGCGGCGGCCAGTCCGTCGTCCAGCATGGCCCGTTCCTGGGACGGCGACGGATCGGCCGTCTCCGGCAGGACCGCCATGGCCACCGGGCGCTTCTTCTCCACCCAGTCCAGGCACAGGCGGGTCACGATGCAGGTCAGGAAGGTCTTGAGGGCGGCGGTCGGACGATAGCGCGGGGCGGCCTCCAACAACTTGATGAAGGCGCTTTGGACGATGTCCCGGGCGTCGTCCTCGTTCCGCAGGAACCGGAACGCGGTGCTCCAGGCGGCCTGCTGATGCCGCCGGACCAGGGTGTCGAAGGCCTCCATGTCGCCATCGGCGACGGCCAGCATCAACGCTTCGTCGGTGATCATGCCCCTCCCTCTCCCTCGGGGGGGACGGGCGGACGGGCCGCCGGCGTACGGCAACCCCGTCCCCGTGGTGGGTGCGCGGCGTGTAATCGCTCGGTCATGGATTCCCTATATAAACGGGCGTCGGGGGGCAATCCCCCGCGGGAATTCCTCACCCCGGGCCGTCCCCTACGATTTCGGTCCGGCGCCGGGGCCGCCTTCGCGCACGATCTCCCTTTGGAACAGCGCCACGGCGGTCCGGCCCACCTGGAGGGTATCGTAGAAGGCGTAGCCGCCGATCCCCACCGCCCCGATGATGGGAAGCCAGCGGGAGACGGCGCGTCCCGTGGCCCGCTCCGTGACCGCGAGCCCCACCCGGCGCAGAACGCTCTGCATGAGCCGGGGGGTGGCTTCGCGCACCAGGAAACGCTGGCCGGCGCGCACCACCACGTCGCGCACGGCCTGGGCCGCGGCGTGCTTGAAAAGGCAATAGATCATCGTGGCGGGGACCAATTGGGCCGACCGCCCGTGCACGGCGGCCAAGTCCGCCACCAGTTGCCGCTGGATCCTCCAGATCGCCGCCAGGTCGGGGAGGAGCGTCAGCAGGCCCAGGGGGCCGGGAGGGAGGGCCAGCGTCCCCGACACCAGCGCCGATTTCGCGCTCGCCTTCAGGATCAGCGCTTTCGCCCGGTCGTCCGGATCGGATGAGGGCCTGAAGGTGGAGCCCGGGACCCGGCTCGCCAGGTCCAGGAGGACATCGGCGATGCGGTCCACCACGCCGCTCTTCGTGGCGGCCCTGACGGAAGAGGGCTTCAGCATGCGCGCCCCCCGGGGCCCGGCCCCCGGTCCTGCCGGGGCCCGGCACCTGGAACGGTCACCGGCAAGGGGACGGCCCCGGATGCGCGGCCGTCCGGCGGGAAATAACGGTCAGGGCTTGATATACGCGTTCAGCCCGATGATGACCGGCTTGCCGTCCACCTTGGCCGTGGTGACGGTATTGCCCCTGGTGCTGGCCACCACCAGCGTTTTGCCGGACGCCGACGGCTTGGGCGTCTCCAGGTCGATCTCGATGATGAGCTTGGTGTCCTTGACTTCAACTTTCATGGCCATGCGGCGATCCCCCTTGATCGGATTGCGATATGCTCCGTTTGCGGATTGTTTCTCCTATATTGTAACCGATTTATGGCCCCTTCTATTTCTGGCAGCGGTTCGCGAACCGCCCGGCATTTTACGCCGAGGTCCAGGGCCGAAAGCGCGGTTTGCGGTTCGCGCGCTTGACGGCCCAGTCGATCTTTTGCAATTCGATCAATTGGCGGATCTTCACCTTCAGCGGCAGGCGGGCCAGGGCGCTCCGGCGCTTCCGCTTGGCGGACCCGATGACCTTCAGGGTCTCATCTAACCCGAAGTTGAACAACACGAAA
>DCUZ01000101.1 GCA_002327305.1 Holophagales bacterium UBA2201 | reverse complement strand
ACTGTCCCCGCTTTCCGTTCGACAAAAGTGTTGACGAAGTGATTGATGCGTCGGATCGATCGCGGTAAAATAAAGCCGATGATAGCCGTGCAAATATTAATAGGTGACTGTCCCTATTATCCCGGAGGCGGGGTTTTTATTTGTGGAAACGGGACGCGGGAAGGCCAGAAAGCCGGAATGCCGGAATGCCGGAAGGCGGAAGGCGGAAGGCGGAAGGCGGAAGGCGGAAGGAAAACGGGGACTGTACCGTGGTGGGGGAAGCGGCGCGGACTGTCCCCGCTTTCCGTTCGACAACAGTGTTGACGAAGTGATTGATTCGTCGGATCGATCGCGGAAAAATAAAGCCGATGATAGCCGTGCAAATATTAATAGGTGACTGTCCCTATTATCGTCCCTATTATCTATCCGGTCCCTATTATCCGTCCCTATTATCCGAAAGGGAAACCCCCGGTTCCCATCGCATCCTGAGCAGGCCCGATTGGCATCGGATGCACGTCAGCTTGGCTATTTAGACGCAAGCTTAGGGCATCCTGGCTGGTTATTAATCTCCGGGATCGAGATCAACCAGTTCCAAAATGCTCGTCCATCGAAATAGTAGTCTTCGACGATCTGAATATCTCTTACCATAGCGAATATCTGATTATCATTGTCCTCTAGCGTTTTGATGTATATCCGGTACCGTTCGATTCGATTGAATTCAACGTCCACTGCTCGATAGATGGTTGACGAACCGCCGCTCGGGTGTTCTATCGGAGGTAATCTTTTCAAATGTTCGATGAGGGCCGGCCACCATTCTTTCGGGAGATCCAAAGGAACTTCATCTGGGCCTTGCCACGGCCAAACTCGGACATGATCGATGCGCTCAACGCGTAGCGAGTGGAATTTGGTTTCTTCGATTTGCTGGGCTTTTTCCTGTTCATTTCCGAATTGAGACCAAATAAAAGCAATAAATGCCAGAATGAAGATCGGAAAGACGACGGTGGCGATTCTTTTCGCTGTAGGGCCGGCTCGGTCAATCCAAAGCGCGAGTTTCGTCAAAGGGCCTTGACTGGTTCTCTGAAGACTCTGGGATCCCGCCGATGGCATCGACAAACCGGTCTGAATAATAGGGAGCAAGGTGAGCAGGGACTTCATAATTGTGCTTGCTTCTTCCGGGGTTGTATTCGAAGAATCTTTCCCGGCCTGGCTAAAAACAAGTTCCCCCGCCTTCATCTCTAAGAATTCAGCGTCCGGCAGGGTCATTAGGTGATCCATTGCTGATCTCGATGCGGCCTTGCCGGCAAGGGTCTTGAACACGGCTGGATCTGTTCCATGGATGGCGTAGCGCGAATCCCAATCGGGATTTTCGGAGGAAATTGCCGGGATGAGGTCGACGTGGATATTCAATGTCGCTTTAGGGTATATTTTCCACCGGCCACTTGACTCCAACTTGATTCGCACTTCGAATTTCTTTTGACCGAAGCTACCTCCGGAAAGAAACCCTATGCTGGCAGGATGGCCATGGATTGTGCCGAGAAGAGTAGACCCTTTGGGGTCGGGATTGGTGTCGAACAATGGATGAAAGCGCTGTAAGCGAGAGGACCACCAGCGCTGAATAAGGTAGGGGACAATGAACGAGAGCGCGAGGGAAAAGATAAAGAAGAATGTTATTTTTGGCATTCTAAAGTATCTCCTGATCTAATTATACCCTCTGCGAATATATTACATAGGTATTATCCATTGGGGGCGGGACTGGGCTGACTCATCCGGGGTCTAAATTTCTGCCGCATTGCAGTCGGGCACAGCATGCTGTGCCCCTACGACAGCGCGGAATAAAAAGGGCGGACACTTGGGTCCGCCCCCGCAGCACTAATTTGCGTGAATCGCCTCTGTCCCTAACTTGAAACCCGAAACTCGAAACTGCTTTTTAACGGTACTGCGCCTTCTCCACCACCAGATGCGAGAACTGCGCCACCTTGAGGAACTCGCGGTAGATGGCCTGGAGGAGGGCGAGGCGGTTGTTCTTGATGCGGGCGTTGTCGGTGAGGACGAGGACGTTCCCGAAGAAACTTTCCAGCGGCCCCGACAGGGCGGCCATGGCCTTCAGCGCGTCGGCGTAGTTCCGCTCGGTGAAGGCGGCCAGGAAGGCCCCCTTGGCCTGGATGAACGCCTCGTAGAGGGCGTGCTCCTCGGCCTCGGAGAGGAGGGCCGTGTCGATCTCGTGGGTCTGCGCCTCCTTGATCATGTTGCGGATGCGCTTGAAGGCGAGGGAGAAGTTGATGAACTCACCCTCCTCCCGGTACTGGCGGATGGCCTGGGCGCGGAGGAAGGCGTCGTAGGGGTTGCAGGCCCGCACCTCCAGGACGGCGCGGACGGTGTCCTCCGGCACCCCGCGGCGCTGGAGGACGAAGGTGAGGCGCTCGCGGAAGAACTGCCGCAGGGCCGCCAGGCTCCTCTCCTGGTCCACGGGGAGGATGCCGGAAAGCAGTTGGAGCGCCTTGGTGGCGGCCAGGTCCAGGTCCAGGTCCTGCCCCTTCTCGATGAGGATCTCCATCATCCCGTTCCCCTGCCGGCGAAGGGCGTAGGGGTCCGATGAGCCCGTGGGCAGTTCCTCGATGGCGAAGAGGGAGGCGATGGCCTCCATCTTGTCGGCCAGGGCCAGGAGAATCCCCATGGGGTTGCGGGGATAGGGCCCGTCGGAGCCCTCGGGGAGGTAGTGGTCGTAGATGGCTTCGCACGCTTCGCGGGAGAGGTCCTCCCCCGCGGCCAGGAGGCCGCCGATCTTTCCCTGCAGGGTGGGGAACTCCGCCACCGTGGCGCTGGCCAGGTCGGCCTTCATCAGCTTGGCCGCGCGCAGGAGCTCGGGGATCTCCTCCTTGCGCCCCGTCTGGTGGGCCAGGTATTCGGCCAGTTCCATGATGCGGCCGGTCTTCTGGAGGAAATTCCCCAGCCGCGGGTGGTAGGAGAGCTGCTGGAGTTGGTGGACCCGTTCGGAGAGCTTCACCGCGCGGTCGTGGGTGACGAAGAAGGAGGCGTCCGTCAGCCGCGCCTCCACCACCCACTCGATCCCCTTGGCGATCCCTCCGGCGTCGCACGGCGGCTTGTCGATGACGGCGAGGAAGCGGGGGAGGAGCTTGCCGTCCATTCCGCGCAACGGGACCGCCTTCTGATGGCCCCGCAGGGCCGAGACGAGGATCTCTTCCGGCAACTGGAGGAACCGGTCGGCGAACCGGCCCATCACCACGATGGGGTGCTCGGCTAAGTAGACCCACTCGTCCAGGAGGGGGTCGTGGGGGTCGAATTTTCCGTTCACGGAGGCGGCGAGGCCCGCGGCCTCCTCCAGGATCTTCAACCGGCGCGCCCCCGGGAGGACCAGGACATGGTGCCCCTGCAGGAGGGCGGGATAATCGGCCGGGGCGCCCACCGGGACGGGGGCATTGCCGTGGTGGCGGTGGGAGCGGGAGGCGGCGCCGGCGGCGAGGCCGAGGAAGGTCAGGGGCAGATCGGCTCCGTCGAGTCGGGCCACGAGGCCGTGGAGGGGCCGGATGTAGGGTCCCGCCCCGTCGCCCCAGGCCATCGGTTTGCGGGCCCGGACGGCCTGCAGGAGGCCGGGGAGGGCCTCGGTGAGGATGGCGGTGGCCGAACGGGCGGGGACCTGCCGCTTGAGGGCGGCGTACTCGCCCCGCTCGTTCTCGATGCGGTACACCTGCTCGGGGGGGAAGCCCTCCAGCCCCTCGCGCTTGAGGAACCCCAGCAGGGCCGGGGCGGGCGCGCCGTCGGCGAAGGCCACCTTCCACGGGGGGCCCACCACCTCCGCCTCCACCGCCTTCTGCTCCGCTTCCAGCCCCTTGACGAGGAGGCCGAACCGGCGGCTGGTGGCGAACCCCTCCACCGACTCCGCCTCCAGGCGGTGATCGGCCAGCAGTTGCTCGAACTTCGCCGCGAACTCCCGCATGATCCCCGGGATCTCGGGGGCGGGCATCTCCTCCAGGAGGACCTCCAGCAGGAAATCGTGCCTCATGCCTTCCCCCTTTCCGCGTAGCCGAGGGCGCATTGGAACGCCAGGTGGCGGATGCGCTGGATGAGGTTGGTGCGGTTGGTGGTGGAGACGGAGCCCCGGGCGTCGAGGATGTTGAAGAGGTGCGACAGTTTGAGGACGCACTCGTAGGCGGGGAGGAGCAGTTTCTCCCCCAGGCACCGCTCGGACTCGGCCTCGTAAAAGTCGAACTGCCGCGCGGTCTCGGCCACGTCGGCGACCTCGAAGTAGTATTTGCTGATCTCCTGTTCCTCCCACAGCCGCACCTGGCCGTAGGTGAGGGTGGAGGAGTAGGGGGTGTCGTAGACGGAGGGGACCTGGTTGATGAACATGGCGATGCGCTCCAGGCCGTAGGTCAACTCCACGGGAACCGGCCTGCAGTCCATCCCGCCGGCCTGCTGCATGTAGGTGAACTGGGTGATCTCCATGCCGTCGAGGAGCACCTGCCACCCCACGCCCCACGCGCCGAGGGTGGGGGCCTCCCAATTGTCCTCCTCGAACCGCAGGTCGTGCTGGTCCAGATCAATGCCGATGTGGCGCAGACTTTGGAGGTAGAGTTCCTGCACCTCCAGCGGGGAGGGCTTGAGGATCACCTGGAACTGCAGGTGCTTCATCAGGCGGAAGGGGTTCTCCCCGTACCGGCCGTCGGCGGGGCGGCGGCTGGGCTGGACGTAGGCCACCTGGTAGGGGCGGTCGGTGAGGATGCGGAAGAAGGTCTCGGGATGGAGGGTGCCGGCGCCGACCTCGAGGTCGTAGGGCTGGACGATGAGGCAACCCCGCTCCTCCCAGAACCCGGACAGACTCAGGATGATCTTCTGAAGGTTCATAGAGGTGGATTTTATCACGAAAACGGGGGTTTCGAGGTGCAGCCGTGCATCCCTCTACGGACGGTTCAGAGCGTACGATTTAAGCGGCTTCCCGAGGAAGTGGGTCTGCAGGTCGCAAAAGGTCCCCAGGAGCCATCGGTAGAGGTCCGGGGCGGCGTCGGGCGGGGGGACCTCCCCCAGCGGACGGGAGCGGAAGGCGGCGAGGAGATCGAGGAGGCCGTCGGGGAAGGGGGGGGCGCCGGGGGCGTGGCGGGCGCACCGGGCCTTCAGGGCGCGGGGGTCCCAGTGGGTTGCCGGGGCCCCGCACGAACAGCGGCGCCACGGGGGGAGGGTCCCGTTGGAGCGCAGGAGCCAGAAGTCGAAATAGGCCTTCACCTGGAGGGGCGGCAGGCCCCTCTCCAGGCCGTCGAGGCAGGCGCGGAGGAGGCGGTAGAGGACCGGGCTGGACTCCCCCTCCTGGACGAAGGTGAGGACCGCCTCGGGGAGATAGTGCAGGAGAAAGGGGTCGGGCAGTTTTATCGCCAAGGGCAGGGCCGAGCGGAGGAGGTCGGCCTCCGCCAGCGTCGCCATCGACCCGCGCTCCGATTCGTAGAACTGCACCGTGACCTCGTTGAGGGGCGAAAGCGCCGCGGTCAGTTTGGACTTCGGCCGCCTCGCCCCCTTCGCCACCGCCCGCTTCAACCCCTCGCCCAGGGTGAAGAGGGCCACCGTGGCGCTGGTCTCCCGGTAGGGGTGGACGGACAGGACAAAGGCGGAGTCGCTCTTTACCACCATTGGGTCAACTTGGAAGGTCTGGGCAGGAAAGGCGTAAATAGTAAAGAGTAAATGGTAAATGGAGATGAACGGAGCGCAAGTATGTCGAGTGTGGAGAGTAATGCTGAGGTGAAAGGCGCAAATAGTAAAGAGTAAATGGCCTTCAGAGAAACGTAAAGAGTAAAGAGTAAAAAGTAAATAGAGAATGGAACGCGGCAAGTTGCATTCTTTCGGGGCGGGCGGGGGAGCCCTTTACTATTTACCATTTACTCTTTACGGGCGGGGGCGAATGCCTTCAAACCGCCACATCTTCGGATCCGGGGGTAAACCCCTCCAGCCATGGGTCCACGGCGGCCTTGATGAAGGACCTGGCCTGTTGCGGGGCCAACCCGACCAGCGCTTTAGGGCGGGTCAGGCCCCGCAATTCGGCGGCCGTGAACGGGAACCCCCCGCGCCGGAGGAGGTTCTTAAAGAGGGGATTGGGTTTCCCCGCCTCCACCGCGGCGTGCGCCTTCATGGCCTCCTGGCGCAGGACCTCGTGCCCCTCCTGCCGGTCCCCGCCCCGTTTGACCCATTCCATCAGAAGGGTCTCGATGACCAGGAAGGGGGCCTGCGCCTTGAACCGCCGGGCGATGACCTCCTTGCGCACCTGGGCCCCGGCCGCCGTGACGATGCAGAGGCGCAGGACGGCGTCGGCCATGAAGAACCCCATCGGGAGGGTGAGGCGGCGGAGGGCGCTGTCGTCGAGGGTGCGCTCCAGGAACTGCTCGGCGGCGGTGTCCTCGAGGCCGCGCAGGAGATTGAGCATGTACCTCGACAACGAGGTGACCCGCTCCATCTTCATCGGATTGCGCTTGAAGGGCATGGCCGAGGAACCCACCTGCTTGGACCCGAACGGTTCGGCCACCTCGCCGAAGGCCTGCAACATGCGGAAGTCGCGGCTCATCTTCCCGGCGGAGACGGCGATCCCCGCGAGGATGTCCCCCAGTTCCTTGTCCATCTTGCGCGGGTAGGTCTGCCCCACCACCGGCGTGGCGTTGGAGAATCCCAGGGCGTGGAGGAAGCGGTTCTCCATCTGCAGGACCTTCCGCCAGTCGCCGTCGAAGAGGGCCAGGTAGGAGGCCTGCGTCCCGGTGGCCCCCTTCAGTCCCTTCAGCGGAAGGGACTCCCAGGTGTCGGTGACGAGGAGGAAGTCGCTGAGGAAATCGGCCAGGTAGAGGCAGAAGCGCTTCCCCATCGTGGTGGGCTGGGCCGCCTGCAGGTGGGTGTAGCCCAGGCACGGCAGGTCCCGGTGCTCCAGGGCCAGCGCCCGCAGGTGGAACAGGAGGGTCCGGAGTTTTCCGTGCAGGAGGCGCAGGGCCTCGCGCGCGAGGATGAGGTCGGCGTTGTCGGTGATGTCGCAGGAGGTGGCCCCCAGATGGAGGTAGGGCTTGGCCTCCGGCGCCACCTCGGCGAAGTGGTGGATGTGGGCCATGACGTCGTGCCGAAGGTCCCGCTCCAGTTCCTCCACCCGCTTCAAATTAATCGAGGCGAGGTTGGCCTCCATGGCGGCGATGGCCGCCTCGGGAAGGTCCAGCCCCGCCTCCCGCTGGGCCCGGGCCAGGGCCACCCAGATCCGCCGCCAGACCAGGGCGCGGTTTTTGTCGGCGAACAATTCCAGCATCTCGGGGGAGACGTAGCGTTTCAGGACATTCATTTCCATGGGGGGATTATCGCAGATTCGGGAGCGGGGTTCAATTGCACGCCGGGCAATTTAATGAATAATAAGCATTTCCGACAATGATCCATCATTTCTCGCTGAAAAATAATGAGATGCCTCTCCCTGCGTTGTCGTCAACATGCATTACTGAATAACGCTATTACATATAAAGTAAAATTCCACTTGACAACAAGCTCGGCGGGGCCTACACTAACAAAGGACATACACCCATGCAAGTCCTCTTCGGCGATCCGCACTTGGAGGCGCTTTTCATGACGGGCCATTCCCGCAAGGGAAAACTACCCGCCGGGTTGGTCCGCAAGTTCTGCCAACGCGTGCAAATCCTGGAAGCGGCGGAGAGCATCCATGATCTCCAGCATTCCGCCAGCCTTCATTTCAAGAGATTGCAGGGGCATGAGAACCGCTTTTCGCTTCGCATCAATGACCAGTATCGCCTGGAATTTGAGATCGAATTTGAGGATAAAGCAAGGACGCGGGGGACCGTCAGCATCGTGAAGTTATCGGCTCATTATGCTATTCCTGACGAACTTTCGCGCTTCAGCGTGTCATTTTTCAACAGGAATTGCATTAAGGCGAGCGCGGGTGAGCGCCGCCTTGGGGAGAGGGTGGCACCGGGCGGATTCACTCCGCCTGGCGGGAGAGGGAGCCGCCCTCTCCCGCTTTCAATGGGTTGCGGCGGGAGCTGCGGTATGGAGGAGCAAAATGGTAGAAAATAAAAACCCGGCCTACAACATCGGCCCCGGGGAGTTCATCAAAGAGGAGCTGGAGGCTCGCCACTGGCGGCAGGAGGACCTGGCAGCCATCCTCAATATGTCGCTGAAGGCGATCAACGAGATCATCCGCAGCAAACAGGCGATCACCATCGAGACCGCCCAAAAGCTGGGGATGGCCTTCGGTCAGTCGCCCCAATTTTGGCTGAACCTGGACGCGAATTACCGATTGCGGGAACGCCGCCAGGATTACGCCATCAAGGAGGTAGGCAAACGGGCCTATATCTACGCCCATATGCCCATTGGGGAAATGGTCAAGAGGGGATGGATCAAGGCGTCGAAGCCACTCTCGGTCCTTGAAGAGGAGGTAAAGCGCTTTTGGGGGATCCAGGACCTCGATTTCGGCTTCATGGACAAGGGCATTCAATCCAAGTTCCGCAAATCAGCGGCATTCGCAGGATATAACCCCTATTTTGCCCAGGCCTGGCTTCACATGGCCCGTCGGTGCGCGTCTCGGATGGATGGTAGCGCCTATCGGCCCAGAGCGTTGGAGACCATTGGTGACAATTTGCATCGTCTCACTTTGAGCGTGGAGGGGCCGGCGAGATTCATCAAGGACCTCAGCGCCGCCGGAGTCAAGTTTCTCGTCCTTGGGCATCTCCCCAAGACCTATGCCGACGGAGCGGCGTTTATGGACGGTCGGAATCCCGTGATCGTCTATACCGGCCGCTATGACCGCATAGACCATTTCTGGTTCACGATGGCGCATGAACTGGCCCATCTGCTTCTGCATTTCAAGGGCATGGACGAGTGCTTCATCGACCGCCTGGATCAGTTGGAAACCGCCCAGGAACGCGCGGCGGACCGCAAGGCCGCCGTGTGGCTGAAGGAGCGGGAGGTCCTGGCCTGCTTTAAGAATGTCACCTTCAAATCCCGCGCCCTGGTGGCGCGATGCGCTGTCGAACACGACCTGCATCCCGGTGTGGTGGTAGGCATCCTTCAGCACAACGGGATACTGCCCCGAGCCAACCTCAACGCGCTGAAGGGATCGGTTTTGAATCTCCTGCCCCCGGAGATCCAGGAGGCGCAGCTGCTGAAAGAGATGAGGAAAGCCGGGTGATCGCATGAGGAATGGAGACAAGATTGCTGGAGAAAAAAGAAACGCTCTCAGCGAGGAGAGCGTCGGTCCGGAGATGCTATCTCCGGAGGGGGTACGCGGCTATTCTACCAGGCAGGGAAGTGGACATCAACGCCCGCCTGATGCCATGCCTTTATTAAAGGGTTTGCCGATGCGCACTCCAAAATCGGACGAAAGCGCCTCAGTTTCAAGGACTTGCTTATTTAAGCGTTTGCCGGAATGTCTCGCGCAGCCCTTGACCCTCCCCCATCCATGGGAGTATAGTGACATCACTTGGAATCGCCTAACTTGCTGGCAAAGGGGGCATTAGTGGCGCAGGTTATGATTTCTCCCAAGCGAATTCAACGGGCATCATACGAATGGGCTTAAGCGAAGCCGACACCTGCCGCAAGTTCGTCCTTCCCAAGCTTTACGCTGCGGGGTGGACGGACGACCAGATCCGCGAACAGCGCACCTTCACCGACGGCCGCATCGTCGTCATCGAGAACATCGTCCACCGCCGCAAACAGAAGCGCGCCGACTACCTGCTCACCATGGGGCGCAACTGGCCCATCGCCGTGGTGGAGGCGAAGGCCGCCTACAAAAATGCCGGGGACGGCCTCCAGCAGGCCATGGACTACGCCCAGACCCTGCGCCTGAACTTCGCCTATGCCACCAACGGCAGGGCCATCATCGAGCACGACTTCATCACGGGACGACAGAGGGAATTGACCGCCTTCCCTTCGCCCAAAGAACTGTGGGAGCGGCAGAAGACCCGGGAGAAGATCCCCGACGGCATCAAGGAGGCCCTCCTCAAGCCGTTCAGCGCCATCCCCGGCAAGCCGCCCCGTTACTACCAGGAACTCGCCGTCAACCTGGCTCTCAAGTCCATTTTGGAGGGACGCAAGCGCGTTCTCCTCACCCTCGCCACCGGCACGGGCAAGACCTTCATCGCCTTCCAGATCGTTCATCGCCTGTGGGAACACCACTGGAACCTGCGCGGCGACCACAACCGGCCCCGCGTCCTCTACCTTTCCGACCGCAATGTCCTGGTGGACGATCCCAAGGACAAGGACTTCGCTGTCCTGGGCGACGCGCGGCATAAGATTAAGGGGAGGGCCCTCAAGAGCCGCGAAATCTATTTCGCCACCTACCAGGCCATCGCCGAGGACGCCAACCGCCCGGGCCTCTTCCGCAAATATCCGCCCGATTTTTTCGACCTCATCATCGTGGACGAGTGCCACCGCGGGTCGGCCAAAGATGAGAGCAACTGGCGCGTCATTTTGGAATACTTCCAGCCCGCCGCCCAGCTCGGCATGACCGCCACGCCCAAGCGGGACGACAACGCCGACACCTACCATTACTTCGGCAATCCCGTCTATACCTACAGTCTGAAGCAGGGGATCGAGGACGGCTTCCTTGCCCCCTACAAAGTCCATCGCGTCATTACAACCGTGGACGCCACGGGCTACACGCCGGAAAAGGGGCAACTGGACGACCACGGGCGGCCGCTCCCCGAAGGAACCTTCCTGACCAAGGATTTCGAGCACACGCTCTCCCTGCGCTCCCGCACCGAGGCCGTCGCCCGCCATCTTACGGACCATCTCAAGGCCACCGACCGCCTTGGCAAGACCATCGTATTTTGCGTGGACCAGGAACACGCGGACCAGATGCGCCAGGCCCTGGTCAATCTCAATTCGGACCGGGTGCGGGAGACGCCCGACTACGTGGTCCGCATCGTTTCGGAAGAGGGGGAAGTCGGCCGCGGCCACCTGGGCCGTTTCATGGATGTGGAATCCGCCACCCCCGTCATCGCCACCACCTCCAAACTGCTCACCACCGGCGTGGATATCCCCACCTGCAAGAACATCGCCCTCTTTTCCGTCATCAATTCCATGACGGAATTCAAACAGATCATCGGTCGGGGGAGCCGGGTGCGGGGCGACTACGGCAAGTTCTATTTCACCATCCTGGATTACACCGGCAGCGCCACGCGCCTCTTCGCCGACCCCGAGTTCGACGGCGAGCCCGCCCTGATCGAGGAGACCGAGTTGGACGAGCAGGGACGGGAGAAGAAGCGGACCATCACGGAACGACCAATCCTGACGGATGAGGATCTGGAAGGCGACGGCGGATTCACCGGCGGCGACGGGGATGATAAGCCCCGCAAGTTCTACGTCTCCGGCGTGGCGGTGGAGATCCTGGCCGATGTGGTCTATATGCTGGACAAGGACGGCAACCGCCTGAAACCCGTCAAGTTCACCGACTACACCGGCGATGCTGTGCGCTCCATGGCCCCCTCGGCGGCCGCCCTGCGGTCCAAGTGGACCGACGCCGAGGAGCGGAGCCGCATCATCGCCCTTCTGGAGGAGCGCGGCATCTCCTTCGACGCCCTGGCCCGCGTCACCGGCCGGCCGGAGGCCGACCCCTTCTACCTCCTCTGCAACATCGCCTTCAACGCCCCCCTGCGCACCCGGCGGGAGCGGGCGGAACTGCTGAAACGGCAGAAGCCCGACTTCTTCGAACGCTACACCCCCGAGGCCCGGCAGGTCCTGGACGAGTTGCTTGAAAAATACGCCGAGCACGGCGATGCCCAGTTCTCCATCCCGGACATCCTAAAGGTCCCGCCCCTCTCGGAGCACGGCAATGTCATGGAGATCGCGCGCCTCTTTGGCGGGCCGGAGAAACTCAAGGAAGCCGTGGCGAAATTGCAATCGCTGATCTACGTTGCTTAGGAAAGGCCATCCATGCCAAGAGGAACAAAAATAGCTTCCGCTCCCCTCACCACCGCCCAGCAGTTGGGGTCCATCGTCAAGTCGTGCCGGGACATCATGCGCAAGGACAAGGGGCTCAATGGGGACTTAGACCGCCTTCCCATGCTCACCTGGCTCCTGTTCCTCAAATTCCTGGACGACATGGAGACTCTGCGCGAGACCGAATCGCGCATGAAGGGCGGCAAGTTCATCCCCGCCATCGAGAAGCCCTATCGCTGGCGGGATTGGGCGGCCGCCGAGGACGGCATCACCGGCGACCCCCTCATCGCCTTCGTCAACCAGGACGAGGCCGAGCGCCCCGACGGCAAACGCGGCATGGGGCTCTTCAAGTACCTGCGCTCCCTCCAGGGGGACGACGGCGGCGACCGGCGCGACACCATCGCCACCGTCTTTCGCGGCACCGTCAACCGTATGATCAACGGCTACCTCCTGCGGGACGTCATCAACAAGGTCAACGGCATCCACTTCACCGCCTCCGAGGAGATCCACACCCTCGCCCGCCTCTACGAGTCCATGCTCAAGGAGATGCGCGACGCGGCGGGGGATTCCGGCGAGTTCTACACCCCTCGCCCGCTCATCCGCCTGATCGTCAGCGTCATCGATCCCCGCCTGGGCGAAACCATGGAAGATCCCGCGGCCGGTACGGGCGGGTTCCTGGTGGAGGCGTTCGAGCATTTGGCCGCCCAGTGCAAAACCAAGGAAGATTACGGAATCCTTCAACGAAAATCAATTTTGGGCGGCGAGGCCAAATCCCTGCCCTACCTCCTTTGCCAGATGAACCTTCTCCTCCACGGCCTGGAATTCCCCCGCATCGATCCCCTCAACTCCCTGCGCTTCAACCTGCGCGAGCTCGGCGAGCGGGACCGCGTGGACATCATCATGACCAATCCGCCCTTCGGCGGAGAGGAGGAGAAGGGGATCCAGCGCAATTTCCCCGAGGACAAGCAAACCGCCGAGACGGCCCTCCTGTTCCTCCAGCTCATCATGCGCAAACTGCGCAAACAACCCAAAAGCGGTTTCCCCGCCGCCCGGGCCGCCGTGGTCGTCCCCAACGGCACCCTCTTCGGCGACGGCGTCTGCGCCCGCATCAAGGAGGAGCTGCTCCGCGAGTTCAACCTCCACACCATTCTGCGGCTCCCCAACGGTGTCTTCGCCCCCTACACCAGCATCCCCACCAATGTCCTCTTCTTCGACCGCTCCGGCCCCACCCGGGAAGTGTGGTATTACGAGCACCCCCTGCCGCAGGGACGCAAGAATTACACCAAGACCATGCCCCTCCAGTTCGAGGAGTTCCAGCCCTGCCTCCAGTGGTGGGGCAGGCGCAAAGGCAGCGATCGGGCCTGGAAGGTCAAAGCCTCGGAGATCGCGGCGAACAACTTCAACCTGGATCGCAAAAACCCCAGCACGAAGGAAGACATCACCCACCTGCCCCCCGAGCAATTGGCCGCGGGGATTTTGGAAAAGGAAAAGAAGATCATCGCCATCGTGGGCGAGATTCAGGCGCTGCTGAGGAAGAAATCGTGAAATATCATGTAGGCCGGGTCTTCAACCCCTCAAAGAATATCTTTCCCAAGATTGCGCGGACAGCGTCTGCACAATTACGGATTTGCCAGACACTGTCTGGCGAATCTGGGCGAAGCCAATCATCAGATTTCCGCGACAGCGTAGCGGAAATTATCCGTGCCGCATATTTCCGAATCGGTGATTCGGAAATTCGCCGCCGTCATGGCACAGGCCCGCAGGACACTGGAGGCCCTGAAATGACCGGCCATCATATCGGCCGGGGCGGGGAGTTGGATGCATTTTCGGAATGTGCATTTTTTGCACATTCCTTCGCCGATCCAACCTGTGCAATAAATGCACCAGTTGAAGCCGGGGAGTTTGTTCGCAAGGCAAGTACCGAGAAATCCTCGGTAGTTCAGCAGCATAGTCTTTTCCCCGGCTGCGAGCTGCCAGCTACGAGCTACGGGTGGGAGGCAGTGCCTTGACCGTCCCCTGGCCCGGGTGGAAAATAGGGACTGGCTTGGTTTCGGGGGGAAAACGGGGACTGTACCGTGGCGGGGGAAAGGGTGGCGTGGACTGTCCCCGCTTTCCCGGGAGGGTGGACGCCGAAACCGTTGCCTGTCCCTATTTTGAGGGTGGGGGCGTGAAGGACTGTCCCCTTCTCGCGCGCTACGAGCTTCAAGCTACGAGCTACGAGCGGGTGGTGGCATGACCGCGCCCTGGCCGAAGGTGAGGTTGGGGGAGGTGGTGACGGAAAGGCAGGAACGACCCGCTCCAGGAGATATTGAATTAGGCAAGATCAGGGTTCTTGCGAAGATCGGTTTCAACGAAGGAAAAATAGAACTTCGGAACGACTCAGAAACAAAAACCGGCATGATACTGATTCGTCCGGGCGACTTCGTTATTTCCGGAATCAATGCCGCCAAAGGCGCCATAGCTATCTATGATCCTTCAACGGATGAACCTATCGCCGCCACGATCCACTATGGTTCTTATATTCCAAATACCACTAAAGTTGATGTTCGTTTCTTGTGGTGGCTTCTTCGGAGCAATGCTTTTCGTGAAATCCTGATGGAATACGTGCCAGGCGGAATAAAAACAGAACTCAAGGCAAAGCGCCTTTTGCCTGTTCCCATCCTCCTCCCACCCCTGCCCGAGCAGCGGCGGATCGTGGCGCGGATCGAGGCCCTGGCTGGCGAGATAGAGCGGGCAAGAGAACTCCGCCAGCAGGTAATAATTGAGGCTGAAGCACTTATCTATTCTGCGATGAGAGCAGTGCGAATTAAGCTTCTGCAAAGCTCGTATCCTCAGGAAGCGCTTGGATCTATTACAAAAGTTACTTCTGGAGGCACACCATCTAGGGATAATCCAGCTTTTTGGAATGGTAGCATTCCCTGGGTCAAGACCGGAGAATTGATTGATGGTGATGTCAATAGTACTGAAGAGTACATTACTAAAGCAGGGATGGAAAATAGCAGCGCCAAATTATACCCTCCCCAAACTGTTCTTGTAGCACTATATGGCCAAGGCCAAACGCGAGGCCGTACTGGCAGGCTATTAATCCCTGCAACAACAAATCAGGCATGCTGTGCCATTTTCCCTAATCGAGCGAAGCTAGATCCAAGATTTCTTCAATTATGGCTTCGAAGTCTTTATCTTGAATTGCGTGAAGATGCGAAGGGTGGTGCACAACCAAATTGGAATGGCAAGATGATCAAGGAACTTAAAATCTCTCTGCCGTTGCTTGAAGACCAGCGCTGTATCGTCGCCGAGCTGGATGCTCTCCAAGCCAAGATGGACAAATTAAAGCGCCTCCAGGCCGAATCCGCCGCCGAATTAGATGCCCTGATGCCGTCCATTCTCGATCGCGCTTTTCAAGGAGCATCATGAGCAATTCAAACCCTTTTACTGTGCTTGATTCGCAGCAAGAATCGTTGCGCAAATGTCTTTTTGAAAAAGATACAGGTCTGGCCGCTATTTACTATAGTGCAATCTGCGTACTGAAGCAATATGATAACCCTGACAGATTGTGTCTTTCAGCACATAATTTGCGCGAGCTTATGCAAATGATTCCGCTTATTGTTGACATAAAAATTAAGCCTTCCGAGGCTTTAGGGCCAAAATGCCGACAACTTTACAGTTCCTGGAAAAAGTTGGGCCCACTTTGCAGCACGTCAGAAAATAGAAGTCTAAAGAAGAAGATAGACAAATTCTTCATATGGTACGAAAAAAATACATCTACGCGAAGCGAGCAATTGAAGGAAACATTTCGAGCCCTTGATCCAGCAAAGCATAAGGTTCCAAAAGCTATTGAAGAATTGAACGTAAAGTTTTATAACATAATTAAAGATTATTTCATAAAGATTGCGCATCATAATGCCATCGCAGAGCCAAAGGAATTTAAAGAATACTTATATCAAATGGAGATGTTTTTAATAGATAGACTAAAACCTCGCATTTTTAACGATATTGCCGAGATAGATGAAGTATTGAATGAGAGTAGTGATAATGCCTAAACAAGAACAGGTGGAAAAAGCAATTAAATTGATGGCAAAACGTGCCATCAATTATGAATATTTCTTTTCTAAATTAAATGATGATTCATGGATAATTCCCCTTAAAGAGCGAGGCCTATTTAATGATCCTCCTGCTGCATATAGGGATTCAGAGGGACGCATAATTGGCGCGCCGATATGGCCACAATCGCGCTATCTTTATAGAATGGCAGAAAAGACCCCAGAGGCAGTTATTAGAATTGCGCAAAGCATAAATACAGACAATTTCTTTGTTTTAACTGATTTTACAGAAGCAGCCCAAATAATGCCAGCGGCTTTTGCGGCAGAATGGGCTATCAAAATGAGCAAGTGGCTAAAAAGTCAAACACAAATGCATGGCATCTTGGAAATGGAGCTGGGCAAGCTGATATCCAAGTTAGCCAAGGAGGGCGAGCTTGCAGCCGCCTTGGGCCTGGCCATTGTTCTTCTTGAAGTTCTGCCCGATCCTAAAGCTAATGAAAAAATGGAGGAAACGGATCGCATAACTGACAGAAAGCTTGAGCCAACAATTCGCTTTGATCGCTATCATTATGATGAAATACTGAAAGATAACATTTCCGATTTAATAAAAGCAGCGCCTCAAGACACCTTTGCCATGCTCTGTGAACTGCTTCAGAAAGCTATTGAATATTCCGTAAAGAAGAGCGTTGAGGAAGCGAAAGGAGTGGACATATCCTCCATTTGGCGGCCCGCGATAGAGGATCATGATCAAAATCATGATTTCCATATTTCCTGCCCTTTGATCGTGGCCGTTCGGGATGCCGCCGAAAAGGTATGCAAGGAGAAACCCGGCGAATTGCCCAATATAGTCCAGGCGCTTGAGGCAAGAAAATGGTCTATTTTTAAGCGCATCGCATTGTATTTGCTGACTATAATTGAAGAACCACCCTTGGAGATGATCAAAGAGCGGCTTGCCAACGAAGATAAGTTCAATTCAACCTTCATCCACCATGAGTATTTTCATTTGATGCGGAAGCATTTCGGCAAATTGCCGACCGAAGAAAGAAATGCCATACTGGTTTGGATAGAAGAAGCGCGGAAGCGTAGGGAGCGCCTCTCTGAAAACGAGCCCGACCTGGCCGAAGAGCACAAAGCAATGAGAATCAAGTGGTGGCAGTACAAGAAACTGATTCCTGTTCAAGAATATTTGGAAGGCAAATGGAAATTACGATTTAAAGCTCTCGCCAAAGAACTTGGCCCGGCGCACCATCCGGATTTCCATTTCTGGATGAGCGGGTGGAAGACGGGGCCGACCAGTCCGGCGCCAGCCCAAAAGCTCTCTGAAATGTCGGTGGAAGAGCTTGCTGCCTATTTAAAAGGGTGGAAGGCCCCGAAAGAAGAGATTCTATCCGATGAGGTATTTGAACCGTCACCTGAAGGGCTTGGAAGGGAATTGGCGAAGATAGTGGCGGAAGATCCCGATAAATATGTGGCATTGATAGAAGAGTTCATGGTGCCGGAAATAGATCGCATCTATGTGCGTCATTTAATCCATGGCTTTTCGGATGCCTTAAGAAACCAGCGGGCCATTCCATATGAACAAGTTCTCAAGCTGTGCAAGTGGGTGGTTGATCAACCCGCCGCAGAAGGGGAGGAGAAACTGCGGCATTTTGACGAGGATCAAAGTTGGCATTATCCCAGGCAGGCGATTGGGGATCTTATCGAATTGTTCTTCCTGCGGGATAATAATCCGCCGATTGAACTGCGCTCCCAAATATGGCAGATTTTGGAGCCCCTTGCCGCCGATTTGGAACCGAATGCGGACTATGAAACCCAATACGGCGGGAAAAATATGGATTACCTGACCCTTTCCATAAACACGACTCGTGGCAAGGCGCTCCATGCCATGATGCATTATTCGGTTTGGGTGAAAAGGAACATTAAGATTATGCAGGAGCGAGAAGCGACCATGGCGGACCTTCCTGAAATCAAGGCGGTGTGGGAAGCACACCTGGGCAACGCGGAAGGTCCATTTTATTATTCTGAAACCGATCATGCGGTGTTCGGCGATTGGCTCCCGCTGTTGAACTATTTCGATCCTGAATGGACGAAGAGCATGATCCCCGCCGTCTTCCCGGAGGATCCCGCACTTCGGAATCTCCGCTTGGCGGCGTGGAGCACTTTCCTGAGCTATTCCAGGGCAAGTCTCGGCCCCACCTATGCCCTCTTAAAGGACATCTATTTCGCGGAAGTCCGGGCGCTTAAAGGAAAGGGGTTTGAAAGAGACGATCACACCACTCCGGAATTCAAACTTGCCGGGCAGGTGATGTCCTTGTACGCAATTGGAAAGGTGACACTCGCCGAAGGCGATCTTGTGGATCTGTTTTTCGATTCGGCCAATGCCGGCTTGACGGCCCATGCGATATTCACCATTGGCAATGGAATGACCGGCAGGCATGAAAACGAGCAGGAATTAGTGGCGCAGTTCAAGCCTCTGTGGGAATGGAGAATTGAAAAATGCGGTGGAATTGATAAGGTTCCGAAAGAGGAACTCGTGAATTTTGCCTGGTGGTTTAGGGCCGGGAAATTCGGTGATGATTGGACCTTTGGCTACCTTGAAAAGATCCTGCGAATTACGGGTTTGGGTCAATTAAGCTTCCATGTCATAGATCAGATGAAAAGCACCATTCAAGACTACCCCATGGAAACCCTCCGATGCTTCAAGCGAATTGTGGAATGGCAGGATGAATACTGGGCTCTTGTGCCAAGAGAGGAGGGCGCCGCCTGGCAGGTCCTCAACCAAGGCCTCGCCCATGAAAAACCAGAAGCCCGCGTCCTGGCAGACGAGATCGTCAACCTCCTCGGCTCCAAAGGTTTCCTGAAGTACCGCGATCTGCTCAAGAAGCATCATGAAAAATAGAGGCAGTCCCTATTTATGCCAACAGCCCCACAGTTCCCATTTTAGCCATGACCGCATGGATCATGAAGGAGCCCAACGATGAAGGTGAACATCACGAACAAGGAGTACCGGACGCTGTTGACGATGCTGGAGATCGCCCAGTGGGTCAATGAGGCGTACAACACCGAAACCGACGGCGAATCGGGGCCCTATTGGGAAGTGCAGCAGAGGTTCCTGGCCCTGGCCAAGGACTTCGGCTGCGGGCACCTGGTCGAGCAACACGGCCCGCAGGGCCATCACTACCCCACGGATGAGTTTGACGAAAGCGATCCCCACCTCGCCATCCTGGACCAGTATTCCGAGGACGCCTTCTGGGAGACATTGGAGGCCCGGCTCGTCCGCCGCGACATGGTCCGCCTGCACGGCCTGGAGCGCGTTCAGGCCATGGAGCCGCTGGAGCGCATGAAGGGAGAAGACCCCTTTCGCGAGCACTATGCGCGCGAATTCGAGGAAAACGGGATCGAGCGGTTGGAGATCGTCGAGACCCTACCGGGCTTGGCGCAGGCGAGCCAAGAGCTCCCGACCCGGAAAAATGATCGGTAGAGCCATCGGTTTCGTCCAGCCGGCGCTTCGCTTTGCATGTGCCGGTCCCGGGTTTTCGCCATGGCCATGACGCCGTTCGACTTCCGCGTCCCTTCCCTCCTCCTTTTCGGAGCGGGGAAGGCGGCTGAACTGCCCGGCCTGGTCCGCCGGCACGGGACGCGGTGCCTGCTGGTGACGGGGCGGGCCTCGCTGTGGGCCTCGGGCGCCCTCGGCGCGATCGCCGGGGGGTTGGAGGGGGCGGGGATCGCCGTGTCCGCCGCCGAGGTCGCCGGGGAGCCGACGCCGGAGCTGGTGGATTCCATCGCGGCGCGCCGCCGGGGGGAGGAAATCGCGTGCGTCGTCGCCGTCGGCGGCGGGAGCGTCCTCGACGCCGGGAAGGCCGTGGCCGCCATGCTGGTCCACGAGGGATCGGTGGGGGATTTTTTGGAGGGGGTGGGGACGCGGCCCTTCGACGGCCGGCGCCTCCCCTTCATCGCGGTCCCCACCACCGCCGGGACGGGGAGCGAGGCGGCGAGAAACGCCGTGATCAGCCGGGTGGGGCCCGGAGGGTTCAAGCGCTCCCTGCGCCACGACGCCCTGATGCCCGACGCCGCGGTGGTGGACCCCGAACTGCACCGCTCGTGCCCGCCGCCGCTGACCGCCGCGTGCGGGATGGACGCCGTGACCCAACTCCTCGAATCGTATGTCTCGCTCAAGGCCAACCCGCTCACCGACGCCCTGGCCGAAGCGGGGCTGGCGGCGGCGGGGCGGGCCCTGCCGGCGGCCTATGCCGACGGCACGGACCTGGAGGCGCGGTCGCGCATGGCCTACGCCGCGTATTGCTCCGGCATCACCCTGACCAACGCCGGCTTGGGGGTGGTCCACGGGTTCGCCTCCAGCGTGGGCGGGCGGTTCTCCATTCCCCATGGCGCGCTGTGCGGGACGCTGGCGGGGCCCTGCCTGAGGGCCACGGTCGAGCGGCTGAAGGAGGGGGGCGAGGTGCGGCACCTGGCCAAGATCGCCCGGGCGGGGCGCCATTTGACGGGGCGTGAGGGGAGGGACCTGGGGGCGGACCTGGACGGCCTGCTGGGTCTGCTCGACGAGTGGGCCCGCGCGTTGTGCCTGCCCCGGCTGGGGGAGTTCGGGGTGACGGAGGCGGACCTCCCCGGCCTCGCCGCGGCGACGGGGTGCAAGGACAATCCGGTCGTCCTCTCCCCCGGCGATCTCGAGACGATCCTCAAAGAGCGCCTATGACCTTTACCTGCCGGGTTTCAGGTTCCAGGTTTCAAGTTTCAAGTCCAAGTGCGATGTCCAATCCGGAAAGGAAGAGCGCGGTTATTCGACCTGAAACCTGGAACCTGAAACCTGGAACTTGAAACAATCTTGAAAAGGAGACCGCCATGATCATCCCGCTTTACCATGTGGACGCGTTCACCGAACATCCCTTCGAGGGGAACCCGGCGGCGGTGTGCCCGTTGGAGCTATGGCCGCCGGACGCCCTCCTCCAGAAGATCGCCCGGGAGAACAATCTCTCCGAGACCGCCTTCTTCGCGTGGGAGGAGGACCACTACCGCATCCGGTGGTTCACCCCCGCCGTGGAGGTGGAGCTGTGCGGCCACGCCACCCTGGCCTCGGGGCATGTATTGTTCAGGCACCTGGGGTTCGTGGGGGGGCGCGTCCCCTTCGCCTCGGCCGGCGGCCCGCTGGGGGTGGAGCGGGAGGGGGAGCGGTTGGTCCTCGATTTCCCCGCCCGGGCCCCGAATCCGGCGGCGGTGCCCGCGGGACTGGCGGAGGCGCTGGGGCGTGCTCCGGCGGAGTTCCATTGCTGGAGCGACTACTGGCTGGCCCTCTTCGGCTCGGAGGATGAGGTCCGCGCCCTGCGGCCCGATTTCGCGGCGCTGGGGCGCCTCCCCGTTCACGGCCTCATCGCCACCGCCCCCGGGACCCGATCGGACTTCGTCTCGCGGTTTTTCGCCCCCGCCGTCGGCATCAATGAGGACCCGGTCACGGGGAGCGCCCACACGGTGCTCTCCCCCTTCTGGGCCGGGCGCCTCGGCAAGCCGGACCTCCACGCCCTCCAGGTGTCCGACCGGGGCGGGGAGCTCTGGTGCGAACTGCGGAACGACCGCGTCCGCATCGGCGGCCACGCCGTGACGGTGATGACGGGGCGGTTGGAATTATAATGATCGCCATGAAAGCCATTACCGCCGACAAGAACCTCGTGGCCTTCTGCGGCCTCTACTGCGGGGCGTGCAAGGCCTATTTGAAGGAGAAGTGCCCCGGCTGCCGCGATAGCGCCAAGCGCGACTGGTGCAAGGTGCGGGCCTGCTGTATCAAGCACGGGTTCGCCACCTGCGCGGACTGCGGGGATTACCCCGATCCCGCCGACTGCCGGAAATTCAACACCATCATCTCCAGGGTCTTCGCCCTGCTGTTCCGGTCCGACCGCCGGGCGTGCGTCCTGCGCGTCCGCGCCATCGGATGCGAGGCCTTTGCCGCGGAAATGGCCTCGAAAGGGCTGCACTCGATCCGCCCATCCTGACGCCGGAGGCCGACCATGAAGGAATGCTCGCAGAAAAAGAACATGGCGTCCTGCAACTGCACCTACGAGCCCTGCCCCCGCAAGGGGATCTGCTGTGAGTGCCTCCTCTACCACAGGCGGATGGGGGAGCTGCCGGCGTGCTATTTCGACGCCGAGGCCGAGGCCACCTTTGACCGGACGATTGCGCATTTCGTGCGGTTGAACCGGCGGTAAGGCGGGAATGCGGGAACGCGGGAAGGCCGGAACTATGGAACGCTGGGAAGAAAAAAATCCCGCGCCCCGTCCCGACAGGGATCGGGGCGGCTGCATTCCGCACCATTACGCTTGCATGATTTACGAACTACGCATCTGCGCCTCTACGCCACTACGCCACTACGCCCTACGCCTTTGCGCCTCTACGCCACTACGCACTACGCCCTACGCCTTTGCGCCTTTGCGCCTCTACGCCACTACGCCTCTACGCCACTGCGCACTACGCCTTTGCGCCTCTACGCCACTACGCACTACGCCTTTGCGCCTCTACGCCTCTGCGCTGAACGATGAACGGTTTTATTGACCGCCCCTTCGCTTTCATCGTCCCCGGCCAGATGGCCGAGACGTTGGGGATGGGGCGCGCCCTCCTGGAGGAGTTCCCGCCGGCGTCGGAGATGCTGGAGCGGACCGAGGCGGTCTGGGGCGCCCCCCTGCGGCGGGTCCTGCTGGAGGGACCCGAGGAGAAGCTCCACGAGGGCGATTGCAGCCAGCCCCTCCTCACCTGGTACGCCTGCGCCCTGGCCGGGGCGCTGAGGGAGCGGGGGCGCGTCCCCGCGGCGGTGGCGGGGTACAGCGTGGGGGTCTTCGCCGGGCTCGCCGTCGCCGGGGCCCTCCCCTTCGAGGACGCCCTTGCCATTCTGAAGTTCAACCGGGAGCGGATCGAAGAGGCCCGACACCGGGGGGGGATGCTCGCCGTGGGGGGGATGGAGGCGGGGGCGGGGGAGGAGTACGCCGACGGCCACGATGACCTCGCCGTGGGGGTGGTCAACGGTCCCCACTCCTGGACGCTCACCGGCACGCCCGAGGCGATCGCCCGGGCGGAGATGGACCTGCGTCCCCGCGCCCTCCAGATGTTCCGCCTCCCCTCGGCCTGGGCCATCCATTCGCCGCTTTTGGATTTCGTCTCCAGGGCCGCCTGGGAGGAGCGGGGCCTCTGGCGCAGCCTGCGCCCCCCGGCCCTCCCCTTTTTGAGCCCTTTCACGGGGGAGCCGGTGAGCACGGCGGATGAGGCCGAGGACCTCCTGGGCGGCATCCTCAGCCGGCCGATGCGGTGGGACCGGGTGGCGGACGGTTTGGTGGAACGGGGATGGCCGCTGGCCGAGGCCTCCGAGGGGGGGTTCATCCATAAATTGCTCAAGTTCCACCCCTCCCGGCCGCCTGCCTTTCCCGCCATCCGGCTCCTGGGGGCCGGGCCCGCTTGACATCGCGGTGGGCATGCGCTATTTTCATCCCGAGGACAATCTATGGAATATGCCGACCTGCTGAAGGAACTCAAGACGATGATCGTGGACAAGCTCCGGCTGGAGGACGTCAAGCCGGACGACATCGGGGACGAGGAGCCCCTCTTCGGGGAGGGGCTGGGCCTCGACTCGGTGGACGCCCTGGAACTGGCCATGCACGTGGAGCAACGATACAAGATCCGCCTCTCCGACGAGGCCCTGGCCAAGGAGGCCTTCGCCTCGGTGGGGGCGCTGGCCCGGCACATCCGGAAGCACGCCGATGGCTGACCTCCTGGTTTATTGCCGCCATCCTGAGGCGCGGGAGCAGATGGCCCGGGCCATCGAGGGGACCGAGTTCGTGCTCCACGCCTGCGCCTCGCTGGAGGAGTTCAGGGCCAACCTGACCGTCCTCCAGCCCCTCCTGGCCATCCTCGACTACCGGTTTCCCGAGGGGGACGCCTTCGCCTTCATCCGCAACCTGCGCGAGGACCCCGCCACCCGTTATCTCACCTATGTCGTGAAGGTGGTCCCCTCCGAGGCCCCCGTTTTCGAGAACACCTCGCAGGGGATCAACGACTTCCTCCTGGTCCCCTTCGCCGACGCCGAATTCCTGGCCCTGGTCCGCAAGTTCGCCAAGATCGGGAGGCGCAAGCCCTTCCAGGCCCTCATCCGCCTTCGCACCGGCCGTGAGGAGGTGACGGGGAAGACCGTCAACATCTCCCCCACGGGCGTGCTGGTGCAGGCCCCCGTCCAGCTCAAGCCCGGGGACACGCTGGAGGTGGGGTTCTACCTCCCGCGCACCCGCATGTACGTGCGGAACATGGCCATGGTCAAGCGGCGCGCCGGCGAGCGGATCGAACAGATCCCGTGCTACGGGCTTGAACTGCTCAACATGCCCCAGGAGTTCGTCCACCGGCTTGAGGAGTTTGTCAAGTAGGCGGGAAAGCGGGAAGGCAAAAGGCGGGAAGGCGGGAAGGCAAAAGGCGGGAAGGCGGAAGGCGGAAGGCGGGAAGGCGGGAAGGCAAAAGGCGGGAAAGCGGGAAGGCAAAAGGCGGGAAGGCCAGAAGCGGAAAGCGAGAACGATAACAACGAAAAAGCAGGATGCGGATGACCATGAGGTGGAATCCTTGTGCTTGCAGCGTTTCGGCCTTCCGACGTTCCCGCATTCCCGCGTTCCCGCCGTTATAGTATGATGGTGCCGATGCTGAACCCCAAGCGGCTCCGCGTGGCCGTGGAGTTGACCTCCTGTTGCAATCTCTCCTGCTCGATGTGCCCCCTGCGCTCCATGCGGCGGCCGCTGGAGCCCATGCCCTTCGAGCGGCTTGAGCGGGTCCACCGCCAGTTGCGCGACCTGGGGCTGTCCGTCTACTGCCTCCACGAGATGGGGGACCCCCTCCTCTATCCCCGGCTCGGCGAGGCCCTGGCGATGTTCCCGGAGGCGATGCTCTCCACCAACGCCATGGCCCTGCAGGGGCCCATCGCCCGGACGGTGCTGGAGAGTCCCATCCGCCGCGTGCGCCTGTGCGTGGACACCGTCAGGCCGGAGGCCTACGCCAAACTCCGGTCCGGAGGCGACTTCGACCGGACGGTCGGGAACATCCGGGCCTTCCTGGAGGCCGCCCGGGGGCGGCCCGTGAGGATCGAGATCCAGAAAATGGTCTCCAGGGCCACGCGGGACGAGCGGAGGGCCGACTTCATCGAGTTCTTCCGGCTGGACGGTTATCCCAACGCCTGCATCGTCGAAAAGACCTGCGAGGGGCTCGACACCTCCGCCGAGACCGACCTCCACGGAGCGGTGGCGGGGTGTTTCCAGGGCGGACCCTTCAACTACCTCGTCATCCTGGCCAACGGCGCGGTGACCCACTGCTGTTTCGACTACGAGGGGGACCAGGCCATCGGCCATGTGGATGAGCAGCCGCTGGCGGACATCCTCCGCAGTCCCCGGCTGGAGGCCATCGCGGAGGCCTTCCGGAAGAAGGATTATTCCGCCCTTCCCCGGTGCGCCGAGTGCTTCCGGATGGCGGGGGAGGTGACGGCCTATCCCCCCCTCCTCTACCGGCTGATGAGGAAACTGCCGTTCAAGGACCGGTTCCGGAAGTGGTTTCTGTGACCGTGAAGCGCGGGAAGGCGGGAAGGCGGGAAGGCGGGAAGGCGACGCCTCCAGACTGGGGGAGTGGAGAAGAATATTTCGGGCCTCGACACGCCTATCGTCTGCACCTGATCCTGAAATTGCGACCCAAGGCGCCGGGCCTGTGCGTGGACGCGGCGTGCGGGTTGGGGACGCTCTCTGAAAAACTCAAGGCGGCAGGGTTCAGGCCGATCGGCATGGACCTGGATTTCGGGGCGGCTCGCGCGTCCCGAGGGAAGGGTGTCCCCGTCGTCATCGGGCGGATGGAGGCCCTTCCATTCGCAAGCGCCGCCCTCCCCGCCCTCTTCTCCTCCGAGACGCTGGAGCATGTGGCCGACCTGCCCGCCGCGGCGGCCGAGGCGGCCCGCGTCCTCACCCCCGGCGGGTCTCTGGTCCTCTCGGTCCCCGCCAACGAGCGGTTCCGTTCCGGCTGGGACGAATGGGCGGGGCACCTCCGCCGGTTCGACCCGGCCGGCTTCGCCGAAACGTTCACCCCCCTGCGCCTCGACCGCGCCGTGTGGTTCGGCTTTCCCTTCCTGTTGCTTTACGAAGCGCTGTTCCTGAGGAGTTTCGTGCGGCGGAGGGCGGAGGGTGAAGCGCGGGCCGACCGCGGCAAGTGGCGGCTGTTGAAGGCGCTCCTCTCCTCTCCCCTGGCCCTCCTGTTCCGCCTCAACCTGCCGGTCCGGAGGCTGTCGGTGGGGGTTGTGGCGCGGTTCGTCAAGGAAGTTCGGAGTTCGGGGTAGGGCGCTCGGAGTTCCCCCCACCTTCCGGAAAAACGAGCCTGCCTGGAAGCGCAGCCCCAAATGGGGTAAAATTGTGGCCCCTATGGAAAAGAAAACCCGCCCCCTCATCTCCGCCGTCGTCACCACCTTCAACGAAGAGCGCAACATCAAGGAGTGCCTGGAGTCGCTCCTGTGGGCGGACGAGATCATCGCGGTGGACTCCTTTTCCACCGACCGGACCGTGGAGATCATCCAGTCCTTCCCCCAGGTCAAGTTCCACCAGCGCAAGTATTTCGGCGCCGCGTCCCAGAAGAACTGGGTCATGGACCAGACCATCCACCCGTGGATCTTCATCATCGACGCCGACGAGCGCGTCACCCCCGAACTGAAGGAGGAGATCCTCCGCCTTCTGGAGGAGGGGCCCCGAAGCGACGCCTTCATCGTCAACCGCGAGGTCTATTTCCTGGACAAGCGGCTCCGGTTCTCGGGCTGGCAGCACGACCGGGTGGTGCGGCTCATCCGGCGGGGGGCGGGGCGCTACCCCGACAAGCGGGTCCACGCCGACATGAAGGTGAACTGCGTCCCCGCCGTGCTCAAGCACCCCCTCAAGCACTACATGGTCGAGTCGTTCAGGCAGTACCTTCCGCGCATCGTCACCTACGGGTTCTGGGGGGCGGCGCAGGGGTGGCGGACCCGCAAGCCGGCCGGGTTCTTCCAGGTCTTCGGGCGGTCGGTGTGGCGGTTTTTGCGCATGTACATCTTCCAACTGGGCATCCTGGACGGGATGCACGGCCTCGTCTTCTGCATGCTCCAGTCCTTCGGCACCTATCTGAAGTGGGCCATCCTGTGGGAGTGGCGGCAGAACGCCGGGCGGGGCTTCCCGCCCGATCTCCCGGAGTTCGACGAGGACGAGGAGACCTGGAAAAAAAAGGACTGAGGGGCCGGCCCGCCGGTCTGCAGGATGGGCCCCGCCGCCGCCGGCCGGGAGCCGCTTCAATGCATAATTGGATATATGGCGCTAAAGAATTCATGGTATAATGGCGCCCCGGCGCGCTGAGGGAAACCGCGGCCCGATATGGATCATCGGGCCCCGCGCGGCCGTCGCAATCCTATTCCCGCGTTAGGAGGATCCCCATGGACCCCAAACTGCTCGTGATCCTGGTGCCCGTCATCGCCATTGTAACCTTGGGCTACGCCTATGTCCGCGCCTCCTGGGTGCGCCGCCAGGACCCCGGAGACGAGCGGATGCAGATGATCGGGAAATGGATCGCCGACGGCGCCATGGCCTTCCTGAAACGGGAATACCGCTTCCTCGTGTGGTTCGTCCTGGCCGTGGCCATCCTCCTCGGCATTTCCAATTATTTCGTCTCCGAGGACACCAACGCCTTCATCGCCCTCTCGTTCGTCCTGGGGGCCCTCTGTTCGGCCCTCGCGGGCTACTTCGGCATGAAGACCGCCACCGCTTCCAATTACCGCACCGCCTCCTCCGCCCGCAAGGGACTCAACGACGCCCTCGTCGTGGCCTTCGCGGGAGGTTCCGTGATGGGGCTGTCGGTGGTGGGGCTGGCTCTCCTGGGTATGGGGGGGCTGTTCCTCCTCTATACGAACCTCTATCCCGAGTCCCTCGACGGGGGGCGGGCGATGATGCTGGTCCTCAACAACCTCTCCGGGTTCTCCCTGGGCGCCTCCTCCATCGCCCTCTTCGCCCGCGTGGGGGGCGGCATCTACACCAAGGCCGCCGACGTGGGGGCCGATCTCGTCGGCAAGGTGGAGGCGGGAATCCCGGAGGACCACCCCCTCAACCCGGCCACCATCGCCGACAACGTNNTGTTCGAGTCCTACGTCGGGGCCATGGTTTCGGCCATGATCCTGGGGGTGGCCTGGGTCCCCGGGCTGGCCGCCGCCGTTCCATCCGCCGCCCTCAACGCGGTCTACCTTCCCCTGGTCATCGCCCTCATCGGCATCATCGCGTCCATCATCGGGTTCTTCTTCGTCCGCACCCGGGAGGGCGGCAATCCCCAGGACGGGCTCAACCGCGGCACCTTCGGGGCGGGCATCCTCATGGTCATCGCCACCGTGGCGGCCATCAAGTGGCTTATTCCGGCCGGCGGGGTCCAGGTCCCCGACATCATCACCGGCAACACCTATACTTACCAGTGGTGGGGAATTGCGCTTTCCGTGGTCGGCGGCCTGGCGGCGGGGATCGCCGTGGGGATGATCACTGAATTCTATACCGCCAGCTTCAAATCGCCCGTTGGAACGATCGTCGAGGCGACGAAAACCGGACACGCCACCACCATCATCCAGGGGATCGCG
>DCUZ01000071.1:7783-7972 GCA_002327305.1 Holophagales bacterium UBA2201 | reverse complement strand
CTGGTCCTCGGCCTGGCGGGCCAGGTCGAGAAGGTCGCCGGTCCAGTTCAGCTTGATGGGATCGTGGAGGCCCACGGCCTTGAAATGGTGGGCCTGCAGCACGTCCTCCACGCTCCCGAAGATGCGGGGCTTCCCCGCCCTGCGCGGGTCGGACCTGGTCAGGTAGTAGATCCCCAGGACCATGTCCTG
>DCUZ01000071.1:238-7688 GCA_002327305.1 Holophagales bacterium UBA2201 | reverse complement strand
GGGTGGATCTGGATGGCCTTGCCCTCCACGAGGACCGGCTCGAAGGCCTGGATGCCGAGGCGGTGGAGGGTCGGGGCGCGGTTGAGGAGGACCGGATGCTCCCGGGTGACCTTCTCCAGGGCGTCCCATACGACGTCGGCCCCGCTCTCCACCAGCTCCTTGGAGGCCTTGATGCTGTTCACGATCCCCATCTCCAGGAACTTCTGGTAGACGAAGGGCTTGAAAAGTTCGAGCGCCATGATCTTGGGGATGCCGCACTGGTGCAGCTTGAGCGAGGGTCCGACCACGATGACCGAACGGCCCGAATAATCCACGCGCTTGCCCAGGAGGTTCTGGCGGAACCGCCCCTGCTTGCCCTTGAGGGAGTCGGAGAGGGACTTGAGGGGGCGGTTGTTGCTCCCCTTGATGGCGCGGCCGCGCCGGCCGTTGTCGAAGAGGGCGTCCACCGCCTCCTGCAGCATCCGTTTCTCGTTGCGGACGATGATCTCGGGGGCCTTGAGCTCGAGGAGCTTCTTGAGCCGGTTGTTCCGGTTGATGACGCGGCGGTAGAGATCGTTGAGGTCGCTGGTGGCGAACCGTCCGCCGTCCAGGGGGACCAGGGGCCTGAGATCCGGGGGGAGGACCGGGATGACGGTGAGGACCATCCACTCGGGGCGCTGGCCCGACTTGCGGAAGGAGTCCACCACCTTCAGCCGTTTGGCCGACTTGATCTGCTTCTGCTTGGAGGTGGACAGCTTCATCTCCACGCGCAATTCCTCCGCCAGCGACTCGAGGTCGAGCCGCTCGAGGAGGTCGCGCACCGCTTCGGCCCCCATCTTCGCCACGAAGGCGTCGGCGCCCTGGGAGGCGCGGGTGGAGCGGAACTCGTCCTCCGAGAGGAGTTGCCGGGGCTCCAGTTCGGTGGAGCCGGGCTCGATGACGATGTACCGCTCGAAATAGATGACGCTCTCGAGGGCGCGCACCGAAACATCGAGGAGGAGGGCGATGCGGGAGGGGGTCCCCTTGAGGAACCAGATGTGGGAAACCGGGGTGGCCAGGTCGATGTGGCCCATCCGCTCCCGGCGCACCCGGGCGCGGGTCACCTCGACGCCGCACTTGTCGCAGACCACGCCCTTGTATTTCATCCGCTTGTACTTGCCGCACANNNAGGTGCGGTAGTTGATGGTCTCCGGTTTGGTCACCTCGCCGCGCGACCAGGAGCGGATCTTCTCGGGGGAGGCGAGGGAGATGTGGATGGAGTTGAATTCGTCCAGGGAGGTGGGCTTGTCGACGAGAACGGTATAGCTCACGGTATCGTCTCCTTTAAACCTTCAACAGGTCCACGTCCAGGCACAGGGAACGCAGTTCCTTGATGAGGACGTTGAACGACTCGGGGATGCCGGGGTCCTGCGGGACCTGCCCCTTGACGATGGCCTGGTAGATGCGGGTGCGCCCCTCCACGTCGTCGGACTTGAAGGTGAGGAGCTCCTGCAGGGTGNNTGGCCGCCGAACTGGGCCTTGCCCCCCAGCGGCTGCTGGGTGATGAGGGAGTAGGGGCCGATGGAGCGGGCATGGAGCTTGTCGTCCACGAGGTGGACCAGCTTCATCATGTAGATGAACCCCACCGTGACGGAGTTGTCGAAGGGTTCGCCGGTGATGCCGTCCACCAGGACGGTCTTGGAGTCGTTCGGGAGCTTGGCCTTGGCGAGGTACGCCTTGATGTCCCCCTCGTTGGCGCCCTCGAAGACGGGGGTCTCGAAGGTGAGGCCGAGCATCTTCCCCGCCCACCCGAGATGGGTTTCCAGGATCTGCCCGACGTTCATCCGGCTCGGCACGCCGAGGGGGTTGAGAATGATCTCCACCGGGGTGCCGTCGGGGAGGAAGGGCATGTCCTCCTCGGGGAGGATGCGGGAGATGACGCCCTTGTTGCCGTGGCGGCCCGCCATCTTGTCGCCCACGGAGAGCTTGCGCTTCATGGCGACATAGACCTTCACCTTCTTGATGACGCCGGGGGAGAGTTCCTCGCCCTTGTGGAGGTTCTCCACCTTGTCCTTGACCTCCTTGCGGAGGATGTCGAGCTTGGCGTCGGTGCGGCGGACGATGTCGCGCACCTCCTGGCGGATGGTCACATCGTTGATGGGGAGGTCGTCGAGGGCCCGCTTCCCCATGGCCACGATGGCCTCGAGGGTGAACTTCTTCCCCTTGTCGAGGAGGGGTTTCTTGCCGGTCCCCACGGGCTTGACGGCCTTGAGGTTCCTCACGAGGGAGTGGATCTTCTTGTTGCGCTCCTCGATGATGATGCGCTCCTGGTCCTTGAGGTTGCGTTCCAGGCGGCGCCGGAACTCATCCTCGATGTAGACGGCCCTCTGGTCCTTGGGCACCCCTTTGCGGTAGAAGATGCGGACGGAGACCACCACCCCCTCGATCCCGGGGGGCACTCGCAGGGAGGCGTCGCGGAAATCGCCCGCCTTCTCGCCGAAGATGGCCCGCAGGAGCTTCTCTTCGGGCGTGAGCTGGGTCTCCCCTTTGGGGGTGATCTTCCCGACGAGAATGTCGTCAGTCCGGACGTGGGCGCCGATGCGCACGATGCCGCTCTCGTCGAGGTCCTTCAGCGCCGCCTCTCCCACATTGGGGATGTCGCAGGTGATGATCTCGGGGCCCAGCTTGGTGTCGCGGGCCTCGCATTCGAACTCCTCGATGTGGATGGAGGTGAACGCGTCCTCCTTGACCACCTTTTCGGAGATGAGGATGGCGTCCTCGAAGTTGTATCCCCGGAACGGCATCAGGGCGACCAGGATGTTGCGGCCCTGGGCCAGGACGCCGCCGTCGGTGGAGGCGCCGTCCGCCAGGACCTGCCCCTGGTCGACCCGCTGGCCCTTGGCGACGATGGGGCGCTGGGTGATGCAGGTGTTCTGGTTGGACCGCTTGAACTTGACGAGCTGATAGATGTCGGCGCCGAACTCGCGCACTTCGCCGGTGACGGGATCTTCCCCCTCGACGCGGACGATCACGCGCTCCGCGTCCACGGCCTCGACGATCCCGGAGCGCCGGCAGATGACCACGGCGCCGGAATCGCGGGCGACCATCCCCTCCATCCCGGTCAGGACGGTGGGCGCCTCGGGGGAGATCAGCGGGACGGCCTGGCGCTGCATATTGGAGCCCATCAGCGCCCGGTTGGCGTCGTCGTGCTCCAGGAAGGGGATCAGGGCGGCCGCCACGGAGACCACCTGCATCGGCGAAACGTCGATGTAGTCGACCTTTTTCTTCTCCGCCGTGATGAACTCGCCGCGGAACCGGGCGATGACCGGATCGGCCATGATCCTCCCCTGGGCGTCGAGCGGCACGTTGGCCTGGGCGATGATGTGTTTTTCCTCGTCCCAGGCGGAGAGGTAGAAGATGTAGGGTTCGGCCGTGGGAGGGCGCAGCTTGCGGCGCGTGACGCGCTTGACCTCCTCCGCGAACGCCTCCTCTTCGACCCGCTGGCCGATCTTGAAGGAGGAGTCGCCGGGGTTGACGACGGTGACGTGGTTGATCACCCGGCTGTCCCTCACCTCCTTGTAGGGGCTCTCCAGGAAGCCGAACTCGTTGACCCGTGCGTAGGTGGCCAGGGAGGAGATGAGGCCGATGTTGGGGCCTTCCGGGGTCTCGATGGGGCAGATGCGGCTGTAATGGGTGGCGTGGACGTCGCGCACCTCGAATCCCGCCCGCTCGCGGGAGAGGCCGCCGGGCCCGAGGGCCGAGAGACGGCGCTTGTGGGTGATCTCGGCCAGGGGGTTGGTCTGGTCCATGAACTGGGAAAGCTGGGAGGAGCCGAAGAACTCCTTGATGGAGGCCATGACGGGCTTGGCGTTGATGAGGTCCCGGGGCATGGCCGCGTCGATCTCCTGCATGATGGACATCTTTTCCTTCACGGCCTTCTCCATGCGGACCAGGCCGATCCGGAAATGGTTCTCCAGCAGTTCGCCCACGGCGCGGACGCGGCGGTTGCCGAGGTTGTCGATGTCGTCCACGTGGCCGATGTCGCGACGGAGGCGGAAGAGGTACTCCACCACCTTGAAGAAGTCCTCCGCGGAGAGGATCTTCTCGTCGATGTTGGTGTTGACGGAGAATTTGATGTTGAACTTGAACCGGCCCACGCGGGAGAAGTCGTACCGCTTCTCGTCCAGGAACATGGTGCGGAACAGCGTGGTGGCGGACTCCTTCGTCGGGGGGTCGCCGGGGCGCATCCGGCGGTAAAATTCGAGCAGGGCCGGTTCGCGGTCCTGGAGGTCGTCCTTCTCGAGGGTGTTGACGAGGACGTCCGCGGCCAGGTCCCACTGGGGGAAGCAGAGTTCGAACTCCTTGATGTCGTGCTCCTCCAGGGACCGGGCCACGTTGGCCGGGACGGGATCGTTGGCCTCGAAAAGGATCTCCCCGGTGGCCATGTCCACCACGTCCGAGACGAATCGGGCCTTGGAAAGGGCGGAGAACTTGACGTGGCGGGAGGCCTGGCCCTTCTTGGCCAGTTCTTCCGCCAGCGGCTTGTCCCACTTGATGCCCGCGAAGAGACGCTTCGACTGGGCCTGGCCGGAGTAGGAGCGCTCCTTCTCCCGGGCCTCCTCCATTTCCAGGACGCGGCGGTCGAAGGTGAGGGTGGCGCCGTCCCCCTTGAGGGCAGCCTTGACGGGGATGAGAAAGCGGCGCAGGAGGCTCTCGTTGGAGGCCAGCCCCATGCACCGGAGGAACACGGTGCCGAGGAACTTGCGCCGCCGGTCGATACGAACGTACAGAATGCCCTTCTTGTCGTACTCGAACTCCACCCAGGAGCCGCGGTAGGGGATGACCTTGGCCATGAAGTAGTGGGGCCCCTCCTTGGTGAAGAACACCCCGGGGGAGCGGTGGAGCTGGGAGACCACGACGCGTTCGGTTCCGTTGATGACGAACGTCCCGGTGTCGGTCATCAGCGGGACCTCGCCGAAGTAGACCTCCTCCTCCTTGATGTCCTTGACGCGCTTCTCCCCCTCGGGCGTCCGCTCGTGGACGTAGAGGCGGAAGGTGACCCGCAGGGGGGCCGAGTAGGAAAGGCCCCGCTCGATGCACTCCTCGGGGGTGTAGGGGAGTTGGAGGTTGATCGGGTAGCCGCAGTGCTCGCAGACCGACGGCTCGTACTTGGAGGTGGTGCCGCACTCGGGGCACAGCACGGCCTGGGCCTCCTGCTTCCGGATGCGGATCCGGTGGGCGCAGGTGGGGCAGGTGTGGCGCATGTGCTCCAGCCCCTTGAGGACGCCGCACCGGCACTGCCAGTCGCCTATGCCGAAGGCGACGAAGTCGATGGAGCAGGTGTCCTTGAAGTTGGCGAAGGGGAACACGGATCCGAAGACGGCCTGCAGACCCTGCCCCCGCCGCTCGGCGGGGAGGAGATCCATCTGCAGGAAGTCGTCGTACGACTTCTTCTGAACCTGGATCAGGTTCGGGATCGGGATCACCTGGTGCGACGACGAGAACCGGACGGTGCGGCCCGCCGTTTCAGGGGTGGAATGCATGCGCGCCTCCATGGACACGGCTCCCCAAAAGAATACGACGATTCTTCGAGGAGCCAGAATACGGTTGTGGACCGGGGATCATCCAGGCGATGATACTACTTGACCTCGACCTTGGCCCCGACCTCTTCGAATTTTTTCTTGATGGTTTCCGCTTCTTCCTTGGTCGCGTTTTCCTTCACGAGACCGGGGACCTTGTCCACCAGCTCCTTGGCCTCTTTCAGGCCCAGGCTGGTGATCTCGCGGACGACCTTGATGACGTTGATCTTGTTGGCGCCGACGTCGGTGAGGGTGACGTTGAACTCGGTCTTCTCCTCGGCGGCGGGGCCGGCGGCGGCGGGGCCGGCGGCCATCATCGGCATGGCGGCCTGGGCAGTGACGCCGAACTCGGTCTCCA
This sequence comes from Holophagales bacterium UBA2201, assembly GCA_002327305.1. Lineage (GTDB taxonomy): Bacteria > Acidobacteriota > Thermoanaerobaculia > UBA2201 > UBA2201 > UBA2201. The sequence continues at coordinate 1,793 of DCUZ01000071.1, read as the reverse complement.
GCTGCTTGACGAGCTCGTTGAGCTCCAGGACCGTCATCTGCTTGATGGACTCGACGATCTGTTCACGGGTGATTTCGGGCATGGCTTCCTCCAGACTGTGGTTTATATCCCTATTTCTTCTCAGAAATAGCGTTCAGGGCCAGGACCAATTTATGGGCCGGGTCGTTAAGGGCGGTGACCAGACGCTGGATGGGGGACTTCATCAGGTACAGGAGCTTGGCGACGAGTTCGGGTTTGGACGGCAGCGTGGCCAATCCCTTGAGGGCGGCGTCGTCGGCCTGGCGGTTCTCCACGAACCCGGCCTTGAACCCGAACTCGGGATTGTCCTTGGCGAACTCGGTGAGGATCTTGGCCAATTCGACCGGGTCGCCATGGTTGGCCACGATGGCCGTGGGGCCCTTCAGGTGCTCCTTGAGCCCCTCCATTCCCGTTCCCTCGATGGCGCGGGCGATGAGGGTGTTCTTGGCGACCAGGTAGCGGGCGTTCTTCTCCCGGATGCGGTGGCGCAGGGTGGTGATGGAGGCGACGGAGACCTTGGAGAACCGGAGCAGGAAGATATTGGGGTTCTCGGCCATCAACTGCCTGATCCGGGCGATGGATTCGGCCTTCTGGGGTTTCAACATGGCGCTAAGCCTCCAGTTCCTCGATGTTTAATTTGAAGCTGGGCCCCATGGTGGTGGAGAGGTAGGCGCTGCGGATGTAGCGCCCCTTGGCGGCCGAGGGACGGGCCTTCACGACGGCCGCGATCAGCGTCTGGGCGTTTTCCACCAGTTTCTCCGTCTCGAAGGACTTCTTGCCGACCGCGGCGTGGATGATCCCGCTTTTCTCGACGCGGAACTCCACCTTGCCGGCCTTGGTCTCCTTCACCGCCTGGGCGATGTCCATGGTGACCGTGCCGGTCTTGGGGTTGGGCATCAAGCCCTTCGGGCCGAGAACCTTGCCCAGGCGCCCGATGAGCTTCATCATGTCGGGGGTGGTGATGAGGACGTCGAAGTCGAGGAACCCCTTCTGAATGCGCTCCACCATGTCCTCGGCGCCGGTCAGGTCGGCGCCGGCGTCCTGCGCCTCCTTGAGTTTGTCGCCGCCCGCGACGACCAGGATGCGCTTGCTCTTGCCGAGCCCGTTGGGCAGGACGACGGTGCCGCGCACCATCTGATCGGCGTGCTTGGGGTTGACCCCGAGCTTGAGGGCCAGCTCCAGGCTCTCGTCGAACTTGGCGAAGGCGGCCGCCTGGGCTGCCGCGACCGCCTCGGCGAGGGGGAGGGCCTTCTCGGAGACCTTCTTCTTCGCCTCGGTGAATTTCTTGCCGTGGGTTTTCATGGGGGCTCCCTTCCTACTCGGCGATCTCCACGCCCATGTTGCGGGCCGTGCCCTCGACGATGCGCATGGCGGCGTCCAGGTTCGTGGTGTTGAGGTCCTTCAACTTGATCTGGGCGATCCGCTTGAGTTCGGTCTTGGGCAGCCGGCCCACCTTCATCTTGTTGGGCTCCTTGGAGCCCTTCTCCAGCCCCAGCGCCTTGAGGATGAGGACCGAGGCGGGCGGGGTCTTGGTGAT
>DCUZ01000071.1:0-188 GCA_002327305.1 Holophagales bacterium UBA2201 | reverse complement strand
GCAGAACTCCATGATGTTGACGCCGGCCTGCCCGAGGGCGGGTCCGACGGGGGGGGCCGGTGTGGCCTGCCCCGCGGCGATCTGCAATTTGATCTGTCCGGTGACTTTCTTGACTGCCATAGTGCACTCCTAGAGTTTCTGTACCTGGAAAAAGGTCAGCTCCACCGGGGTGGAGCGGCCGAAGATGG
>DCUZ01000003.1 GCA_002327305.1 Holophagales bacterium UBA2201 | reverse complement strand
CTTCTGCCTTCTGCCTTCCTCCTTCCTGCCACCTGTTGCCTCCATAAGGGCCATGTCTCAATGTTGAAATATCAGGGGCGCATCTCAACACTTGACAGGATACAAATATTTTGCTACTATCCCGCCATGGCCCGGGCCTTGCGCATCGAATATCCCGGCGCGCTCTACCATGTCACCTCCTACGGCGACCGGGGCGACCCCATCGTCCGGACGGACGAGGACCGGGCGCGCTTCGTGGAATTGCTGGAGGAGACCGTGGGCAAGTACACCCTCCGCCTCCACGCCTGGGTCCTCCTCAACGACCATTTCCACCTCCTCCTGGAGACGCCTCGCGGCAACCTGAGCGCTTCCATGCACTATTTCAACACCGCCTATTCCAACCGGTTCAAGGCGCGCCACGGTCTTCGCGGCCGGGTCTTCGCCGGCCGTTTCCGGGCCGTCCTCGTGGAGAAGGGCCCCTGGTTGGGTCCCCTCTCCGCCTATATTCACCTCAACCCCCGGCGGGCCGGCGCAGGCGCCGCGCAAACCCACCCATGGGGCAGTTTCCGGGCCTACTCCGGAGCGGCCGGAACGCCGCCCTGGCTTTGGACGCGGGATATTCTGGCCCTCCATCCGGAAGGTCGGGAGGGCTATCTCCACTTCGTGGAGCAGTTCGGCCGCGACTGGCGCCCGGAGCACCGCGCAGCCCTGATGGGGAGCAACTCCATCCTGGGGGGGCGCGACTTCCAGCGCATGGCGGTGGAGCGGGCACGGCGGGGCCTCGGCGGCCGCGAGGAGCGGGAACTGCCCGACCTCAAGCACCTGGACGCCCTCGACCCGGAGACGCTGGCCGACCGGCTCACCGCCGCCTTCGGCATCCCGCGGGAGGCGCTCTACCAGCGGCGCCGGGGCAATCCATGGCGCAAGCTGATGGTCTTCGCCCTGAAGAAATACACCGATCTCAGCCTGAAGGCGGTGGGCGAGATCATGGACATGGATTACGCCGCCGTCAGCCAGATGGCGGTCCGGTTCGAACGCGAGGCGGCCGAACAGCGGGAGTCCGGGCGCCTGCTGGCCCGGCTCGAGAAAGCGGTCCGCACCCCTCCCCGCAGGGGGGACGCGGGGCCGCAGGCCCAGGAGGGACGACCATGATCAAATTCGGCACATCGGGATGGCGCGCCATCATCGGGGAGGAATTCACCTTCAACAATGTCCGGCTGGTGACCATGGCCATCGCCCGGCACCTCCGGGCGGCGGGCCGGCCCAAGGCGAAGGTGGTGGTGGGGTACGACACGCGGTTCCTCTCGGGCCGTTTCTCGCGCGAGGCGTCGGGCGTCCTCGCCGCCCAGGGGATGACGCCCATGCTTTCGGACCGGGACGTCCCCACGCCGGTGGTGGCCTACACGATCATCCGGAAAAAACTGGACGGCGGCATCAACTTCACGGCCAGCCACAACCCGCCCGAGTACAACGGCCTCAAATTCTCCACCGCCGATGGGGCCCCGGCCCCGCCGGAGGTGACCCGGGCCATTGAGGCGGAGATCCACGATCTCCAGCGCCGGCACCATCCCGGCGTCCCGGCCATCAGCCCCGAAGGCCTGACCGAAATGGACTGCCGCCCCGCCTACCTCAAGCGGATCCGCGAGCTGGTCGATATGGACCTTCTCCGGAAGCGCCCGCTCAAATTGGGGGTGGATTTCCTCTACGGGACCTCCCGCGGCTACCTGGACACCCTCCTGCCCAAAGGGCGTCCGGCGCCGGTCCTCCTCCACAATTATCTGGACCCCTACTTCGGCGGCTCCACCCCCGATTGCAGCGAGGCAAACCTCCGCGCCCTGGGCGGCCTGGTGCGCGAGAAGGGGCTGGACCTGGGCCTCTCCACCGACGGGGACGGCGACCGGTTCGGCATCGTGGACGAGACGGGGACCTATGTCCGCCCCAACCTGGTCCTGGGACTCCTTGCCTGGTATCTGGCCGAGGCCAAGGGGCAGAGGACCGGCCTGGGCACCACGGTGGCCACCACCCATCTTCTGCAGAAGATCGCCAAGCGCTACACGATGCCCTGCCACGAAACGCCGGTGGGATTCAAGTACCTGGGCGAACTGTTCCTCTCCGGGAAGATCCACTTCGGCGGCGAGGAGTCGGCCGGCCTCTCCATCGGGGGCCATGTCCCGGAAAAGGACGGCATCCTGGCCTGCCTGCTGGTGTGCGAGATGCGGGCGGCGTGGGACGAGCCCCTCTCCGTCCTGGTGGGGCGCATGTTCAGGAAATTCGGCCCCTACCATTCGACGCGGGCGGATCTCCATCTCTCCGCCTCCGCTTACGCCAAGGCCCCCGAACGGCTCGAGCGCGATCCCAAAACCATCGGCCGGCTGAAGGTCAGGAAGATCATCCGCCTGGACGGCCTCAAGTGCCTGCTGGAGGACGGCTCGTGGGTCCTCTTCCGCCTCTCCGGAACGGAACCCGTGGTCCGCATCTATGCCGAGGCGGCGGCGCCCCGCGCCCTGGAGGCGCTGATCGCCGCGGCCCGCAAGCACTTCAGCCAATAACCGAAAAGGAGAACGACATGTTCGAGATCATTGACGTCAGCGCGCTGGAGATCCTGGATTCCCGGGGCTTCCCCACGGTCGAGGCCGAGGTGGTCCTGGAAACCGGCATCCGCGGCCGGGCGGCGGTCCCCTCGGGGGCCTCCACCGGATCGCGCGAGGCCCTGGAGCTGCGGGACGGCGGCACCCGCTACAAGGGGAAGGGGGTGCAGAAGGCCGTCGAGCACGTCGAGGCGGTCATCGCCGAGGAGTTGATGGGGCTCGACTGCCGGGACCAGGCCACCATCGACCGGGTGATGCTGGAACTGGACGGCACCGAGAACAAATCCAAACTGGGGGCCAACGCCATCCTGGCCGTCTCGATGGCCGCGGCCCGCGCCGCCGCCGCCGCCTGCGAGCTCCCGTTGTACCAGTACCTGGGGGGGCCCGGGGCCCGCATCCTCCCCGTCCCCATGATGAACGTGGTCAACGGCGGCCAGCACGCCGACAGCGGCCTCGACGTCCAGGAGTTCATGATCGTCCCGAAGGGCTTTCCCACCTTCGCCGCCGCCCTCCAGGCGGGGGCGGAGGTGTTCCACACCCTCAAGGACCTCCTGAAGAAGGCCGGCCACCGCACCGCCGTCGGCGACGAGGGGGGATTCGCCCCGCAGTTCAAGGGGACCCGGGAGGCGCTGGACACGCTGATGAAGGCCATCGAGGGGGCCGGCTACAAGCCCGGCGAGGACATCGCCCTCGCCATGGACGTGGCCGCCTCCACCTTCTTTAAAAATGGCGCCTACCACCTCAAGGGTGACGACCGGGGGACCTTCACGGCCCAGGCCATGGTGGATTTATACGCGAAACTGGTCCAGGAATACCCCATCACCACCATCGAGGACGGCCTTGCCGAGGAGGACTGGGAGGGATGGAAGATCATGACCCAGGCCCTCGGCGACAAGATTCAGCTCGTGGGGGACGACATCTTCGTCACCAACGCCAAGATCCTGGCCGAGGGGATCGAGCAGAACATCGCCAATGCCATCCTGATCAAACTCAACCAGATCGGGAGCGTCACCGAGACCTTCGACACCCTCCACCTGGCGCGGCGGCACGGTTACGCCGCCGTCATCTCCCACCGGAGCGGCGAAACCGAGGACGCATTTATCGCCGACCTTGCCGTCGCCTCCGGCGCGGGACAGATCAAGACCGGATCCCTCTCCCGCTCCGACCGCCTGGCCAAGTACAACCAACTCCTGCGCATCGAGGTGGGGCTGGGCGAGGCCGCCCTCTACGCGGGGACCCTGGCATAGGAGGCACGGTGCGGACGAAGCTCCCCGCCTCGTGGGCCGTCGCCATCGCGGCGGCCGTGTGCCTGGTGATGGTCCTTTTCGCGGCCCTCAACCAGGCGTGGGGACAACTCGCCCGCTTCCAGGCCAAGGCCCAGGCCCTGCAGGCCTCCACCGGCGCCATCACCGAGGAGATCGGGATCCTGCGGCGCGACATCCAGGAGCTCAAGACCGATCCCCGACGCGCCGCGGATCACGCCCGCCTCCATTACCTGTACGCCAAACCGGACGAGACCCTGACCATCATCCATCGCGAGAGCTCACCTCCTTAAAGGGATAGTGCACCACGCTGCACCCTCCTTGATCCCCCGGACACCGGTCCGGGGCTTTTTTTGTCCAATGTAGGGAACGGCCCGCTCGAACCGGAGCGGATCGGCACCCCTTTCCACGGTGGGACCCTCCGCGTCCCCAGGGAAATCATGTGAACGAGTTCACTATATAAGGAATCCTATACACAGCTAATCGCCTGTGCTATACTTCACAGGCCAAAAGGACCCGCCATAATAGGAGTCCTAAATTATTGCAATCAGGAGGCTTGCCGATGAAACCGTTCGATCGCCGCGCATTCCTCAAACTGGGCCTGGCCGCCGCCGCGTCCGGCGGGGCCGCCCCTCTGTCGGCCGACGATGGGGAAAAGAACCATCCCACCTCCCCTGACTATGTGGGCGTCCTGGTGGACACCACCCTCTGCATCGGGTGCCGCAAGTGCGAGGAGGCCTGCAACCGCAGCAATCATCTGCCCCGCACGGCCCAGTCCTTCGCCGACCGGGAGGTCCTGAGGACTTTCCGTCGTCCGGACGATGAGGCCTACACGGTCGTGAACCAGTTCCCGGGCAACCCCTCCCCCGACCAGAAGGACCTTCCCACGACCTTCGCCAAGGTGCAGTGCATGCACTGCCTCATCCCCTCCTGCGTCTCCGCCTGCATCGTGGGAGCGCTGACCAAGGCGCCCGACGGGGCCGTTATCTACAATTCCACCATTTGCATGGGATGCCGCTACTGCATGGTGGCCTGCCCCTTCGAGATCCCCGCCTACGAGTACCACAAGGCCCTGACGCCGAGGGTGCGCAAGTGCCAGTTCTGCACCGATCAGGCCAAGGGGACCGGCGCCGATCCCGCCTGCGCGGCCGCCTGCCCGACCGAGACCCTGGTCTTCGGCAAGCGGGCCGACCTCCTCGCCATCGCCCACAAGCGGCTGGAGCAGAGGCCGGACCGCTATGTCCAGCATGTCTACGGCGAGAACGAGGTCGGCGGCACCGGCTGGCTCTACCTGACCGGACGCCCCATTGAGCAGATCGGCCTCCTGAACCTGCCGGGACGGGCCCCCGCCCTGCGCACCGAGGCCATCCAACACGGCATCTTCAAGTACGGCATCCTCCCCGTGGCCTTTTATGGGACGCTGGCGGGCCTGATGTGGTACAACCACCGGAGGGAAGACGTGACCACCGATGCCCAGGGGACGCCCCCCGCCCCTGAATTCGGACCGAAAAAGGAGGACGAGCGATGAGCCACAACGACGCCCCCCATCGCGTAACCAAGCCCTTCTTCACCTTCGGCACCCTCACCCTCCTGCTTTTCATGGGAGTGGGGTTCGCCTTCGGCCTCACCCGGATGTTTTTGGGCCTGGGATCGGTGACCAACCTCGACCAGCACAACCCCTGGGGGATCTGGATCGCCTTCGACGTGGCCTGCGGCGTGGCCCTGGCCGCCGGCGGGTTCACCACCGCCGCCCTGGTGGACATCTTCGGGCGCAAGAAATACAAGCCGCTCCTGCGGCCGGCCCTCCTGACCGCCTTCCTCGGCTATTTATGGGTGGGCATCGCCCTGATGTTCGACCTCGGCCGCTACTGGAACATCTGGCGCCCCGTGTTCAACTGGCAGGGCAACTCGGTCCTCTTCGAGGTGGGCATGTGCGTCATGGCCTATCTCACCGTCCTGAGCATCGAAATGAGCCCTTCCATCCTGGAGGGGCTGAAACAGAGAATCGACCACAACGAATGGGGCGCCGCCCTCCTCAGGAAGGTGGAGAAGCCCATCCTGACGGCCTACCGCCTGGTGAAGATCATCCTCCCCATCTTCATTTGCGCCGGCGTCGTCCTCTCCTTCATGCACCAATCCTCCCTCGGCACCCTCATGGTCATCGCCCCGACCAAGACGAGCCCCCTGTGGTACACCCCCATCCTGCCCCTGCTCTTCCTCCTCTCGGCCGTCATGGTCGGCTTTCCCATGGTGATCCTGGAGTCCATCTACGCCAACATCTCCTTCGGCCGCAAGGCGGAGATGGAACTGCTCACCCCCCTGGCGCGCATCATCCCCTGGTTCATCGGGGCCTATGGGATCCTCAAGTTGGGGGACCTGGCGGTGCGCTGGGATCAACTGGATTTCGTGGGCGACCCCGGGTGCACCATCGCCCTGTTGGTGGAGATCACGGTCGGGGTGATCGCCCCCCTCATCCTCCTCCTCAATCCGGCGGTCCGGCGCTCGATGGGATGGCTCTTCTTCGCCGTGGCGCTGGTCATCTTCGGAGTCGTCCTTAACCGCCTCAACGTGTTCCTCGTGGGTTATCACCCCCCCTACCTCGTGAAGGCCTATTTCCCCTCCATCGGCGAGATCGCCATGACGATCGCCATCGTCTCCAGTATTCTCTTCTGCTACCGCCTGCTGGTCACCTTCTTCCCCATCCTGCCGGGCTACGTCCCCATGACCAAGGAGCAGGAGACCTTCTGGCATGAGGAACGCGCCAGGACCGTCCCGCCCGTGTGGACCTGGGCCATTCGGGGCGCGGCCATCGCCTTCCTCGTCGGGTTCATCGCGTTTTATGTGTTCGTCCACGAGGAGGCCGTCCAAGCCTCCGTCAAGACCGTGGCGGAGGTCCAGCGCGTCAAGGCGACCAAGCCCGTCCACGTCAAGGTGGCGCCCGCCAGCTACCCCCAGCGCCCCGAGGCCTACAAGAATTTCTACCTTCTGGACAACGATTTCCTCAATGCCCGGTCGGACGATTATGAGCCGGTCCCTTTCTCCCACCGCATCCACGATAACCTCACCGGCGGGGACTGCGGCGTCTGCCACCACCGGTACTCCATGATGGACGAGGACCGGGTGGGCGAGGACCTCAAGGCCCTCCACGCCATGTTCGACACGGAACTGGGGGGCCCCTGCGCCGCCTGCCACGACGACATGGCCTCCAATCCCCCGCAGGCCTGCGACCGCTGCCACGCCCTGCCCAACGAGGCCGACGATCCGGCCCGACTGGGCCTGAAGGGGGCCTACCACCGGCAGTGCATCGGCTGTCACGAGCGCCAGCGCCCCCCGCTGTTCGCCCCCACCGCCTGCTCCTCGTGCCACCATCCCTGGGTCCCCGACCACGCGCCCCTCGTCGCCCTCGACGGCCGGCCGGCTCCCCAGGAGGTGACGCGCGCCTGCCTGGAGTGCCATCCGAAGGTCGGAACGGACCTGCTCGGCTCGGCGCACTGGAATTGGAAGGGGCAGTCCCCCACGCTGGTCGGTTACCAGCACCGGACGGACATCAGCCTCTCCCTGATCGTGAACAACTACTGCATCGCCATCGGCGCCAACCAATACGCCTGCACCGCCTGCCACATCGGGTACGGCTCGCGGGATGACTCCTTCGACCTCGACGACCCGACCAACATTGACTGCCTGATCTGCCACGACACCACGGGCACCTATCGCAAAGACCTCCTGCAGGGAGGGATGCCCGACCCCGAACTGGACCTGGTCGCCATCGCGAAAAAGGTGGGCCGGCCCTCGCGCGCGGCGTGCGGCGCCTGCCACTTTTACAGCGGCGGGGCCCCCAACGCCAAGCACGGCGACCTCGGCCCCTCTCTGGCGGCCCCGCCCACCGACCTCGACATGCACATGGGCACCCTCGACATGCGGTGCCAGGACTGCCATACCACCGACCGCCACCGGATCGCCGGGATGTCGCAGACGGCCCCCGCCGTGGAGGGGCGCGTCCGCTGCGAGAAGTGCCACGGTCCCGCCCCCCACGGCATCACGGGGATGCTGGGCCAGCACCTGAACGACCATGTGCGCACCATCGCGTGCGAAACCTGCCACATCCCCACCATCGCACGCGTTGACCCGACGCTTCTTCGCCGGGATTACTCCACGGCCGGCCGCGACCTGCCGGTGCAGAAGGACCGGTACGGCATGCCCGCCTACGACAAGCGCTTCGGGACCATGACCTGGGGCAAGGACATCGTCCCGGAGTACCTGTGGACCGACGGCACCCGCCGGGCCGCCCTGCTCGGGGACCGGATCGACCCCTCCCGTGTCGCGGACCTCAACGCCCCCGTCGGGGAGAAACGCAACCCCAACGCCCGAATTTTCCCCTTCAAGGCCTACACGGCCGTCCAGCCGCTCGACACCGAACGCCGCATCCTGGCGATCCCGAAACTGATGGAAAATTATTGGGTAAACTTCGACTGGCATCAGGCCATCACCGAGGGGATGAAGGCGGTGGGCCTGGAGTACTCCGGAAAGTACGGATTCACGGAGACCCGCATGTACTCCTCCATCCATCACGAAGTGGTGCCGGCCAAGGCGGCTTTGGGATGCGCCGACTGCCACAGCGCCGAGGCCGTCAACTGCGTCCGGTGCCACCGGGGGGCCGCGGGAATGGACCGCCCCGAGCACACCCGCAAGATGTACCCGCAGGTGGGCCGGCGCATGGACTTCAAGGCCCTGGGGTATCCGGACGATCCGGCCATCACCGGGGGACGCTTCTTCACCGCCCTGGGCCGGGGCACCCCTCCCCGATGAGGCCGGCCCCGGCCCCGATCCGTGCGGGCGTCCGCCCGGGATGGCCGAGGGTTGACCCGGCCCGCTTCCTGATGTTAGGATGGCCGTGTGATGCTCTTCCCTGGAGGAACCGTTGATCCGCCACAGTTGTAGGTGAACGAAGATCCGGGGACCCGGCGGGTCCTCGTCCACCTGCCACGCCATCGCGTTTCGAAGACCGCCTCCTCGATAAGCCGGTCGTAATGGACGCTTTACTGCGTCCGGTCGGCATTTCCAAATCTCTGGAGGAGGTTCTATGAAGTATCTCTCACTGCTGTTCATCCTGTCGGGGCTGGCGTTCAGCCCCTCCCTTCCGGCGGCGGACGAGGCCGGCCCCTGCGCGGACTGCCATGAGGCGGTGGCCGCCACCCCGGCCACCGCCATCCACGCCCGGGTCGCGGGGGTGGCATGCCAGCGGTGCCACCCCGCCGCCGACAAACACATGGAGGACGGGAGCACCGAGGGGCTGATCCCCCCCCGTCCCCAGGACTTGTGCTACGCCTGCCACGCCGGTCTCGCCTGCGACGCCACCCACTGCGGCAAGGAGGACTACACCTGCGACTCCTGCCACTGCGTCCACCACGGCCAGGGCCGGGCGATGATCAAGGGGGATCTCACCCGCTCCTGCGAATCGTGCCACAAGGAGGTCAAGGCGGAGACGGCGCTGCCCAACCACCACCCGGTGCGCGAGGGGAAGATGACCTGCGTCTCCTGCCACAATCCGCATGGGAACTTCACCATGAGCGAGACCACGGGCCCCGAGATCAACGCCCTCTGCTTCGACTGCCACACCGACAAGCAGGGCCCCTATGTCTTCGAGCACGCCCCCGTCGTGGAGGACTGCCGCATCTGCCACAACGCCCACGGCTCCGTGGCGGACCATCTGCTGGTCCAGAGCGAACCCTTCCTCTGCCTGCAGTGCCATGAGTTCCATTTCCATGCCGGTCTCAAGGGCGCCGAGGACCCCACCGTCGCGGTGGGGGGCGCCGACTATGCCAACCCGTGGGGCACCGCCGGCTACAAGCGGGCGTTTGCCACCAAGTGCACCCAGTGCCACACCACCATCCACGGCTCCGACCTCCCCTCCCAGACGGTGACGGGCAAGGGGCGGGGCCTGCTGAGATAGGAGGCCGCCATGCGCAACCTATTCTTCCTGTTGTTCCTCCTGGGCCTTGCCGCCGTGGCCGTTGCCTCCGATGAACCGCAGAACGAGGTGGCGATCGTCTACACGGCGGTGGACGAGGACGGTTCCCCCGAGAAGGCCGCCGAATACCGCGACGCGGACGACTCCCCCGGCGGGCGGGTCTCCCTCACCCTCCCCACCGGAAAGCGGGGCCTGATGCTGCTGTCGGCCCACGTCAACACCCTCGACGACAACGCCCTGCGGCTCGATTGGTGGATGGACAACCACCTCTCGTTCACCCTCGACCACAATGAATTCGTCCACACCCTCAACCATGACCCCCTGACGAATCTCCAGGCGGTCTCCGACGTGAAGGTGACGCAGTTCACCGACACCGACCCGGGCAAGGTCCACCGGGTGCGCAATTCCCAGACGGCCCTCCGGATGGATTACGCCGTCCACGGGTACGAGAACCTGAAGTTCTTCGTCCGTTACCGCGACCAGGGACGCAAGGGGAACCACCAGGCCCTGGTGATGGGCCACTGCGACACCTGCCACATCACCGGCTACACCCAGCAGAAGGACCAGACCACCGAGGACCTGACGGCCGGCGCGGAATGGACGGCCGGGCGGTGGACGCTGAAGGCCTCCCATCTCGATCGCTCCTTCGAGGACCAGGCGCCGCCCCTGTATCACACTTACGCCGACGCCCGCCACCCCGCGAACCACTCGTACGTGTTCAACGACCGGATCCAGTTCGATCTGGACGACGGCCCCCTGCCGGTGCACGCGGCGCCGGAAAGCGAGAAGACGGAGGACCGCATCGAGGTGGGCTACGCCTGGAACACCGGGGACCTGGCCGCGGGATGGTCTTCCGCCAAGGTCACCAACCTCGACATGGACCTGGCCTTCGACTTCGACGCCCTCCACGCCGGCATGGTCCAGAAGATCGGGGAGAAATCCTCCATCCGTCTGAAAGCGCGCTCCTACAGCATCGCCAACGACAGCGTCTTCATCGACACCGTCGAGCCCGTCGCCGCGGCGGGCCCCTACGCCGGGCAGACCTACCGGGAGAAGTACGCCTTTGACCCCGACTGGACCCGATATTCCGCGATGAACCGGGACGTGAGGCAGGGGGTGGCGGAGTTCCAGCACCGGTTCAACAGCAGGAGCGTCCTCAAGGCCGGGGTGCGGTACACGATGACGGAACGGGAGATCTGCGGCAACTGCCATGCCCGCCCCTCCGGCGACAACCTGCCGTCGGGCCATCCGGCCATCCCGGACGAGACCCAGGAGGGGACCCTCTACGCCCAGTGGAACTGGCGCCGCCCGGGCGGGTGGAAGGCCTTCCTGGGCGCCGAGGTCAGCGACATCTCCCGCCCCTTCATGAACGTGGACGGCGGCTGCAGCCCCGATCTGGGCACCTCCCCCGCCGCCAGCCCGATGGCCCCCACCTCCGTGCAGTACTGGGAGATCCACGATTCCCGCGAATACGACCTCTCCAACCAGCCCTCCATGGTCTGGGAGGTGAAGGCCGGCGCCTCCCGTTCCCTTTCCGGGAACGTTCACTTCTCGGGCTTCGCCAGGTACCGGGAGCGCGAGAACACCGAACTGGACCACTCCGAGTGGAGCGGCCACGACATGACGGCCAACCTGTACCTGAACTGGATGCCCTCCGAGACCTGGAACCTGTTCCTGGGCTACAATTTCCTGCAGGACGCGGCCGAGAGCCATATCTGCATGCCGGTATGGGACGGTTGAGCCGGCGGAACCACCGCTGGCCAGTTTGGCCACATCGCCGATACCGGTTCCTACGAATCCACCAGCCACGTCTATTTCCTCAGCGGGACCTTCCGGCCCGTCGAGGCGGCGTCCCTCTCCCTCGGCCTCTCCTACGTGGACAGCGTCGCGGGGATGGATCCCCTCATCTTCCCCTCCATCAGCCCGGCGGCCGCCGACGCCCTCTCCTTCGAGGACTACGACCTCACCCGGGTCCACGAGTACAGCGACCTCGATCTCAGCCGCCTCGAGTTCTCGGGCAGCTTAAACTGGAAGCTCTCCCGTTCCATGGGACTGCTGTTCGGGTTCCTCTACAGCGATTTCCAGGACGACGATCCCTACCTGGCCGACACCAGCGGCACCTACGGCTGGGTCTGGGCGGGGGTTTCGTTCCGCTTCTGACCGTACCGGTTCCTGCATCCTCAAGGGGGGCCTTGCGGCCCCCCTTTTTTTCTACTCCGTCCCGTCCCCCTCCAGGGTGAATTCCCAGGAGCAGGTGAAATCCCTCGGGTGGGGATCGGGGGGACAGGCAAGGCAACGGGTCCGCAGGCGGGGGTCTATGGCCCGGGCGAAGGTGTCGTATTCGACGATCCCCACTTCCTTGCAGGGGAAATCATCCAGCCCCTTGCGACGGCGCGCCTCCTGGACCCGGCAGGCGGTCATGGTGTAGACGAGGCGGCCGTCCTCCAGGCGGAGATCATCCTCGTTGAGCAGGGTATAGAGGCGGGCGCGGAGGGCCTTCGCCAGGGTCTCCAGCCCCCCCCGCTCGGGCAGGCCCAGCCGCTCCTTGATTCTCGCCGCCTCCAGCGGGGAGAACCGGGCCCAGGCGCCCTTGTCCATGGCGATGGCGGCCTCCATGCCGAGGCGCTTCTCCACCTCCTGGAACCAGAGACCGTCGTGGGCCAGCCATAACTTGGCGGCATCGTTCAACCAGCGTTCAGTGATGGCGGGATCGGAAAGGGTGGGTTTGGTCATGACCCCATTATACCGTTCCCCGGTGCGTTCCCCTTTCGGCGCTACAATCATACCGCAGCTCCCGCCGCAACCCATCGAAAGCGGGAGAGGGCGGCTCCCTCTCCCGCCAGGCGGAGTGAATCCGCCTGGTGCCACCCTCTCCCCAAGGCGGCGCTCACCCGCGCTCGCCTTAATGCTATTCCTGTTGAAAAATGACACGATGAAGCGTGAAAGTTCGTCAGGAATAGCATATTGTTGATCATGAATACGATCCGGTGGGTGTCCGGGAATTGCCGCGCGGGGGGCTTTTCGCGGGCGCGCTCGATGCGCGCGGCGCGGCGGTCCATGACGGGAGCCGGGGACACTGTGCTATTCTGTTGCCAGGTCCTATGAAAAAGACAGGCATCCTCGTCGGTTACTTCGCCAACCCAGCCGAAGCGCGTGCGGCTTTCGCGAAATTGCAGCGGAAGGGCCACCGCCGCGTCGCGTGGGCGAGCAAGGGTGAAACGGGCAGGGTGCGGGCCCATGACCCCTTCCTGCGGCGGCGGATGGGGAGCATGGCGGCGGCGTTTATCCTGTTCGGAGCGGCGGCGGCGGAGATCTCGAGGCCTCTGGCATGGCCGGCGCTTCCGCTGCTGCCGGAATTCCTGCTGCCGGTCCTGGCGGGCGGATTTCTCGGCCTCCTGGTCGCGGCGGCATGGATGCGGCGGTCGCGGTTCGGCGTCGAGCGAAAATGGCTTGAGCGCCACGCGCGATGGCTGGTCCCCGGGGAGACCGTGCTTTTGGTCCAGGGGCCGGTCGAAACCCTGCATCACCCCCATGCCCTGCTGCTGGAAGCCGGCGACATCCCTCCGGCGATCTTCGTTCTAAGCCCCCGTCACGAGACCCCGGTCGGAGAGGACGCCGGTCCCGGGGGGGCTCCGCTCAGCCCGACGCAGTTGCGGGACCTTGCCCGGCGCCTGGCCGCGGAGCATTTGACGGACCCCCAACCGCTCAAGGGCACCGAATTGCTCCAGCGGCTCGAGCGGGACCGCCGGGAAGTCCGGCAGGCCTGCCGGGAGCTCTCCACGGCGGGCCTCCTGGACCAGAGCCTGCCGCCGACGAGCGAATGGCTTCTCGATAACGAATATATCTTCGAGAGCAACGCCCGCGACGTCCGCCTCAACCTGCCCCGCCGTTTTTACCAACAGTTGCCGGCGCTCGCCGGCGGGCCCGGCCGGGGCCTGCCGCGGATCTACGATCTGGCGCGGGAACTGGCCTCCCGCACCGACCTGCATCTGGACCGGGAGAACATCCTGGCCTTCCTCGAGGCCTATCAGTCGGTCGGGCCGCTCTCCATCGGCGAGCTCTGGGCCGTCCCGCAAATGCTGCGCGCGGCCCTGCTCGAAAACATCCGTCAATTCGCCCAACGGGCCCGGTCGGAACTGCGCGGAGGGGAGACCGCCCGTTTTTGGGCGAACCGGCTCATGACCGCCAACCGGCGGGACCCCGACCGGTTGTTCGCGATCCTGGCGGAGCTGATCAAGACGCATCCCCATCCCGGCCCGGCCTTCTCCGCGCAGTTGATGGATCACCTGTATGACGAAGGGCCCGCGCTGGCCCCGGTCCAGGCCTGGCTGGAGCGCACCTCCCAAAAATCCCCGAACGAACTCAACCGGCGCGAGCGGAACCGCCAGACCCGGGACCAACTGTCGATCGGGAACGCCTTCGTCAGTCTGCGCCACCTCTCCCTCCTCGATTGGAAGGAATGCTTCGAAGCGCTGAGCGGGGTGGAACGGACGCTGCGGCAGGACCCCGCCGGCATCTATCCGGGGATGGATTTCGCCACGCGCGACCGGTACCGCCGGGCGGTCGAGGACCTCCACCGCGGCTCCGGCCTGCCCGAGGAAGAGGTGGCCCGACGCGCCGTGGACCTGGCGGGCCGGGCCGTCGGGAATGGGGGGGACGACGACCGCCCGGCGCACGTGGGGACCTACCTGATCGGCGAGCGCCGCGGGGATCTGGCGCGACTCATCGGGTGCCGCGAGACCCTGCGCTTCCGCGGCCTGCAATGGGCCCATCGCCATCACTCGGCGGTGTACTTCTCGGGACTCGGCCTCTTGGGGGCCGCGTTCATGTCCGTGGTCCTCCTGCCCGGCCTGAACGGACCGGTTCCCTGGATCCGGCCGCTGATCGCCCTGCTCCTGCTCGTGCCCGCGAGCCAATTGGCGATCGAGGTCGTGAACACCCTGGTGATGCGGCTCATGCCGCCGCGCACCCTGCCGAAGATGGATTTCCGGAAATCGGGGATCCCCGACGAATGCCGCACGCTGGTGGTCGTGCCGATGATGCTCGTGGACCAGAGGACGATCCGGGCCGAGGTGGAAAAGTTGGAGATCCGGTATCTCGCCAATAATGAGGCGAACCTGATTTTCGCCCTGTACTCGGATTACAAGGACGCGCCGGCGGCCCACAGCGAAGCGGACGCGGAGCTTCTTCAGGCGGCGGTCGAGCGCATCGAAGCCCTCAACCGGCGCCACGGCGGCGGGCGGTTCTTTCTCCTGCACCGGGAGCGGAAATGGTGCGAATCCGAACAGAAATTCATCGGCTGGGAGCGCAAACGCGGGAAACTGGAAGAGCTCAACGACCTGATCTCCGGCACGCGCCCCCCCCACGCCGATCGTCTGGTCCATGTGGGCGACGGGGACCGGCTGGCCGGTGTGCGGTTCGTCATCACCCTGGACAGCGACACGCATCTGCCGCACGGCACGGCCCGCCGGATGATCGAGACGCTGGCGCACCCCCTGAACCGGGCGCAACTCGACGCCGCGGGCCGCGTCCGGTCGGGCTACACCATCATCCAGCCGCGGGTGAGCCCCTCCCTGCCGAGCGCGAGCGGCTCGCCCTTCAGCCGGCTCTTTTCGGACCCCGTCGGCATCGACCCCTACACCAACGCGGTCTCCGACGTCTACCAGGACCTGGCCGGCGAGGGCTCCTACCACGGCAAGGGCATCTATGAAGTGCGCACCTTCAGCCGGGTGCTTTCCGGCCGGTTCCCCGAGGCGTGGCTCCTCAGCCATGACCTGATCGAAGGCGCCCACGTCCGGGTGGGCCTGGCCAGCGACATCGAACTCTTCGACGAGTTCCCGCAGGACTACCTCACCTACATCAAACGCCAGCACCGCTGGATCCGCGGCGACTGGCAGATCCTCGACTGGGTCCTGCCGCGGGTCCCCCGGCCCGGCGGCGGAAGGGGGCCCAACCCGCTCTCCCCCTTCGATCGCTGGAAGATTTTGGACAACCTGCGCCGCAGCGCCCTGCCCGCGGCCAGCGTGGCCTTGCTGACGGCCTCCTGGCTGGTCTCGCCGCAGGCCGGGTGGATCGCCGCCGGGGTGGTCGCCGCCCAGCTCTTTTTCCACTCCCTGGTCCAGCCCTTCGCCTGGGCCATCAACGGACCCTCGTTCCGGGGCTTCTCCATCGCCCGCAAGGCCCACGATCTGCTGCGCATGCTGGTCGAGGCGGCCCTGCTTCCCTATCAGGCCTGGGTGGGCTTCGACGCCGTGGCCCGGGTGCTCTATCGCAGGACCCTCTCGCACCGGGGGCTGTTGGAGTGGACCTCCGCCCAACGGACGCACGGAAGCGCCCGGGCCCAGGTACCGTTCTTCCTCCTGACGATGGGCCTGGCCAGCGCCTTCAGCGTCATCGCGGGATGCGCGGTCCAATATGTCCGGCCGGCCAGCCTTGCGGCGGCCGCCCCCTGGCTCGCAATCTGGTTTCTATCCCCGGCCCTCGGCTGGCTCCTCACCCGGCGCCCCCCCGTGCAGCAGCCGCAATTCCAACTGCCGGCCCAAGACCGGCAATTCATGCGGACGGTCGCCCGGCGGACCTGGCGCTACTTCTCGGACTTCGTGACGGAGGAAACCTCCTTCCTGCCGCCCGACAATTACCAGGTCGCCTATCGGGACGAACTGGCCCTGCGGACCAGCCCGACCAACATCGGGCTTTATCTCGTCAGCGTGCTCGGAGCCCGCGATTTCGGCTATCTGACCGGGGACGAGGTCGTCCACAAACTGACGCAGACCTTCGGGGCGCTGGACAAGCTGGAGCGGTACGAGGGGCATCTGCTCAACTGGTACGACATCAAGACCCTGGAGCCCCTGAAGCCGCGCTATGTTTCCACCGTGGACAGCGGCAACCTGCTGGGGGCCCTGTGGGCGCTGGAGGGGGGGCTGGAGTCGCTGATCCGGACGCCGCTGCTGGACGCCGGAACGGCCTTCGCGGGGCTGTGCGACTGCGGCGAGGTCCTGCGGCGGACCCTGAGGCGCGAGACGGTCTCGGAGGTGGACGAGCGGGTCCTGGAGCAACTGCTGGGCGCCTGGCGATCCCCCCCGGCTTCCATGGCCGGCGCCATCGGCCTCCTGCGGCGGACGGAAAACGCCGTCGGTGAAATGGCCGCCGTTGCGCGCGCATCCGGAGCCGCCCACAAGGAGGCGGCCTACTGGACCGGGCAGATGCAGGTCCAGCTCCGGGCCTGGCTGAACCTCGCCGACCGCTATCTCGCCTGGATCGAACTCCTGGCCGAGAGGACGGATGCGGAGATCGCCACCCTGGCGCCGGAGGCCCTGCCGGCGTTGCGCGATGCCCTGAGGCGCGCGCCTTCGCTCGAGGACCTCGCCCTCGGCCGCGTGGCCTTCATGGATGTCCTGAAGTCGGTCCGGGGGAAGGCATCGGAGGACGCGGCCGCTCCTCGGGAATGGGCGGGCCGGGTCCTGGAGGCCTTCGATCGGTCGAAATGGCTGGCCGGCGAGACGCTGGCGCAGGCGGGCCGGATCCTCAAGCAGGGACGCGATCTCTCCGCCGCGATGGACATGGGGTTCCTCTACAATGCCGACCGCCGGCTGTTCTCGATCGGGTTCAACGTTTCGGAGGGACGCCTCGACCGCGCCTTTTACGATCTGCTGGCGAGCGAGGCGCGGCTCGGAAGCTTCGTCGCCATCGCCCGGGGGGACATCCCCGTGGAGCACTGGTTCGCCATGAGCCGGCCCTACGGCGCCATCGGCCGGCGCCGGGTCCTCCTCAGTTGGACCGGGACGATGTTCGAATACCTGATGCCCCTGCTGTTCCAGCGCTCCTTCGGCAACTCCCTTCTGGACAAATCCGCCCGGGAGGCCGTGGAGGTCCAGATCGCCTACGGGCGCAAGCAGGGCGTGCCGTGGGGGATCTCGGAGTGCGCATTCGGAGACCTGGACCTCCACAAGATCTACCAGTACCAGGCCTTCGGCGTGCCGGAACTGGGTCTGAAGCGGGGCCTGGCCGACAAGATCGTCATCGCGCCCTACGCCACCCTTCTCGCGGTGGACCTCGCGCCGCGCGAAGCGGTGCGGAACCTCAAGCGGCTGGCCGGACTCGGCGTGCTGGACGATTACGGCTATTACGAAGCCCTGGACTACAGCCAGCCGGCCGGCCGCGAGGGAGGGCGGGGGGTCATCGTCCGGGCCTACATGGCCCATCACCAGGGCATGAGCTTCCTCTC
>DCUZ01000021.1 GCA_002327305.1 Holophagales bacterium UBA2201 | reverse complement strand
GCCTGCCGCTGGGCGTCGTTGAAATAGGCCGGGACGGTGATGACCGCCTTCTCCACCTTCTCTCCGAGGTAGTCCTCGGCCGCCTGCTTCAGTTTTTGCAGGATGAGGGCGGAGATCTCCGGCGGCGAGTACAGCTTCCCGTCAATGGAGACGCGGGCGTCGCCGTTGTCTCCGGCGACCACCTTGTAGGGGACCATGGTCATCTCCTCGGAGACCTCTCCCAGGCGGCGCCCCATAAAGCGCTTGATGGAGAAGACGGTGTTCTCGGGATTGGTGACCGCCTGCCGTTTGGCCGGCATTCCCACCACTTTGTCCCCGGATTTGACGAATCCCACGACCGACGGGGTGGTCCGCCCCCCCTCGGCGTTGACGATGACCTTGGGCTCGCCGCCCTCCATGACGGCCACTACCGAATTGGTGGTTCCCAGATCGATACCTATTATCTTGGCCATTGGGCACCTCCGAAATTGATTTATCAGTATCAAAACAATTATAATATCTCATAATTCCATTGTCAATTATAATGTTCCAATATCTAATAATGTAAATAGCATATTAATCCCTGTTTTTTCCGTTCGGCTCCCTCTTGCATTTTGGAGGCAAGGGCGGTACACTGGCTTTTGCCATGTCCAAGCCTACCAGGATCCCCGACAAACTCTATTATAAGCTGGCCGAGGTGCTGAAACTGGCCGCCATCCAGCCGTATGTTTTGAAGTACTGGGAGACGGAGTTCCCCCAGCTGGCCGGAGGGAAACAGGAGTCGGGCCAACGGGTTTACACCCGGCAGGACCTGGACTCCATCCTGCGCATCAAGAAACTCCTCTACGAGGACGGCTACACCATCTCGGGGGCCAAGAAACAAATGGAGGGCGAAACCCCCGACGCGGCGGGACCGGAGAATGAACCCGCCACCGCCGAACAGGAAACGGTTGCATCCAAGGCGGGAGTTGAGGTAAAATACTCCGCGGTGCTGGAAGGGGCCCTCGCCGATCTCAAGGCGCTTCTGGCATCGTTGCAGAATTAGTCGGGACGTGGCGCAGCCTGGTAGCGTACCTGAATGGGGTTCAGGGGGTCGCGAGTTCAACTCTCGCCGTCCCGACCATTTTTTTCCGTCTTCTTTTCCACGCAGATTAACTTCCCATCATGAGACCATGAATCGCGGCGCCGGGCGACCCACCGGGTCGTCCCTACCGTCTGTTGGATATGGCGTGTCAAGGATTCCAACCTCTCGGCTCCGGGATTCGAACCGGGAGCATGGGGATGCCTTCCAACCTTCCGCCTTCCCGCCTTCCCGCCCTCCCGCCTTCCCGCGGGGGGCTTGAAGGGAGGGGCCATGAGTTTCGTCCATCTCCACAACCACAGCGACTTCAGCCTCCTGGACGGCGCGCTCCGGATCCCGGAACTGGTGGCCTTCGCCAAGGAACAGGGCATGCCCGCCGTGGCCCTGACCGACCACGGCAACATGTTCGGCATGATCGATTTCATCAACGAGTGCAAAAAGGCCGAGATCAAGCCCATCCCGGGGCAGGAATTCTACTTCACGGAGGTCTCCCGCCACGATCGCGGGAGGGAGAACCCCATCCATCACCTGACCCTGCTGGCGATGAACGCCGCGGGGTACCGCAACCTGTGCAAGCTCTCCTCCATCGCGTGGACCGAGGGGTTCTACTACAAGCCGCGCGTCGACTGGGAGTCGCTGGCCGCGCACCACGAAGGCATCATCGCGCTCTCGGGCTGCCTCAAAGGGTTCATCCCCGCGCGCCTGCTGAAGGGGGATCGCCCCGCCGCCGTGGAGTTCGCCCTCCGGATGAAGGAACTGATGGGCCCGGACCGGTTCTACATCGAGGTGATGCGCGCCAAGCTCGACGAACAGGAGGCGGTCCTTCCCCTCCTGGCCTCCCTGGCCTCGGAGACGGGGCTCGGGCTGGTCGCCACCAACGATGTCCACTACCGGACCCAGGAGGATTCGGTCCTCCAGGAGCTGCTTATCTGCATCAACACCAGCAAGAAGATGGACGACCCCGACCGTCTCCGGTTCCAGTCGCGGGAGTTCTTTCTCAAAACCGGCGAAGAGATGCGCGAGCTCTTCGCCGACTATCCCCAAGCCGTCGAGAACACCCTCAAGATCGCCTCGATGGTCAATTTTTCCCTCAAGACCGAGAACTATCACCTTCCCCCCTTCGATGTGCCGGGGGGATTTCCCTCCCCCATGGTCTATCTGCGCCACCTGGCGGAGGAGGGGCTGAAGGGCCGGCTGGCGGAGGAGAGGCCGCGGGCCCGGGCGCAGGAGGAGTACTGGGAGCGCCTCGAGATGGAACTGGGCGTCATCGACAACATGGGATTCCCCTCCTATTTTCTGATTCTGCAGGACATCATCGGCAAGGCCCGGGAGCGGGGCATCCCCGTGGGGCCGGGGCGCGGCTCCGCGGCCGGTTCCCTCGTCGCCTACGCCCTCGGGATCGTGGACGTGGATCCGCTGGAGTACGACCTCATCTTCGAGCGCTTCCTCAATCCCGACCGCATCAGCATGCCCGACATCGACGTGGATGTCTGCCAGCGCCGGCGCGGCGAGGTGCTCCAGTACATCCGCGAGCGCTACGGCGAGCGGAGCGTCTGCCAGATCATCACCTTCAAGCCCCTCAAGGCCAAGGGGGTGGTGCGCGACGTGGCCCGCGTCCTCGGGTTCCCCTACGATCTGGGCGACCGCATCTCCAAAGCCATTCCCAACGACCCCAAGATCACCATCGAAAAGGCGCGGGAGGCCTCCCCCGAACTGCGGGCGATGGAGGCCGCCGAGCCGCAGGTGGCCCAGGTCCTGGCCTACGGCTCGCGCCTGACCGACATCAACCGCAACTATTCCGTCCACGCCGCCGGCGTGGTGATCACCCCCGGGGAGACGAGCGATTTCGTCCCGCTGGCCAAGGACCCCAAGGGGCAGGGGATCATCACCCAGTACACCTTCCACCCGCTGGAGAAACTGGGGCTCCTCAAGATGGACATCCTGGGGCTGGCGACGCTGACCGTCATCCACGACACCCTCGAGTCCATCCGGGAGGAGGAGGGAACGGTCATCGACCTGCTCACCCTGCCGATGGACGACCCCACCACCTACGCCCTCTTCGCCCGCGGCGAGACCGACGGCATCTTCCAGTTCGAATCCGACGGGATGAAGGAATATCTCAAGGCGCTCAAGCCCACCTCCATCACCGACCTCACCGCCATGAACGCCCTTTACCGTCCGGGCCCCCTGGGGGCCAGGATCGGGGGCTCCAACATGGTGGACCTCTTCATCCGGCGCAAGCAGGGGGAGGAGGCCGTCACCTATCCGGTCCCCGGGATGGAGCCCATCCTGAAAGACACCTACGGCGTCATCGTCTTCCAGGAGCAGGTCATGCGCCTGGCCGTCGACATCGCGGGATACTCGATGGCGGAGGCCGACCAGTTGCGCAAGGTCATGGGGAAGAAGATCACCAGCGAGATCCCCAAGCAGAAGGAGAAGTTCATCAAGGGAGCGAAGGCGCGGGGCCACAAGGAGCGGGACGCCCAGGGGATCTTCGACCTCATCGAACCCTTCGCCGAGTACGGTTTCAACAAGGCCCACTCCGCCTGCTACGCCGTCCTCGCCTACTACACCGCCTGGCTCAAGACGCACTACTCCGCCCACTTCATGGCCGCCCAACTTCAATCGGAGATTTCCGACACCGACAAGCTGGTCAAGCACATCCGCAGCGCCGAAGCGATGGGGCTCGTCATCCTTCCGCCCGACATCAACCGCTCCCGCGCCGCCTTCGCCGTGGAGGAGGGCCGCATCCGCTTCGGGCTCGGGGACATCAAGGGAATGGGCGAGCAGGCGGCCCAGGCCATCGTGGACGCGCGCCGGAACGGCCCGTTCGAGAGCATCGGGGACTTCCTCCGGCGGGTGGACAGCGCGCTGATCAACCGCAAGGCGTTGGATGTGCTGATCAAGGCCGGGGCCTTCGACGCGGTCCATCCCTCGCGGTCGGCCCTGTTCAACAACCTCGACGCCCTTGCGGCCCAGGTGCAGAAGGCGCGCAAGGACCGCGAGGCGAGACAGTCGTCCCTCTTCGCCCAGGCGGATTGGGCCCCGGAGACCGATCTGGCGGACCCCGAACCCTGGACCGCACGGCAGAGGCTGGCCTTCGAGAAGGAGGCGCTGGGGTTCTTCTTTTCGGGTCATCCGCTCGCGGAGCACGAGCACCTCCTCCGCCTGTTCACCGACGCCCCCCTGGCGGAATTGAAGGGATGGGAGAAGGCGGCGACCGTCCGGGTCGGGGGGGTCGTCACGCAGTTGGTGCGGCAGGTGGTCAAGGGCGGGGCCAACGCCAACCGCCCCATGGCCCGGTTCGAACTGGAGGACACCTCGGGACGCATCCGCGCGGTGGTCTTTCCCGACGACTACGCCCGGCTGTCCGCCCGGATCCAGGCCGATGCCGCCGTTCTGGTCAAGGCCAGGGTGAGCGCCAACAACGAAGGCACGCTCGAACTCCATGTCTCCGATTGTTTCCCCCTCGAGGACGCCCCCAAGATGGAGGCCTCGGGGCTGATGGTGCGCCTGGCGAAGGAGGTCTCGGAAGAGGAAGTGGAGAAGGTCCTGGCCCTCCTGCAGGAGCACCCCGGCCCCCTCCCGGTGCAGTTCATCGTTCAGCGCGAGAGAGCCTACCGGGTCGTCCTCAAGCCCGGCATCCCCCTCCGGGTGCGCCCCGACGCGGCCCTCCTCCAGGGGATCACGGGCGCCCTCGGGCCCAACGCGGTGTATTATCTTTTCTGATATGATCACTTTGGAGATCCGCCAGGGCCGCGAAAAGAGCATCCTCCAGCGCCATCCGTGGGTCTTCTCGGGTTCCGTCTTCAGGGAGCGGGGGGAGGGGCCCGTCTGCGAATTGGTGGACCGGAAGGGCCTGCGGCTGGCCTGGGGCCTCCACAGCCCCAACTCCCCGTTGAAGGCCCGCATCCTGGAGTTTCGGGGATACGAACCGGGGCGCGAGCGGATCGTGGGTGAACGGGTGCGCGAGGCGGTGGCCCTGCGCCGGCTGGCCTGCCCCTCCGACACCGACGCCATCCGCCTCGTCAACGCCGAGGGGGACGGCCTCCCGGGCGTCACCGTGGACCTCTATGGGGAGACCGCCGTCATCGCCACCACCATGGCGGGATGGGAGGGGGTGCGGGGGGAGTGGCTCTATCCCCACCTGGGCAAGCAGTGGCCGGTGCGCCACACCTACGAAAAAAACCGCGGCGACGCCCGCGCGATGGAGGGACTCCCCCAGGAGGATCGCTGGCTGGGCGGCGGCCCGGGCCCCGCCATGCCCCTCCCGATCCGGGAGAACGGGCTGAAGTTCCTGGTGGATGTCCGCGAGGGGCAGAAGACCGGCTTCTTCCTCGATCAGCGGGCCAACCGGGCCGCGGTCCGCCGCCTCGCCTCGGGGGCCGAGGTGCTCAACGCCTTCGCCTACACCGGCGGCTTTTCCGTCTACGCACTCATGGGGGGCGCCCGGTCGGTGGAGAACGTGGACACCTCCACCGCGGCCCTCGAACTCTCCCAGGCCAACCACGCGGCCAATGGGCTTGGGCCCGACCGCGCCGTTCACATCCGTGAGGACGTCTTCGAGTACCTGCGCCATCTTCAGAAGCGGGGGAGGAAGTTCGACCTCATCATCCTCGACCCGCCGGCGCTTTGCAAGCAGAAGGCCCATGTGGACGCCGCCGCCCGGGGCTACAAGGATCTCAACCTCCAGGCGATGAAACTCCTGCGGCCCGGCGGATACCTGGTCACCTGCTCCTGTTCCGCCCACATCTCCCCCACGCTCTTCCAGCAGATCCTTTTCGGCGCCGCCCTCGACGCCCGGGCCTCCCTGCGGCTCCTTCAGAAGGCCGGCGCCGATTGGGACCACCCCGTCAACATCTACTGCCCCGAGTCGGAGTATCTCAAGACCTTCATCTGCCAGGCCGACTGAGCCGTCCAGGAAGGAGGGACCATGAACAAGACCCTGCTGTTCGTCAACGGCCTCGACCCCTCGGGGGGCCGGGGGCTCCTGGTGGACCAGCGCATGGTGCACAATTTCCGCTTCTTCTCGTGCGGAGTGGTCACCTGCCTGTATTACCAGAACACCGCCGTCCTCACGGGCATCGAGGTCCTTCCCGTGGGCCAGGTGGCCCAGCAACTGGACGCCATCTTCTCGGACCTGGCGGTCCACGGGGCCAAGATCGCCGGGATCCTGGACCCCGGCCACGCCAAACTGCTGGCCTCCCTTCTCCCCACCTTCAAGGTGCCGGTGACCCTCTTCGCCCCGCGATTCTTCACCTTCGAGGGGCGGCCCCTCCTCGCCGAGGAACAGATCCGCCCCATCTGCGAGGCGCTCATCCCCGTCTGCACCGCCGCCATCCTCCACCGCCGCACGGCGGAGTTCCTCCTCGGGCACCCCATCCCCGACGTCAACGCGATGCGCGAGGCCGCCAAGGAGATGGAGGGGATGGGGGCGAAAACGGTCATCCTCACCGGGGGCGACCTGACCGGGCGGGCCGTGGACGCCCTCCTGGAGAACGGCCACGTCAACGCCTTCGACGTGGCCAGGCAACCCACCGATAACCGCCTCGGGATGGGGGACGCCTTCGGCGCCTTCCTCCTGGGTTCGATCCTCCGGGGCTCCACGATGCCGCAGGCCGTCCAAGCCGCCAAGATGTACCTGCACAAGACCCAGATCCACAATTTTCATATCGGGAAGGGGCTGCTGTTTTGGTTCAGCCGAAAAAGGA
>DCUZ01000039.1 GCA_002327305.1 Holophagales bacterium UBA2201 | reverse complement strand
GTGCAATTCTTCACATAAGATCGAGACAGGCACCTTCTCCACCAAATGCCGCCGGAGAATGGCCACCTTCTCCGGACCGCCGAAATGGCGTCGCTCTTTCCGTCCTTGTTCCATGACCGTTCCTCCTTCCGTTAGTGGCTAACGATTTGGCGGAACTGTCCATTTCCAGCTGGGGCGGGACAGATCCGGCATCTCTCAACCGCACGACTAAATGTGGCCGGATCAGTAAAAGGCGAAGCCGGCCTCGGTCCATCCAAAGTCCTCCGCATCCTTTTGCGGGCTTTTCGCAACGACAATTTATGAGAAATCCGGGTTATAAATTCAGGCCCACCCTGAGAGATCTGTCTCTGGTCCCGGCCTACGGCCTACGGATTACGGTCTATTTAACACGGGAGGATCTACGGAGGGGACGAGACGAGGGCAATCCTCCCCTACGGCCTGCGGCCTACCGCCCAACACCGGGCGGCCGCGGACCGTATTTATAAGGACGCCCCCGCGGGTGTATAATAGATGCTCATTAATTCAATCCTAAAAGGAGACTTCCCGTTATGAAAGTCCACGAGTACCAGGCAAAGGAGCTGTTTGCTTCGTACGGCGTGACGATCCCGCGGGGCCGCATGGCCAAATCGGTCGATGAGGCCCGGGCCATCGCCACGGAGCTGGGCGGCACCGTCGTCGTGAAGGCCCAGATCCACGCCGGGGGGCGGGGCAAGGGCGGGGGCGTCAAGATCGCCAAAAACGCCGACGAGGCCGTGGCGCACGCCAAGGCCATCCTCGGGATGACCCTGATCACCCACCAGACCGGCCCCGAGGGACGCGTCGTGAAGACCCTCCTCGTGGAGGAGGGGCTCCCCATCGAGAAGGAGTTTTACATCGGGATGGTGCTGGACCGTTCGAAGAAAATGCCCGTCCTCATGGTCTCCCCCTTCGGCGGGATGGAGATCGAGGAGGTGGCCGCCAAGCACCCCGAGGCCCTGCTCAAACTCCCCATCGAACCCCTGATGGGATTACAGCCCTACCAGGCCCGCCGCGTGGCCCAGTTCCTGGGCCTCAAGGGCGAGCCCGCCAAGGCCGCGCAGAAGTTTGCCATGGCGCTGGTGAAGTGCTATCTGGAGACCGACGCCTCCCTGGCAGAGATCAACCCCCTCATCCTCACCACCGACGGCCGTATCATCGCCCTGGACGGGAAGATGAACTTCGACGACAACGCCCTGGACCGCCACCCCAAGATCCTGGCGTACCGGGACCTCGACGAGGAGGCGCCCCTGGAAGTGGAGGCCTCCAAGTTCAACCTCAACTACATCAAGCTGGACGGCACCGTGGGCTGCATGGTCAACGGCGCCGGCCTGGCCATGGCCACCATGGACATCATCAAGCTCCACGGGGCCGAGCCCGCCAACTTCCTCGACGTGGGCGGCGGCGCCAACCTGGAGGCGGTGACCAACGCCTTCAAGATCCTCCTCTCCGACCCCAGCGTGAAGGGGGTCCTCGTCAACATCTTCGGGGGCATCGTCCGTTGCGATGTCATCGCGCAGGGCGTCGTGGGCGCCGCCAGGCAGGTCAAGCTCACGGTCCCCGTGGTGGTCCGCCTCGAGGGCACCAACGTGGAAGCGGGACGGAAGATCCTGGCGGAGTCGGGGCTCCCGATCATCCAGGCCCAGGGCATGACGGACGCGGCGAAGAAGATCGTCGCGGCGGTAGGAGGTCGCTAATGGCCATCTGGATCGGCAAGAACACCAAGGTCGTGGTGCAGGGCTTCACCGGTCGTGAGGGGACCTTCCACGCCAAGCTCTGCCGGGAATACGGCACCCAGGTCGTGGCCGGCGTCACCCCCGGCAAGGGCGGGACGACCCACGAGGGGATCCCCGTCTTCGACAGCGTCCACGACGCGGCGAAGGCCACCGGCTGCAACGCGTCCCTCATCTTCGTCCCCCCCGCCTTCGCGGCCGACGCGGTCATGGAGGCCTCCGATGCGGGGATGGGCGTCATCGTCTGCATCTCCGAGGGGATCCCGGTCAATGACATGTTCCGGGTCCACGCCCACCTGGAGAAGACGGGTGCCCGCATGATCGGCCCCAACTGCCCCGGCATCATCACCCCCGGGGAGTGCAAGATGGGGATCATGCCCGCGGCGATCTTCAAGCCCGGCCCGGTCGGGGTCATCTCCCGCTCGGGCACCCTCACCTATGAGGCGGTGGACCAATTGACCGCCGTCGGGCTGGGGCAGACCACCTGCGTGGGCATCGGGGGCGACCCCATGCCCGGCACCAACTTCCTCGATTGCCTCACCGCCTTCAACGCGGACCCGGCCACCGAGGCCATCGTCATGATCGGCGAGATCGGCGGGAGCGCGGAGGAGGAGGCGGCCGAATACATCAAGAAGCACGTGAAGAAGCCCGTCGTCTCCTTCATCGCGGGACGCACCGCCCCCCCGGGCCGCCGCATGGGCCACGCCGGCGCCATCATCTCCGGCGGGAAGGGGACGGCCCAGGAGAAGGTGGAGGCCCTCACCGCCGCCGGCGTCCACGTGGCCGAGAGCCCCGCCGACATCGGGAAGACCATGAAGGCCGCCCTGAAATGAAGGAACTCACCTTTTCGATCGTCAAGCCCGACGCCATGGCGGCCGGGACGACCGGCAAGATCCTCGACCGCCTCCTGGCGGAGGGGTTCGTCATCCGCGGCATGAAGTGCATGCACCTGGCCGCCAAGGAGGCCGAGGGGTTCTATGCCGAGCACAGGGAGAAGCCCTTCTTCCCCTCCCTCATCCGGTTCGTCACCGAGGGCCCCATCCTGGTCATGGCCCTGGAGAAGGATGGCGCCGTGGCCGATCTCCGCAAGGTCATGGGCGCCACCGACCCCGCCGAGGCCGATCCCAACACCATCCGAAAGCTTTTTGGGACCTCCAAGGAGCGGAACGCCATCCACGGCTCCGCCAACCCCGAGGACGCCCGCCGCGAGGTGGCCTATTTCTTCGCCGCCGTCGAGATCAAGTAAGGATTAAGGAGACCCCATGCGCATCTTCCTCGTCATCCTGTTTGCGGCCGCCACGGCCCTGGCCCAGGCGCCCGCCGAACCCCTGCCGGTATTCGAAAACCTGCGCGAGGCCTTCAACGCCACCGACGCCGTGGCCTTCTCCCGGGACTTCGCCCCCGCCCTGAAAGAGGAGATCGCCGAGAAGTTCCTGCCCTACTTCCTGCGCCGCACCAAGGGAGGGTGGGGCGAATGGGAGACGGTCAGGGAGGTTTCCTGGGATTCCGGGCGTTCCTCCGCCAAGGCCAAAGTGCAGTTCGCCGAAACGACGCAGATGCTTGTCCTCGCCCTGGACGCGGAGGGCAGGATCACGCGGTTCGATTTCAGCGAGGTCGATACCCCCGATTTCGACCATCCGAAAAGCGCTTCAGCCCCCCTCCGGTTCCCCCTCAAGGGGACCTGGCTGGTTCTCGCGGGGGGGGATCCCGAGACCTACGCGGCGGCCGGCCGCACCATGCAAAACGCGTTCGCCCTCGACCTGGTCAAGGTGACCGATGGACGCGCCTGGAAGGCGGGACGGGAAACCAGGAACGACCAGTTCCCCGCCTACGGCCAGGAGGTGGCCGCCCCCATCGGAGGCAAGCTCATCCAGGCGACCGATTCCATCCCCGAGAACGCGCCCGGCGAGCGCAACGCCTTCGCCCCCGAAGGGAACGCCCTGGTCATCAAGATGGCCGACCGGGAGTATCTCTCCCTGTCGCACCTCAAGGGCGGCTCCTTCTCCGTCAAGGTGGGGGCCGAGGTGGCGCCCGGCCAGACGCTGGCCCGGATCGGCAACAGCGGGGACACCCCCCATCCGGTCCTGTCCATGAACGCGAGCACGGACATTCTCGGGCAGAAGGGTCTGCCCATCAAGTTCGCCTTTGCCTGCGTGGAGGTCCAGGAGGGCCAGAACTGGGAAAAAAGGGAGAACTATTCGCCTTCCACCGGCGACCTCCTCCGCCCCTGCGCTGAATAGGCCTTAGTTGCCGTTTCGACCCTCCAGCCCGGGCCCCCCAGGTCCGGGCTGTTTTTTTCGTTTGACGGTGAAATTGGAGTATAATTAATTTTCGGGTCTTCAACTATCTTTTAAGGAGGCGTTATGAGCATGCTGTTCGACAAACTGAATCAGAAATTCCCCCTCTGGCGGGACGAGGTCAAGCCCCTGCAGAAGGAAAAGGGGGACAAGGTCGTGTCCCAGGTGACCATCGCGCAGGTCTACGGCGGCATGCGCGGCGTGAAAAGCCTGGTATGCGACACGTCGGAGGTCCCGCCCGACAAGGGCCTCATCATCCGGGGCATTCCGGTGAAGGACCTGGCGGAGAAGCTCCCCGAGGAGGTGCTGTGGCTCCTTCTCACGGGCGAACTCCCCTCCGAAGCCGAGGTCAAGGACCTGCAGAAGGAACTGGTGGCCCGGAACAAGGTCCCCGACTATGTCTGGGCCGTCCTCAAGGCCATGCCCGCCGATTCCCACCCCATGGTCCTCTTCAACACGGCCATCCTGGTGATGGAGAAGGAGTCGGTCTTCCGGAAGCGCTACGACGAGGGGATGAAAAAGGACGAGTACTGGAAGGCGACGCTGGAGGACACCCTCAACATCGCCGCCGTCCTCCCCGCCCTGGCCGCCGGCATCTACCGGATGCGCTTTAACAAGGGCGACCGCATTGCCTCCGACCCCAACCTGGACTGGGGCGCCGACTATGTCAAGATGCTCGGGCTGGGCGATCCCAAGGGCGAGTTCACCAAGCTGATGCGCCTCTACCTGGTCCTCCACAGCGACCACGAGAGCGGCAACGTCTCGGCCATGACCACGGCCACCGTCAACAGCGCCCTCTCCGACCTCTACTACTCCCTTTCCGCGGGCCTCAACGGCCTGGCGGGCCCCCTCCACGGCCTGGCCAACCAGGAGTGCCTGGCCTGGGTCCTGGAGACCAACAAGAAGTTCGGCGGCGTCCCCACCGAGCAGCAACTGAAGGACTACGCGTGGGAGACCCTCAACAGCGGCCGCGTCGTCCCCGGCTACGGGCACGCCGTTCTCCGCATCACCGACCCCCGCTTCGACGCCTTCCTGGCCTTCGGGAAGAAGTACTGCGCCGGCGACCCCGCGTTCGACACCGTGGCCCGCGTCTTCGACGTGGTCCCCAACGTGCTGAAGGAAGTGCAGAAGATCAAGGACCCGTGGCCCAACGTGGACGCCGGCAGCGGCGCCCTCCTCTACCACTACGGCCTCAAGGAATTCTCGTACTACACCGTCCTCTTCGCCGTCTCCCGCGCCCTCGGCGTCTGCGCCCAGGCGGTCATCGCCCGCGGCCTGGGGCTCCCCATCACCCGCCCCAAGTCCGTCCCCACCTCCTGGCTCAAGGCGGAGGCCGCGAAGTAAGCGCTCCACTTCATCGAACATCAAAGCGCCCCGAATCGTCGGGGCGCTTTTCTTTCAGCCGGAGGGAGCGCAAAGGCGTAGCAGCGTAAATGCGGAGTGGCGCAAAGGCGGAGCAGCATGGATGCGTGGAGGCGAAGGTGCGCTGTTGCTTTTCGCCTGCCGCCCCGCCGTTGCGCATTTGCGCAGTCGCGCCGCTGCGCCCTACGTCTTCTTTCTGAGCGCCTCCAGCGCCTTGGCCGCCGCCTCCTTGACGAGGGCCGAGGAATCCTTCAGCGCTTTTTCAAGGGCGGGGACGGCCGAGGCGTGGCCGATCTGCCCGAGGGAGCGGGCGGCCGACTTGCGGACCATGCTCTCTCCGTCGGCCAGGGCGCCGATCAGGGTCGGCAGCGCCTTGGGGTCGCCAAGCATCCCCAGGGCCTTGGCGGCGCTCTTGCGCACCCACGGGTGGGGATCGTCCGCGGCCTTCGTGAGCGGCTCGAGGGCATCCCGCCCGCGCAGGGCCCCCAGGGCGAAGGCGGCGTTGTCCCGCACGAGGTGGCTCTCGTCGGCGAGAGCGGCGATCAATGCGGGACCGGCGGCCGGGTCGGCCAGGTCTCCCAATTCCTTGGCCGCGCGGGTGCGATACATCACATGGGGGCTTTTCAGTTGGGCGAACAGATCATTCAGCCGGCTCATGGTCCTCCGCTCCCTCCTCCAGCGCCTCCGCCGGGGCGGCGACGGGCCGGTCGGCCGGCCGGGCGGTGGTGATGTAGGCCGTGTGGGTGATGCCCATTTCCTTCGGGCGGGTCTTCCCCTCCCGCACCAGCAGCTCGCGCTCCAATATCTCCACCGTCCTCATGGCCGTGAATCCGGCCGCCTCGAGGGCCAGGACGGTGCGCTCGACCTGGTTCACGGTCGGCGAGAGGGAGACCCAGAAGGCGCCGGGCAGGAGCGCCGCGCGGGCCGGTTGGACCAGGGTCCACGGCTCGGGGACATCGATGAAGGCCGCCTCCATTCCCTCCACCCCGAACCCCTCCCGCTCCGTGTCGGATAGGTGCCAGACGATCTGGGGGAACTCCCCAAGACGGCGGAGGTTGGACTGGGCCTGCTCCAGGTGCTCGCTGCGGCGCTCGAAGGAATGGACCTCCCCCTTCGTTCCCACCGCGCAGGCGAGGAGGAAGGTGAAGGCCCCGGACCCGCCGCCGCATTCCAGCACCCGGGAACCCTCCCTCACGCCCGTCTGCAGGAGCATGTACCCGGCGTCCTTGGGGTAGATGATGGTGGTGCGCCGCCGCACCTTCATCTGGCGTTCGGCCAGCGACGGCAGGAGGACCTGGAAGGGGCGGCCCAGGGAGGAGGCGACCGTCTGGCCGTAATACAATTCCTCCGGGAAGACCACCTGCCCCAGGTTGGTCCCGAACGACCCGCCGGCGGAGTAGTAGAGGAGGTGGTGGTGCTTGGGGGGGCAGGAGAGGATAAAAGGGTCCCCCGGGGACACCCGGCGGCGGGTGGGTGCGGGGGAGGCGGCGGGGTCGGGTCCGATCATGGCCCGCCTATTATAACTGAGAAACATCGGTTCAGAACGCCCGCCAACCCTTGCCCGAGTCCCACCGCATGATGCGCACCATGGCCGAATTGGGGTAGACCCGGACCGCCCCCTGCAGTTCGATCCCGTCCGTGAAATAGATGGTTCCCGGCGAGGAGGCCCCGAGCGGGGAGAAGGAGCAGATGCTGGAGTTGCCGAACTTGACCGGGTCGTCGGGGTTGTTGATGCGCCGGCCGGTGGAGATGTCGGGGACGCCGGGGTCGAGGATGCCCAGCCGCACGCGCCCCTCTGGAATGCGGAGACAGCGCGAGGGACCCAGCGGCCGGTCCACCCCGCGGGCGATGTCCTTGGATAGGACGCCGTTTCCGTTGCCGTCCTGGTAGGCGCGCCACCGCAGGCGGCCGTCGGGGTCCTCACGGAAGGCCAATCCGACGTAGGCGTTGCGGGTGATGGCCTCCTGCCGGACGAGGCGCATGGTAGCGCACAAGTCGCGCACCAGGCCGTTGAGGGCCGCCCGGCGGGTGAAATACCGGGTGAGCGTGGGAATGGAAACGCCGGCCATCAGGACCATCAGGGTCATCACCACCATCAACTCGATCAGCGTGTAGCCCTTTTTCATGATCGCCTCCTTGAAAGAAATGGGGGGGCGGCCCCCTTGTCAGGGGGCCGCCCCGTGGATGAGGGGCCTACTTCTGTTTCCGGGGGACCGTGATGTTTTCCTTGAGGGTTGTGGAGCCCGAGACGGCCAGGTAGGGCTTGAGGGTCTCGAAGTTCTTCGGACCGATCCCCTTGACCAGGAGCAGGTCCTCCACCTTCTTGAACTCCCCGCTCTTCTCCCGGAACTCCACGATCCGCTTGGCGATGGAGGGACCGACCCGGGGGAGGAGCTGGAGCTGCTCGGCGGAAGCGGTGTTGATGTTCACCTTCGCCGGCTGGGCCTCCTCGGCATGGAGGGAGCAGCACCCGAAAAAGAGCGCCAGACCCATGAGAACCGCGACCAAGTTTTTCATAACGACCTCCTAAATTTTTTTTCCCGCCTCCCGCTCACGCCATGTCTATGTGCGGCCGTCATGCCAAGTTGGGGTGGATCTGTTATCTTATTGATATTAAATGGCTTAATGGAATACCTTCGAAGAGGTCGGAAAAACAATTTTCCCGGCTTTCCGAAAAATGGAAGAGTTGATTTTTCTAATGGAAAAATCTTTTTCGCCGAAAGGATTTCAGGGCAAAAAACGAGGGCGGCCGGGAGGCCGCCCTTGATTTCATCAGCAATAGATGGAACGGATTGGCGTCATTTCCCCTTTTCGCCGTCGGCGTCCACATAGTCGGCATCGATGACGTCGCCGGCCGGGGGCGCTTCCGGGCCGGAAGGGCCGGGGGGCGGGGCTGCCCCGCCCGCGGTGGCCGTCCTGTAGAGGGCCTCGGCGAACTTCTGGCTGGCGGCCGAGAGGCGGTCGAAGGCGGCCGTGACCCGCCCCGTCCCCCCCTCGTTGAGGTCCCGCTTGGCGTCCTCGATGGCGTCGTCCATGGACTTGGCCAGTTCCGGGGTCACCTTGCCGCGGTTCTCGGTGAGGGTCTTCTGCGTGGCGTAGATCAGGGAGTCCAGCTTGTTCTTGGCTTCGGCCTCCTCGCGGAACTGCCGGTCCTTCTCCGCGTTGGACTCGCCGTCCCGAACCATCCGCTTGATCTCCTCGTCGTTGAGGCCCGAGGAGGAGGTGACCGTCACTTTCTGTTCTTTCCCGGTGCCCCGGTCCTTGGCGTGGACGTTGAGGATGCCGTTGGCGTCG
>DCUZ01000107.1 GCA_002327305.1 Holophagales bacterium UBA2201 | reverse complement strand
CTTGCTGCGATGGAGCCAGAGACAGGAATCGACCCCGCGACCGGCTGATTACAAATCAGCTGCTCTGCCGACTGAGCTACACCAGCGAACCTCTTGAAAAAGAACAGAACTTTAGATACATCTCCCATATCGTTCCCCGAACAGGGAAAAGTACCTAAAAATTAACAGCGCGTTATTATATCATATCCTTCCTGCATTGCAAGGGGATGTTGCGTCCGGCTGCGCGGGAGGAGTATCATGGGGGGCGCTGACGGTCAAAGATTGTACCTTCCCGCCGGGAAGGCGTGCGTAGAATTTATTAAAACCAATAATATCAAGGAGATGCATAGTTTGAGCCATGCCCATCCCCCCCATCCGTGCCTCTTCTTTTGCGGGTTCCTCTGGAAAAACCGGGACCTTTTGGAGGACTGCGTCAACGAAACCCGGGCGTTCTGGGGGCCCGTTTTGGAGCGCTCCGATGACTTCCCCTTTGGGGAAAGCGCTTTTTATGAATCCGAGATGGGGCAGGGGTTGCTCCGAACCTATATATTATATGAACGCTCCATGGTCGATCCGGCGGGCCTTGTCGACCGAAAAGTCCAGGCGGCAGACCTGGAGCGGCGCTTCGCGGAGGGGGGGCGAAGGACGCTCAATCTCGACCCGGGGTACATGAACCGCCATCAGGTCGTCATCGCCACCTTCAAGAACTTCGCCCACCGGATCTACCTCGGCCAGGGGGTTTATGCCCATCTGGAATACACTTTCGTCAAAGGGGACCCTCAGATCCTCCCCTGGACCTATCCCGATTTCCGGCGGGACGACCATCGGGCACTATTCCGGGCCTGGAGGCGCCTCTGCCCCAAGGATTATCCTTCGGTTGCGGAAGGTTGATAAATAGAGTATTATTCATTGAGGGACAAAAATGTTCGGAAAGCCAAATATTGAGATCCACCCCAACCTCGAAAATTACCTGAAAGCCATCTGGCGGATCGCGCGTGCGGGTAGGGTGGTGCGGGTCAAGGACCTGGCCGCGTCGCTGGGGCTCAAGAACGGGACCGTGGTTTCGGGGCTCAAGACCCTTGCGGGAAAGGGATTGGTCATTCACCAGCACTACGGCCACGTGGAGCTGACCCACAAGGGGACGCTGGGGGCCATGCACATGGTGAACCGGCACGCGGTCCTCCGCGAATTCCTCGGCGACATCCTCAAACTCACCGACGAGCAGGCGGAAAGGGACTCCTGCGCCCTGGAGCACTACATTTCGGAAGAGGGGCTCCACCGCCTCATCCACTTCGCTGAGTTCATACGGGACCAGGGGGACCTTCCGGCCATCCACCGATATCTGCAGTCCAAGGTCAGCCCCGAGGCCCTGCCCCTTTCGGCCTTCAAGGTGGGCGAATTCGCCAGGGTGGCCGAGGTGGGAGGGGAGCGGGCCCTCAAGCGCCGCCTGCTCGACATGGGGATCGTCCCGGGCGCGGAGGTGCGGGTGGAGAAGACCGCCCCTCTGGGCGATCCCCTCGAACTGGTCCTCAACGGCGTTCACCTCACCCTGCGCAGGGGGGAGGCGGAGGCGGTCAAGGCCCGCAGACGCGACCTCATCCCTTTGGCCGGGGCGGCCCGGGGCCTCTATCACATCGAATACCTCCTGGGCGGACGGCAGTTCATCCAGGAGGCCGAGAGCCTCCGCCTCACTCCCGGCCAAGCCATCGAGGTGCTGGAGCCGGGCGGATCGGGAGGGGCGCTGCAGATCAAGGTGGAGGACGCCCGCCTGGTGCTGGGTGGAGGCATGGCCGAAAAGATCTTCGTCGCACCCTACCATGACGGGGTCTGATCTGCTGGTCGGGCTGGCGGGGAATCCCAACAGCGGAAAAACCACCCTCTTCAACGCCCTGACGGGGCTCCACCAGCACACCGGAAACTGGCCCGGCGTTACGGTGGAGAAGAAAGAAGGGGTCTGCCAAATCGGAGACCGCCGGGCGAAGGTGGTGGACCTGCCGGGCATCTACGGCCTCACCGCCGGATCCCTGGACGAGGCCGTCGCCCGCCGGTTC
The DNA here is from genome assembly GCA_002327305.1 of Holophagales bacterium UBA2201. GTDB lineage: Bacteria > Acidobacteriota > Thermoanaerobaculia > UBA2201 > UBA2201 > UBA2201. The sequence goes on along the minus strand of DCUZ01000107.1, from coordinate 4,686 downwards.
ATCGTGGAGGAGGCGCCCGACGTGGTGGTCGTGGTGGTGGACGCCACGGTGCTCGACCGCGGCCTCTACCTCCTCGCCCAGGTGCGAGAGCTGGGGGCCCGCACCGTCCTGGCCGTGAACATGATGGATGCCGCCCGGGAGAAGGGGCTGGAGGTGGGCATTGGGGCCCTGGGCGCCCTTCTGCGGGTTCCGGTGGTCCCCTTGACGGCCAGCCGGGGGGAGGGTCTGGGGGAACTGAAGGCGGCGATGGCGGAGGCGGCGTCGGGACCGATCGAGCCCCTGCACCTCAGTTACGGCGAAGATCTGGACGGTCTCCTGGACCGGCTCGGCGGTCGGATCGCGCCCGCGGAGTGGCCGGGGATGCCGCCCCGGTGGGTGGCGGCCAAGATGCTGGAGGAGGATCCCGAGGTCCTGGCGCGCCTCGACCGCCTCGAGGGGGGGCGCGCCCTCCGGAGGGAGGCCGCCGAGGAGGCCGCCCGCCTCTGCATGAGGGTGGGATTGTGCGACCTCCACGAGATGATGGCCGAGCGGCGCCACGGCTTCGCCCAGGGCGTCATGGTGGAGGCGGTGCGCGATTATTCCATGCAGCGACGCATCGACTGGTCCAACCGCCTCGACGCTCTCCTGACCCACCGCCTGTTGGGGCTTCCCGTTTTCCTGTTCATCGTCTACGTGGCCTTCCAGCTGGTCTTCACCCTCGGCAACCCCCTTGCCGGGCTGCTTCACGGGGCTTTCGGCTGGATCGGCGCCGCGCTGGAAGACGCCTTGCTGGTCGTCAACGCCCCCGCCTGGGTCGCCTCGCTCGTCAACGGGGGGCTCATCTCCGGCGTCGGATCGGTGGTCGCGTTCCTTCCCAACATCCTCCTTCTCTTTTTTTTCATCTCGATGCTGGAGGACTCCGGCTACATGGCAAGGGCCGCGTTCCTGGTGGACCGTGTCATGCACGGCATGGGGCTTCACGGAAAGTCGTTCCTCCCCATGGCCCTGGGCTTCGGATGCAACGTCCCCGCCGTGATGGGGACGCGCATCCTGGAGACCCCCCGCGACCGGATCCTCACCATCCTCGTCATCCCCTTCATGTCCTGCGCCGCCCGCCTCCCCATCTACACCCTTTTCGCCGGCGTCTTCTTCAAAAAGCACCAGGGACTGGTGGTCCTCTCCCTGTATATGGTCGGGGTCCTCCTGGCGTTTGCCAGCGCCCAGATCTTCCAGCGCTTCTTCTTCCGGGGGACCCCCGCGCCCCTGGTGATGGAACTGCCCCCCTACCGGCGGCCCGCCCTCAGGGGGGCCCTGTTCCACATGTGGACGCGCGGCCGCCTCTTCCTCAAGAAGGCCGGAACGGTGATCTTCGCCGGGGTCCTCGTGATCTGGGTCCTCAGCAGCATGCCTCCCGGCGTCCCCTACGGTTCGGCCGACAGTTGGGCCGGCCGGATCGGAGACGCCGTGGCTCCCGCCCTGGCCCCCGCGGGGTTCGGGTTCCACCAGGCCGCGGTGGCCCTTCTGGCCGGCATCCTGGCCAAGGAGATCGTGGTGGGGACCCTCGGGACCCTCATGGCCCCCTTGCCGCTGGAGGAGGCCCTCCCTCTCCACTTCGGGCCGCTGGCGGCCTATGCCTTCATGCTGATGTCGCTTCTCTACATCCCGTGCCTTTCCACCATCGCCGTCATCCGGCGTGAAGCGGGTGCGCGCTGGGCCGTCGCCGCCATTCTCTGGACCAGCGCGTTGGGGTGGTTGGTCGGTGTGGGTTTTTACCAGGGGGCGATGGCGATCCAGAGGATGATCAGCTGATCATCGAAGACGGACGATGGAAGCCGGAAGCCGGAAGGTGGAAGGCGGAAGTCTATTCAGGGTGTGGGTGGGCCGGAGAGCGATGGCGGGCGAGCTGCCAACTGCCAGCTGCGAGATACAGGGTGGGGGGAGCAATCTTTGTGCCCCATTTCACATTTGCTATAATGGACGGGCCATGAAAAAGGAAAAATTGAACGAATACTTAAAGTCCATCGAGGGGGAGACCCTCCGCAAGCCCGAGTTCACCACCCTTTCCGGGCGGACGGTGCAGCCCCTCTATACCAACGCGGACCTCGATGGGCGGGACCTCGATGCCTCCGTGGGGCTCCCGGGCGAATTCCCGTTCACCCGGGGCGTCTATCCCACCATGTACCGGGGCCGCTTCTGGACGATGCGGCAGTACTCCGGCTTCTCCACGGCCGCCGAGTCCAACAAGCGGTACAAGTACCTCCTGACGCAGGGGCAGACGGGGCTTTCGGTGGCCTTCGACCTCCCCACGCAGATCGGCTACGACTCCGACGATCCGCTCGCGGCGGGGGAGGTGGGCAAGGTGGGGGTCGCCATCGACTCCCTGGCCGACATGGAGACCCTCTTCGACGGCCTGCCGCTGGACAAGATTTCCACCTCCATGACCATCAATTCCACCGCGGCCGTCATCCTGGCCATGTATCTCGCCATCGCCGAGAAGCAGGGGGTACCGTTTTCCGCCGTGCGCGGGACGGTCCAGAACGACCTCCTCAAGGAGTACATCGCCCGCGGCACCTACATCTACCCGCCGCTCCCCTCCATGCGGCTGGTGACCGACATCATCGCCTACTGCAAGGACGCCGCCCCGAAGTTCAACACCATCTCCATCTCCGGCTACCACATCCGGGAGGCGGGCTCCACCGCCACGCAGGAGCTGGCCTTCACCTTTGCCAACGCCATCGAGTACGTGAATTACGCGCAGGAGCGGGGTCTCGGGGTGGATGCCATCGCCCCCCGCCTCTCCTTCTTCTTCAACGCCCACAACAACGTTTTGGAGGAGATCGCCAAGTTCCGGGCGGCGAGGCGCCTCTGGGCCGGCATCATGCGGGAGCGGTTCGGGGCGCAAAAGGAGGAGTCGCTCCTGCTGAGGTTCCACACCCAGACCGCGGGCTGCATGCTGACGGCCCAACAGCCCGAAGTCAACATCGTCCGCGTCTGCCTCCAGGCCTTCGCCGCCGTGGCCGGCGGGACCCAGTCGCTCCACACCAACTCTTATGATGAGGCCCTGGCCCTTCCGACGGAGGCCTCCGCCAAGATCGCCCTCCGCACCCAGCAGGTCATCGCCTATGAGAGCGGCATCGCCGACGCGGTGGATCCCTTCGCCGGCTCCTACCTGATCGAGCGGTGGACCGACGACATCGTCAGGGAGGTGCAGGCGTATCTGAAGAAGATCGACGACCTGGGCGGGGCGCTGAAGGCCATCCAGGCGGGGTTCCAGCAGAAGGAGATCCAGGAGTCGGCCTACCGGTATCAGAAGGAGACGGAGCGGAAGGAGAGGGTGGTGGTGGGGGTGAACCAGTTCCAGGAGAAGGAGGAGCGGGAACTGCCCCTCCTGCGCATTCCCCCGGAGGTGGAGGCCGACCAGAAGGCCCGCACCGCCGCCGTGCGCGCCCGCCGCGACAATGCCGCCGCGGCGGCCCGGCTGGCCGAGTTGAAGGCCGCGGCCGCCGGCGATGCCAACCTGGTCCCCCCCATCCTGGCGGCGGTGAAGGCCTACGCCACCATCGGGGAGATCTCCAACGCCCTGCGCGACGTGTTCGGTGAGTACCGGGACACCCATCTTCTCTGACGGGCGGCTCCAACGCCTGCCTGATCCCCGGAAGGGGACCGGGTACCGCCTGGACTTCCCCGCCTGTTCGGTGACCATCGACGCGCCGGCCCCGAGCGCGGCCGGCGCGGTCGTTTTCGACCTGCGCACCGATGCCCCGGCCCCCGCCCTGCCGGAAGGGTGGTCCCAGCGGCCGTTTCCCGCCGACCGTCCGGCCTACCACTTCCCGGTTTTTGGGAATGTCCTGTTTGCGGGCACCGCGCCGGGCGTTGTGACCGATCCGCGGCCGTGGGAGGCACTGGCGGGGGAGATGGGGGAGAAAGCCCTGGTGTTTTCCGCCTTCCTGCCTCCGGTCACTCTGGGCGGGCTCGGGCGAATGCTCAGGGCGCGGGGCGGGATGTAGCGCAGGTCCTCCGACCTGCGGCATTGGAACCTCGGGATTGGCCGACTGGAGAGTCGGCCTCCCATTTCAGTGATGGTGCGCAGGTCCTCCGACCTGCGGCATTGGTTTGTTCAAAAAATCAGGGGGGCGCCATCGCCCCCCTTGCAACCATTTCAAGCGGGAAGAACCTACGGCCTCCCCGGAAGGTCGTTCTCCTGCAGGTAGGCCCGGTATAAAGCCACACTCTCATTCGTATTCACGGTCGCATCCGTGATCCATAGTGGCGCGTTGCGCCGGAAGTTGTCAAGTGATCAGATATCGCCGGAATCACCATCCAACAGTCATTCTAAATTGCCCAATAAATAGGTGACTGTCCCCTATTATTCGGCGGCGGGGTCAGGGTGCATGGCGTCTGGCAGAAGGCGACAGACGGCAGAAATAGCGCCCCCACGAGACCCAGAAGTGCCAATGACCAAGGAAGAGAATTATTCGTGATTTTCATTTTACCCTCCTGACCTGAAGTCTTTCGTCAATGTGACGAAGATCGCGTCGCCGGTCCTGTTATCCACCACGGAGGCATATGGATAAAGAACTCCGCCTTCGAGCACTTCAATCCGGGCATAGGCCCCATCATGGGTGCACGGGATCCCTAAAGCTGAAAATACATCATTGATTTGGAGGTTTTGCTCGGGCTGGATGGTGTAGCGCCCATTTAAGATGT
>DCUZ01000046.1 GCA_002327305.1 Holophagales bacterium UBA2201 | reverse complement strand
CCAACCGCCTCCTCACCAACGCCGCTGGGCGGATGTGGGGGTACTTCGAAAAGGACCCGGACCGGCCGACGGAGATGACCGACTACCAGAACTTCGGCTATAATTGGCGGGGGGAGCGGATGGGGATCAAGAAATGGGAGAGTGTATTGGACACAACCGGCGCCGGTACCTGCTTCAACTGGAACACCCAGAGTACCACCTGGGCGGGGGAGACCTGGACGATAAGGGACGAGGGGGGGAAGGTGCTGGCGGAGTTTGACCGGGAGCCGGAAAGCGGGGCGGTGTGGTGGATGCGGGATAACTATCATCTGTTCGGGAGGGCGGTGGCGTCGTACGGCCGGTTTACGGAAAATCCCTCCTCCGGAGGCCCCAACGCCTCTTCCATCCACCACCGCTACTACTTCCACGACCACCTGGGCAACACGCGGGTGGTGTTCAACGAATTCCTGGCCGACGAGACCAACGGCTGGCTCCAGACCTTCAACTACTGGCCCTTCGGCGAGGAGATGTGGGGCGACTCCTACTCCGGGGAGACGTACAAGTACACCGGGCATGAGCGGGATTACGACCTGGACCTGGATTACATGATGGCGCGGTTTTATAGCTGGGATCTGCATAGATTCTTGAGTGTGGATCCTCTCACAGGCAATCCAGGCAATCCTCAGAGTTGGGATTTATACCTGTATGCCTTGGATAACCCGATGAAATATGTCGATCCCACAGGAACAGAAGTCAATCTGGGCACTGATGCCGGAAAAGCCTCTTCGATCCTTGACGCCTTCTACGCCCTGATGGGCAACAAAGTCGAATTGACCATAGTACAAGTTGGGAAATATTATTACCTTTCTGGTGATATTGAAGCGTTGAAAAAGAGTGGAGGCCATCCAATGTTTTTCGGAGGAGGATTGTATGAATTATTTACTTTTCACACGGAAACGCGTTCTTATGGCGATTACCTTATCGTTATTTTGTCCTTCCACCTTTGCGCAGGAATCCAGCCCCCTCGATGTCCGACTGTCCATCAATAAAGTGCCCAAATACCGGAATCAGCTTGAGCTTGATTTCACCGTATCGTCGGCATTCGAGCCCGCAATGTCCTCAAGAATAGTCGTTTCAAGCGAGGATCTAACGGTTCTAACGGTATCGCCTGGCACATTCGATGTCCCTGTCGGGCCGGCGGAGGCGATGGCCACCGCGCGGGTGTCCCTGGACAAGGATGGCGCCTATCGGATTCCGTGCTATGTGGCGGGTCCGGACGATGTCTTGCTGGCGGAGAAGACTTTTTTTGCGCGATGTGTCCAGGGGAACGCCATGGAAATTGGGGAGGATCAGTACCTGAGGCTTGCCATGGATGAGAAGGCGCGCTGGTCGCGTTCGCAGGCCGATGAAAGGGCGAACGCCGACTTGGAGGCGCTGCGCGCGAACGGCCTCCAGATCGCCATCGAGAAATATCCGCAGCAAAAATTGTTTCCCGTCCAGAACGACATGGGATGGGATCTAAACGCCCTGGGATGGGACCAGTACGACCAGTCCCTTCTGGACAAGGCCGTTTCGGATCCGGCCTACAAGGAAATGGTCGAAATTGATTTAAATCCGGTCGGCGGCGATACATGTCCTTCCTATACGGCTACTTACGCGACGCTTCCGCCACCGCAGCCCGCGTGTTGGAATACTGTAGTCCAACTAAATATTAAGGTATTGCTATATTCCGGGCCCGGCACCGGAAAGTGCGGTTACGTGGATTGGCCTTCCTATCCGATTAAAGGGGAAATCTATTTTAGAAACTACGTCACGAATACCTGTACCTCGCAGTGCGTCCTGAGGACGGTCTCCAAGCCCGTGGATATTGTTGGGCATTGGGGCTATATTGATTGCGCGGGGGAACCAATTCTCTTTTATTCTGGTGAGATCAACACGATGGCGGGCATGGCCATTGGCCTGCTTCCGGTGGAGGCCTTGAAAATCTTCACAAAAGACGATGCTTCCGGCATTTCTGCGGGGACGTGCCACAAGGATACCATCCAATGCGACGGCGTTTCCACGCCCGTGCCCGTTTGGGACAGCGGAAGCGAGGAAGTGTATATCGCGCAGGCCGGCAAGCTGCCGACCGACCTGCTTTATGAGTACAGGGTTGCCGGCTACCCCTTTCTGACCTGGGAGGTCATCGCCACCGTGAAGCACACCAGCTTGGACGCCTCCATCCATCCTGAAAAAATAGCAATGTACGGGGACGCGCAAAACGTAAAGAACTTTTGGACTACAAGATATTCTGCTGCATTTCCAGCCGATTATCTGCAATACAAAGCCTGCATTTTGGACATGGACGGATCGTGGACAAGCAGTTTTGAGTATAATTGCATCAGTCCCATCATAACTGTGGACGACGGCATGCCCGCGTGGGGAATCTTGCCGTTAAAGCCGCTGTACCATCAGGCCGGTCATTGGCTTCAGTACAGAATGCAGAACAATCAGTTGTCCGGAACGCAGGAGGCGACTGGCTGCGCGGTGCTGCTTTCGGAAGATGTTGCCTTTTCAGAAGGATTTGCCGGGTGGCATAACCGCTTTGTCTATAAAGGCCGGGAAACAGGCCAGCCGGAAGAAAATGAGTATACAGCGTATTGTGACCCCGCTTTTTTTCCGGACGCCATAGCCAATCCCCAAAAGACCGCGGCCTTTAATGAGGGCTTCTTGGGCGATATGTTTGACCTGTACAACAATGCGGTGGATGACCCGGTCACTACGGATCTTAGATACGATGACAACGGCATATTAATCGGCTGGGACGATCTTCATATTTCGGTGGATAATCTTTCCTTCTGGGTGGGGCACCCATACGATAGGTTGTGCGTTCTCCTCGCCGCTTGGGCGCAAAGCGGGAAGCCGCTCGCCGGCAACGCGAATGTATGCCCGCTGCTGACGAAGTACTACCTTGAGGATTTATGCCCATGAAATATCTTTTGCTGTTTTCGGCGCTTTTCCCCTGTGTCCCGGCCTTAGCCCAAATGGATGTTGGAGATAAGATATTCACGGGCGATGAGATCTTCGATGCAAAAATAAGCGCGGGATATCTGTATCTCTTCGGCATGGGGGGGATCTACGCGGCCGATCTCTCGGCGGACCCCATCGTTCCGGAAAAGATCGCCACATTCAATGGCAACGATCTGCGCGGCAGGCTGATGGCGTCTAGGAATTGGATCGCCGCCACGTATAACCAGGACGGGGAGAATATTCTGGCCGTTTACGACACGTCCGATTTCGACAGCGTCCAGTCCATATTGGGCGCGAAAAGGGTGTATTCCAGTATCACCTCCGAGCGGGAATTCGAGCGCTTCGAATATAAAAATTTTTTCCTGGATGGACCTATTTTATATTACTACGCTTTGGGCGAATCGCATAGATATGATCTGTCCACTGATGACTTGTGTGATTTTCCGATAGATGGGGATGCGTCCTGGGGATACCTTAAAATTGGAAAGGAAAAGATATTCGCCGGTCATGCCGCCTATAGACATGTAAAACTGGATTGCGAAGATCAGAAGCGTCAATATTTAGAATATATCGTCGGTCCGATGACGCTGACGTCCATGGAGGACTCCAATAATTTGATGGAAAAGTATGGGGACAAGATATTGGGCGGCACCATCGGTTTTTGGGATGAGCCGGGTGTCGCTCACTGGGCTCTGGGGTTCAAACTATACGACACTTCGCGGGTGGGTGAGGGGTATCTGCTCCTGGAGAATAACTTCAATTATCATGCTCTGTTCATCGGCCGGTACGGCTGGGCCGTGGACGGGGAAAAGCAGATGTACGACATCCAGGACATGCTGGTCAAGAACGGGTACGTCTACCTATCCAGCTACTTCACCTGCTCCATCGTCAGTTTCGACGCCAGCACGCCGTGGGATGGGTCCAATTACGCCCCGCGAACGGAATTTTCGTTCCTCGAGCCAAAGGAGGCATGCTACTGCTGGGTGCCTGAGGAGTGTTATCAGTGGAACCACCCATTCGGGATGGCGGCGGCCAACAATAAGCTGTATGTGGCGGACAAGGATTATCTGTACGTTTTGAGGCTGAAACGGGACGACGAAGGCTATCCCCGGGGAAATGTCACGTCCCTGCCGGCCGTCTGGAGCGGAAAAATCAGGATCGAAGGATGGGCGGACGATGGGGAAGGGATCCGCAGCGTGGCGGTGAGAATCGGGCGCCGGCAATACTTCGCGGAGCCGGCCGGCGGGAGGCACCGCCGTCCGGTGGGGAATAAGTACTACTGGCAAGCCGACATTGACTTGGAGGGGTGGGCGGGCGGGGAGTATGACGTCAAGGTCATCGCGGAGGATATGGATGGGGATTTTTCCATAATTTTGGAAACGCAGGTAAACATTCAGAAAACAACGAGCGGGGACAGCCCATTGGGCGGCCTCCCCGGCGATGACGCCCGAACATGGGGTCGTGTCTTGCGATATAAGGTTTTGGGCCGCAGGGATAATACCGATAATTAGGGACAGTGGGGGTGTTGAAAAAGTGCCATGTGTACAATTTCCGCTGAACTAACCCATTTGGTTTGAATGCTCATTTTTTAAAAGATGTGGTTTTTCAACAGCCCCACAGTCACCTATTTATGAGTAATATAGCCACCGCCGGCAACCTCACCGCCTTCCACAACTGGACCCTCATCAGCCTGCCCCGCCAGGGGCCCGTTCCCATTGATCCCACCCCCCGGCCCCTGCCCATCTGTCCGATCCCGGCCTACACCCGCTACACCCATTCGCGGGCGGGTATGCATGCGGGGACGGGGCGAAGGTAACCCGCCCCTTCATTCAGATTGAATTGATCGGTATTGTTCATCCGTTTTTGCATTCAAGGGGCGGAATGTTCCCATCCCGTACACCCCGCCCGTTCCGAACGGATGAAATCCTCACGGATGAAACAAGTACGAATATTCGTACTCCACGGTCGCCGACCGGCCCGCGGGGATATCCACCTCCCAGGTGATGACGGAGACGGGGTTGACGCTCCAGAGCCACCAGGGCCAGCTCCAGGAATACCAGGGATAGAGCGTCAGGCCCAAAGAGGTGTCCTCCAGGGCGTTGGTCTGGACCGCCTTGCCGCCGGAGGAGGTTGTCGAAGCGGTTCCAATGACCTTGCGGACGATTTTCACCCTGGCTTCCCGGTCTTTGAAATTCGTGACCGCGAGGGACCCCTTCATGGCCACCTTGGTGTAGTCGGTGGTGTTGATCCGGAGGTTGGGGGTGCGGCCCGTCTCCGCCTCGATCTTCCTGGTGTTCAGGTCCGTGGCCGTGGTGACGGCGATCTCCACGGTGTTCTTCGGCGATGTGTACGTCATCATCTGCTGGGCCAGCGGCGTTCCGTCCTTGAACAGGGAGGCCGGGCCCGTGGTCCACGGGATGGCGCCGGTGTTCGTGAGGCGCACCTGGTGCACGGCCTGCAGGCCGGTGAGGGCGGAGAGGGAATCGCGTTGCTCGGGACGGTTGATGTTCTGCCATGCCTCCTTGGGGGGCACGGGAGGGATCTCCCAAAGATAAATGTCCTCGCAGGGTGCTTCGGTTTCCAGGAGGGGCACCATCGCGCGGTCCCCCTTGCGCATGGAGACGCCGTCTTTCTTGAAGAGGAACAGGTCCTCGCGCCGGCCCTCATCGGGGAGGTCCGGACCATCCGCCGGGGCGGCCAGGTCTCCGACCGGCATGGCGGCCTGGGACATCACCTGGTTGGCGAAGGCGTTGACGCGCCCGCCCGCGGCGGGCGGATTCAGGTAGGCGCTCAACTGGAGATTGGCTTCCCGCAGGGCCAGGGGCGAGAGGGTGTCCTTCATCAGGAAACTGGGGACGCCCACGACGAGGGTCAGATCCGTTCCCGCAAAATCGACAAGGTCATTCACCAGTTCGGCGTTCAGGACGAGTTTGGCCGTGCCGGCATCCTCGATCTCGATCCGATACCCGGGGATCCAGCGCAGCCCCTTCTGCAGATAGAGAATCCCGAGTTTCGCCTCCTTCAGCGGCCTGCCCCTGGCGTCCACCGCGTGGAGGGCCAGCGTGCGGCGGGACTCCTGGGACGGACACAGCGTGACGGGGGCGCCGTCCAGGATGCTGAGGTTCACCACGTTCTCCCGCTTGATCAGCTTCACCCCCTGCCCGGTGCGGATGGAAAGGAACTCGGCCGCGTTCCGGATTTCTTCCTCCCGGGTTTCCCGCACCTGCGGGATCCCGCGGTAGCGTCCGTATTCATCGTAGCCGCCGGACACAGCGCGGCTGGTTTCCGTTTCTTTCCTGTCGCAGGTCTCGGCCATCGGGAGCAGGGTCCCCTCCGTCATCGCGGTGGACCCGCCGGGGACCTGTTCCGTCAAAAGGACCTTTTTCCCCGCGTTGACCTTCAGCATCTCGTCCAGGTTCATGCAGGGCCTCTCGTGGGACCAATCCTCCATGCCCGCCCGCACGAAGTCCACCGAAGCGCCGGCCTCCCGGACATAGGCCCAGAACATCCCCAGGAGGGGAGCCGGAACATCCTTGAGGCGGCACCAGCCGTCCTCCAGCCTGGCCACGCCTTCGGCCCGCACCAGGGCGTGCCCGTCCTTGAAGGCGGTGATCTCCGTGATCTTCGGGGCGAATTCCGGGGTCTCAGCAACAAGTGAGGGAGCGGTGGCGAAGGCGAACATGCAGATCAGATGGCGCATTTTCATCGGGGGCCTCCCAAAGGATGGATTGGCTTGCCGGCCGTGCGGGCATGGATCCTCAACTCCGAACTCTCAACTCTGAACTCCCAACTCCGAACTGATCTCTGAACTCTCAACTCTCAACTCTGAACTGGGCGGCAGGGAGGGGGCTAAATGGTGGTGCCAGCGGCCACAATCGCCCCCTTCGGGATGACGACGATGCCGTCGCGGATGTGGTAGTTGGGGCCGTCGGCCTTGTCCACCCCTTTTGCGTTGATGATGCGGCATCCGTCGCCGATGCGGGCGTTCTTGTCGATGATGGCGCGGCGGATGACGCACCCCCTGCCGATCCCCAAAGGGACGCCGTTGTCCGTCTCCCTCTCGTAGAAGTCGTTTCCCAGGACGAGGGTCTCGCGGATGTCGCACCCCCGCCGGACGATGGAACGGAGGCCGACGAGGGAGTCGCGGATGCGCCCCCCCGTGAGGGTGCACCCCTCCGAGACGAGGACATGGGAGAGGCGGCCGGCGTGGATGTCGGAGAGGGGGAGGAAACGGGCGCGGGAGAAAAAGGGCCATCCCGGCTCCACCATCCGGAAGGGGGCGTCGGCCCGCGTGAGACTGAGGTTGACCTCGTAGTAGGATGCGATGGTCCCCACGTCGGCCCAGAAGTCCTCGAAGGGGAAGAGGAACAGACGCCCCTTTTTCGCCATCGCGGGGAGGACGTGTTTGCCGAAATCCAGGTGATCGGTGTTGCGCAGGGCCCGAAACAGCGCCTCCCGCTTGAACAGGTAGATCCCCATGTTCATGGGGATGACCTCCCCCAGGCGCTCCACCGCCTCCGGCTTGGGCTTCTCGTGGAAGGCCACGACCCGGTTGGCTTCGGCCTCGACCACGCCGAAGGCGGCCGACTGGGCGCGCGGGACCATCTTGGCGGCCAGCGTGGCGTCGGCGTCGTAGAAGATGTGGGCGTCGAAGAGTTCCCGGTAGTCCATGCGGTAGAGGTGGTCGCCCGAGAGGATGAGGACATGGGCAAAGTCGAGGTCCTCCAGGTGCTCCAGGTTCTGTCGCACGGCATCGGCCGTCCCCTTGTACCAGTCCTTCTGGCGGGGGGAGAGGGCGGCGGCGAGGATGTCCACATGGCCGCCGGCGAAGCGGTCGAAGTGGTAGGACTGGGCGATGTGGCGGTTGAGCGATTCGGAGTTGAACTGCGTGATGACGAAGATGCGCCTCAGGCCGGAGTTGATGCAGTTGGAGAGGGGGATGTCGATGAGGCGGTAGGCGCCGGCGATGGGGACGGCGGGTTTGGCGCGGTAATGGGTCAGGGGGAAGAGCCGGCTCCCCTCGCCGCCGCCGAGGATGAGGGTGAGGACCTGATGGTTCACGCCCCTATCTTATCGTGAATCGGGGCGCAAGGGCAAGCGGACCGCTTCGAGCGCTTCGCGGTAAACCGCGAGCGTCGCGGCAGCCATCGCCCGCGGGGTGTGGCCGGCATGTCTCGCGCGCAAAGCATCCAGCCGCTCCTCCGAGACGCCGTAGCGGTGGGCCTCCTCCAGGCGCATCCTGAGGGCCCCGGCGTCGCCGGCCGGATAGAGGAGGGGATGGTCGGGGCCCAGGAGTTCGCGGTGGGCGGGAATGTCGGAGGCGACGACCGGGGTCCGCGTCAGGACCGCCTCCAGCACCGGCAGGTCGAACCCCTCCCACTGCGAGGGGGCGAGGAGGGCGCGGGCGGAGGCGACGAGGCGGGGCATCTCCTCCGCGGGGATGGAACGCCGCGTCTCCACGCCGGGACCGGAGAAGCCGCCGGGCGTCACCAGGACCAGCCGCCGGTCGGGATGGGACGCGTGGAACCGCGTCCAGGCATCGAGCAGGAGCGGGATCCCCTTGTGCGGCTTGGCGTTGCCGATGAACAAAAAATAGTCGCCCCTGGGGAGGGGCGGCTGCGCGTAGTAGTCCGCCAGGGCCGCGTTGGGGATGACGCGCAGCTTCGGCGCGGCCGCGGGGAGGAAGGCCGCGAGGTCGTCCCGTGACGCCTCCGAGACGGTGATGACGCGGACGGCGCGGCGCAGGGCCCAGCGCAGATACCGCCGCAGCACCGCGGTCCTCCACCGCCCGAATTCGCCGGGGAACCGGAGATGGATGAGGTCGTGGACCGTCAGGACCGCCGGGGGGCCGGCCAGCGGAAGGGTGAAGTGGGGGATGTGCAGGAGGTCCCCGCCCGCGCGCCGGGCGGCGAGGCCCGCCAGGGCGAGGGCCTGAAGCGAGTAATCCCCGGCCCGGAACGGCCGGGCGGGGAAGGGGAGGGGACCCAGGGGATCACGATGGAGGGCGCAAAACTCGAATCCCGGGGGCGCCAGCTCCAGCAGGCCGGCGGTCAGGACTTTGAGGTAGGTCCCGATGCCGTAGTCGTCCCACTTGCGCAGGTCAAGGACGACGCGCGGCATCGGTCAGCACTCCCGCGTAATCCCGCGCGGCCTCGATCCATGGGCGGACCCGGGCGGGTTCCTTCACGGCGGCCCCTCCGAGAACGCGCCGGACCCCCTCACGGACGCTCCCGGGCTCGGGCTTCACCCGGATCCAGGAGGGGAGGGTGTATTCCTCCGTGGCGGGGACGGCGGTGGCCAGGACGGGGACGCCGCGGACGGCCGCCTCGGCCACGGGGAGGCCGAACCCCTCGTAGGAGGAGGGATAGAGCAGGGCCAGGCAGTGGTCCAGGAGCCAATCCTTTCCCGCCTCGTCCACATACCCGGCCATGACGACGTTGCGGGGGAGGCGGGGGAGGCGCACCTTCCACCCGGGCGCCCCGGCCACCACCAGCGGGGGGAGCGAAGGGTCCGCCTTCCACACCTCCAGGCAGAGGGCCAGGTTCTTCCGCGGTTCCATCGTCCCCAGGAAAAGGAAAAACTCGGAGGGGAGGGGCGCGGCGGTCCATGCGCCCGGTCGGGGCGCATCCAGTCCGTGGGGGATGACGACGGGATCGCTCCCGGGGAAAAAGCGCCGCACTTCGTCCGCCACCGCCCGGCAGGGGACCACCACCGCCGCGCCGCGAACGGTGTCCTCCAGGAAAGGAAGGACGGTGGCCCGGTTCTTGAAGGACTGCCATCCGGGGTACCGCAGGACCGACAGGTCGTGAATGACGGCCACGCAGGGGCGGTCCGCGCGCCAGGGACGGACGCCCAGGGGGCAGAAAAGAACATCGGCGTCGGCGTGCCGGAACCAGCCGTGGAACCACATACTGCCGGGAAAGGCCGGCCCCGCCTCCACCCGGATCCCGGCGGGCGCAAGGTCCCGAAAGACCCGGGGGACGCACGGGACCAGGTCCACTTCGCGCTGGAGGGCGGGGAGGAGGCCCCGCAGGAACTGGCCGATGCCGGTCACCGGAGGGCGCAGGGCGCGGCAGTCGGCGGCCACCTTCACGCCCACGCCGCCTCCTGCAGGACCTCCAGGGTCGCCTCGGCGCACGCTTCCCAGGAAAACCCCGCCGCCCGTTCGCGTCCCCGGCGGACCAGCTCCTCCCGCAGGCCGGGCTCGTCGAGAAGGCGGGCGCAGGCCGCGGCCAGCGCCTGCGGCTCGGGGGCGGCGTACAGGCAGGCGTCGCCCCCCACCTCCGGCATCGAAGCCAGCGGCGTGGTCACCACGGGACACCCCGCCGCCATCGCCTCCAGGATGGGGAGGCCGAACCCCTCGTAGAACGACGGGAACACCAACCCCAGGGCCTCGCGGTACCATCCGGCGAGGCGGTCGGCGGGGAGGTAGGGGAGGTGGAGGATGTCGCGCCGCCAGGGATGGCGCTCCAGCGCCGTCCGGAGGGGGCCGCTCTTCCATCCCATCCGTCCCGCCAGGACCAGGCCGAGGTCCCGCCCCCCGCTGCGGAGAAGGCGGTAGGCCTCCAGCAGGCCCATCACGTTCTTGCGGGGCTCGAGGGTGCCGACGAAGAGAAGGTACGGGCGCTTGGGGGGTTCGGGCGGCGGCCCGTCGGGGACGGGGGGGGTGAACCCGTTGAGGATGGCCGCGGTCCGCGCGCGGGCAAGCCCCAGGCGCCCCTCCAGGTCGCGGCGCGTGTTCTCGGAGACGCCGATGGCCCGGCGGGCTCCATAGAGTTCGGCGGGAAGGTGGCGGCGGAGGTTCTCCAGGGTCTCGTCCTGGAGGAACTCCGGAAAGACGCGGAAGGTGCAGTCATGGACCGTGGCCACCTTGCGGCCGGACGCGCCCCAGGAGGGGGGGGTGAAGAAGTTGGGGGCGAAAAAGAGGTCGTTGTCGTCCAGCAGGAGGAAGAGCGGGGAGAGGAAGCGGCGCCCCGCCGTCAGCCAGAAAGCGGAGGAGGGCAAAAGCCCGTCGGGCACCTCGTGGCACCGGAGGCGCACTCCCTTCAACTCCGCGGCCGGCACCACCAGCCCCGTTCCGTGCCCGGCGGGGACGAAGAGGCGGGCGTAGAGGTTGATGGTGATCCCGGGGCGGCCGGCCCAGGCCCGCAGAAGGTTCCACGCGTACCCCCCCACCCCCGTAAGGGGTTCGAGGAGCGGGGCGGCGTCGAACCCCGCCACCAGGTGGCCCCGTCCCTCCCGAATGCGCCTCAAGCGGCGGCGGGCCGAGGCCGCCAGGGTCCCGCCCAGGTCGCGGACCAGGTTGAGGAGGAACCCGAGCGTGTGATATCCTCTTTTTATCATGCGGCGCTGGTATTATACCCTGACCCTTCTGGCCGCCGCCGGAGGCGCCTATTGCGCTTTCCGGTGGGTCCAGCCCCGCCCCATCCCCGCCGGGGTTTCCGATTCCGCCGCCGTTCAATGGCATCTCGTGGACCCCGGGGGCCTTCTGACGCCCCACCTGCCCATTCCTCCCGTGGCCCGCCCCATCATCCGCGGTCTCCATCTGGCCGGGACCCTCGAAGGCGTCACCGTCATCGAGGCCCAAACCCGTCTTCCCGGGCCCCTCCTGCGCCTCTGGCCGGTCGCCGGATTCGCCTCCCAAACCGGCCCATGGGACCTCTGCCTGGTGCGAAAGCCCCCCGGTGAACCGCTGCGCCGCATCAAGATCCCCAAGGCGGACCCGCGCGCGGCCGCGACCGTGTGGGTTCCCGGGGACCCGCCCATCCACATCACCCTGGAAGGGGCCAACCCCTTCCGGTTCACCTCGCTTTGCCCGGGGGCGGCGGAGGAGGCGATGGTGGAGGGTCCCTCGGAGGGGGCGACGCTGTTTTTGGCGGCGGGGCGGTCGCCCCACCTGGAGCGCCTCCTCCCCGGGCTGACGCCCGTGAGGGTCGAGGCCGGCCCCGACTGGGCCGACCTGGCATTTCTCGACAACGGGAGGAGCCGGTCGGTCCGGTGGGGGGCCGCGCCCGGTGAGCCCGGGGATCCGGCGTCCCTAACCCTGAGGCTCCTGTATCGGAACGCAGGGACGGGGGTCCCGCGCCTCCTCCGTCAATTCCTCCCCGACGGTGTTCCCCCTGCGGCATTGGGAGAAATCGAGGCTTCCTGTCGCGCCACCGAGGAAGGCGAACGGTGCGAGGGGCGGCTCGTGTTGAGATTGCGGGGCGGATCAAGATAGCCATCCCGCGGTGGGGGATAGACCCATGGGCGGGAGCCGCTTCAAGCCGCCGCGCCATATTTTTGACTTTGCCGTGGTTTGACGGTATAATTACATCCTTATGTTGCAGGGAATAGTGTCCTTGGCCGACTTCCCCAAGGAAGGGATGGTTTTGTCCGGCGATGTTGCCGTGGGGCGGGAGCCCGTGCCCGGCGACCCGGTCGCCGGCGTGGACCGGATCCATCTGGAGGCGCGCCTCTTCAAGTTGGGCGACACCTACCACATGGACGGGGCCCTCGATGCGGACCTGACGCTTTCGTGCTGCCGGTGCCTGGAGCCGTTCCGGTTCCATGAGCAGATCCCGGTCCGCCACGCCCTGCAACCCGCCGGGAGGGAGCTGGGGCCGGAGGCCTTCGCCTACGAAGGGGAATCCTTCGACCTGGGGGCCATGGTCCGCGAGCTGGTGGAGGTCAACCTCCCCATGAAACCCCTATGCAGCGAGGCATGCACGGGGCTTTGCCCCATGTGCGGCGCCAACCGGAACCGGACGCCCTGCCACTGCCGCCCGGAGGCCGAAGGCCCCATGGCCGAAGTCCTCAAGAAGCTCACCAAAGGAGAGTAACGCATATGCCGAATCCCAAACACCGCCACTCCAAGACCCGCGGCCGGACGCGCCGGGCCCATGACGCCATCAAGCCCGTCAGTCTGTCCGTCTGCACCCACTGCAACCAGCCCAAGATGCCCCACCGGGTGTGTCCCCACTGCGGCTATTACAAGGGCCAGCAGATCATCGAGGGCAAAGAGAATCTTTGAGGATCGCCGTTGACGCCATGGGGGGCGATTTCGCCCCCCAGGAGATCGTGGCGGGCGTGGCGGACGCCGTCCGCCGCCACCGGGTCCCGGTGACCCTGGTCGGACGCGCCGCGGCCATCCGTTCCTGCCTCGGCACGGTCCGGGACCTTCCCGGCCTCCAGATCGTGGACGCCCCCGATGTGATCGGGATGGACGAGTCGCCCCTGGAGGCCTTCAAGTCCAAGAAGCACTCCTCGCTGAGGGTGGCCGCCGACCTCGTCCGGGCCGGCGAGGCCCACGGCCTCGTCTCCGCCGGGAACTCGGGCGCCGTGATGGCCGTGGGGAAGATGGTCATCGGGGCCGTCAAGGGGGTGGAACGGCCGGGCCTGGCCGCCCTCATCCCCTCCATTGACGGGATGGCGGTGGTCCTGGACGCGGGGGCGAATGTGGACTGCAAGGCCAAGCACCTGGAGCAGTTCGCCGTCATGGGGTCCTGCTACGCCCAACTGCTCCTGAAGAAGGAACAGCCCCGCGTGGGGCTCCTCTCCATCGGCGAGGAGGAGGGGAAGGGCAACGCCCTGACCAAGGAGGCCTTCGACCTCCTCAAGAAGGCCGACCTCAACTTCATCGGCAACGTGGAGGGGCGCGACCTCTTCCTCGGCAAGGTGGACGTGGTGGTCACCGACGGGTTCGCCGGCAACGTCCTGCTC
Source organism: Holophagales bacterium UBA2201 (assembly GCA_002327305.1). Lineage (GTDB taxonomy): Bacteria > Acidobacteriota > Thermoanaerobaculia > UBA2201 > UBA2201 > UBA2201. The sequence continues at coordinate 416 of DCUZ01000046.1, read as the reverse complement.
AAGACCGCCGAGGGGGCGGGGGAGATGATGTTCCACATCCTCAAGCGGGAGTTCTCCGGGAGCCTCAAGGCGGGGATGGGGTTCCTCCTTTCCAAGGGGGTCTTCCGCGTCCTTTACAAGAAGGTGGATTACGCCGAGTACGGCGGGGCGCCGCTCCTCGGCCTGAGGGGGGGCTGTTTCGTCTGCCACGGCCGGAGCAAGGCCAAGGCCATGACCAGCGCCGTCCGCATCGCCCACCAGTTCCTGGAGGAGAGGATCCCCGAGCGGATCCAGCACCACATGCGCGACGGCTCCCTGCTCGATAAATTCTCGTTCGATTGGAGGTCCTGACATGACCCTGCGCGCGCGCATCATCGGGACGGGCCGATGCCTGCCCGAAAGGGTAATGACGAACGCCGACCTGGAGAAGATGGTCG
>DCUZ01000089.1:13720-20346 GCA_002327305.1 Holophagales bacterium UBA2201 | reverse complement strand
ATGCGTATTCACACGCGCACGTAGCGCAGGTCCTCCGACCTGCGGCTTTGAGGGCGGTCGGGATGTGGCGCAGGTTCTCCAACCTGCGGTTTTGGATTATTGAAGCCGGCCGACTGGAGAGTCGGCCCTACATTTCCAATCTGCGGCTTTGAGGGTGGTCGGGATGTAGCGCAGGTTCACCAACCTGCGGTTTTGGATTATTGANNAAGCCGGCCGACTGGAGAGTCGGCCCCACATTCCCAATCAAAGTTCACGCCGGGCGGGTGGGGGAACGCGCTACGGTCTACGGTCTACGGTCTACCGGGCGGGCGGCGGAGCGCGCTACGGTCTACGCGTTACCGGGCGGGCGGGGGAACGGTCTACGCGCTATCGGGCGGGTGGGGGAACGCGCTACCGGGTGGGGGAAAGACCTCCCTGGGTATGGTATAATTCGACGAGTTCACAACAATGAGGAGAAAGGCATGAAAAAGATCCTCTTCACCCTTCTGATCGTTGCGTTTTTCGCCCTCCCCGCCCTCGCGGAGGAAGCGGCCCCCGCCGAGACAGCGGCCTCCGGCAGGGTTCTCTGGGGCGTCCTCGGAGCGGCTTTCGCCATCGGGCTGGTCGGTTTCGCGGCCTCGCTCGGACAGGGCCGGGCGGTCGCCGCGGCCTGCGACGGTTTGGCCCGCAACCCCGGCGCGGCCGGCCCCATCCGCACCACCCTTCTCCTGGGCCTCGCCTTCATCGAATCCATCGCCATCTACGCCCTGCTGATCGCGCTGCTGGCCATCGGTAAATAATCCCCCGGAGCGCCCTCGGAGCGCACCGATGCCCAAGAAGAGAGGAACCCCCAGGGAAATATCGGTCAAGCCCAAAAACCGGCCGGCGCCCGCGCTTGCCTTGGATTTCGAGCGGGATGTGTTCCCTTTCGTGGATTCCCTCTACTCCACCGCCTACCGCCTGGTGATGAACCACCAGGACGCCGAAGACCTCGTGCAGGAGACCTGCCTGAAGGCCTTCAAATACCACGACAAGTTCGAAATGGGGACCAACCTGCGGGCGTGGCTCTTCAAGATCCTCAAGAACACCTTCATCAACAACTACCGCAAGAAGAAGGCCACGCCCCAGCAGGTGGACTTCGCGGGGATCGAGGAATCGATGGAAAGCCTCATCCCCGATCACACCCGCACTGCGGCCGACCCCGAATCGCTCCTCTTCGCCGGCCTCCTCGACGACCAGGTGGAGGGCGCCCTCAACGACCTCCCCGAGGAGTACCACATGGTGGTGGTCCTGGCCGACATCGAGGGGAAGTCCTACAAGGAGATCGCCCAGATCATGCACATCCCCCTGGGGACCGTCATGTCCCGCCTCTACCGCGGCCGCAAGATGCTGGAGGAGGCGCTACTCGACTACGGGATCCGCAAGGGCTACCTCCGCCACGGCCCCCCCGCCAAGATCCGCAAGAAGGAACTCCTGACGGAGAGCAGATAAAAGGGCGGGCCGCATGGCCCGCCCCCGGTTATTGCCTGTTGTCCGTTGCCTGCGGCCTACCCCATCAGGTAGATCATCACCGCCTTCTGGGCGTGAAGGCGGTTCTCGGCCTCGTCGAAGACGGCCGACTGCGGCCCGTCGATGACCTCCCCGGTCACCTCCTCGCCGCGGTGGCACGGCAGGCAATGGAGGAAGATCGCGTCCTTGTCCGCCCTCCTCATGACCTCCTGGGTCACCTGGTAGGGCTTGAAGGTCTTCATCTTGGTCCCGCCGGGATCCGATTGCCCCATGGACATCCAGGTGTCGGTGACGACGACATTCGCCCCCTTCACCTGCTCCAGGTCGCTGGTCACCTCGATCACGGCCTTGTGCTGCTTCGCCACCCGCTGCACCTCCTTCACCACCCCCGGGTTGGGCAGGAAGCCCTTGGGGCCGATGCAGGTGACCTTCATCCCCAACTTGGCGCCGATGATCATGAGGGAGTGGGCCATGTTGTTGCCGTCGCCGATATAGGCCAGGTGGAGCCCCTCGACGTTCTTCCCGAACCGCTCCTGGACCGTCTGGAGATCGGCCAGGACCTGGCAGGGATGATAGAGGTCGGAAAGGCCGTTGATGACCGGAACGGCGGCGAACTGGGCGAGGTCGTCGATGGTGGACTGCTTGAAGGTGCGGGCCATGATGCCATGGACGTACCGGGAGAGGACCTTCGCCGTGTCGCCAATGGTCTCGCCCCGGCCCAATTGCATGTCGAGCGTGGAGAGGTAGATGGGTTGGCCGCCCAGTTCCCACATGGCCACCGTGAAGGAGACCCGGGTGCGGGTGGATGGCTTTTCGAAGATCATCGCCAGAGACTGCCCCTTGAGGGCCTTGCGGTACTTGTCCCGGTCCTTCTTGACCTTGCGGGCCAGGTCGAGGACCTCGCGAATGTGCCTGGGTTCCCACAGGAGCAGGGTGGTCAGGTGCTTGGGTTTCATGGTGGACCTCCTTGAATATTGATGTGGGCTGCTATTTTGTTTCTTCTTCGGGCGGGTCCTTGACGAGATAGGTGCCGCTCTTCTTCTCCAGGGCCATGGCCAGGGTCTGTGAATCGGTGATGAGGACCGGCTTGTTGGTGGCCTCCACGAACTGCAGCGCGGCGTCGATCTTGGGCCCCATGCTCCCGGCGGGGAACTGCCCCTCGGCCATCAGGGCCCTGGCCTCGCTCAGGGTCAGCTCGGAATAGAATTTCTGCGAGGGCTTGCCGTAGTCGCGCGCCACCCGGGCCACCCCCGTGAGGATGATGAAGAGGTCGGCGTTGAGTTCCTGGGCGATGAGGGAGGCGGTGTAGTCCTTGTCGATGACCGCCTCCACTCCCCTCCAAATGCCGTCGGCGTCCACCGTCACGGGGATGCCTCCCCCGCCTCCCGCAACGACCACGTCGCGCACCTTGAGGATCTCGCGGATGAGGTCCATGTTGAGGATCTTCTGCGGCTTGGGCGACGGGACCACCTTGCGCCAGCCCCGCCCGGCATCCTCCTTGAGGGTCCAGCCGAACTCCTTGCTCAACTGCTCCGCGCGGAACTTCGTGTAGAAGGGACCGATGGGTTTGGTGGGGTTCTTGAACCCGGGATCGGCGCCGTCCACCTGGACGGGGGTGAGGATGGTGGCCATCCGCACCGCCTTCCCCATTTTTTTGAACTGGTTCTGGATGGCCGTCTCGAGGAGGTAGCCCATGGACCCCTCGGTCATGGCGTCGCAGACGTCGATGGGAAGGGGCGGGATCTTGGTGGCGGCCTCTTCCATCTGGATCGTGAGGTTGCCCACCTGGGGCCCGTTGCCGTGTACGACGGCCAGTTTGTACCCCTGGTGGGTCAGGGGGACGAGCCAGAGGGCGGCGTCGTTGGCCCGGTGCAACTGCTCGGTGACGGTTCCGTTGTCCTCGGGACGCAGGAGAGCGTTCCCGCCGAAAGCGATGACGGCGATCATGGGTCTATTGTACCACTGCTTCACAAGGAGGGGAACACCCGGGCGAACCCCTCCGCCGCGTGCTATAATTCATCGATGGCCGTCTGCAAGATCTGTGGAGCCGCGGTCTCGGCCTCCGATACGCATTGCTCCGCCTGCGGCAACCCGGTGGGACAGGCCCCCACCCTCCTGCGCAAAGGGGAGCTGTTCGACGGCAAATACGAGGTGTTGGACTTCCTCGGCGCCGGCGGGATGGGGGAATTGTACACCGTCAAGCACATCCACCTCCTCGACACCCGCTGCATCAAGATCATGCGCCCGACCATTGCCCAGTCCGACGCCGACAACAAGCGCTTCATCGCCGAGGCGCGCATCGCCACCCGCATCCAGCACCCCAATGTCGCCGTCCTGTACGACTTCTGCCAGCTGTCCACAGGCAATTTCTACATGGTTTGGGAATACATCCCCGGCAAGGACGTCTCCCGCGTCCTGCAGGCGTGCGGGAGAATGCCGCTGGCGCTGGCGGTGCGGGTGATGGCCGAGGCCCTCGAGGGGCTGGACAACATCCACAAGAACGGCGTCGTCCACCGCGACATCTCCCCCGAGAACCTGATGATGTTCGTCAACCAGTTCGGGGAGCTCAAGATCAAGATCATCGACCTGGGGATCGCCAAGTCGTTCTCCACCGGGGAGAACCTGACGCAGACCGGGATGTTCATGGGGAAACTGAAATACTGCTCCCCCGAGCAGGTGGGGTTCCTGGAGGAGGGCGAGCAGATCGACGCCCGCACGGACATCTATTCCATCGGCCTCGTCCTCTACGAGATGGTGGAGGGGAAGGCCCCGTTCCAGTCCACCACCCCCTATGGTTACATCCACAAGCACATCACCGTGGCCCCGGCCCCCGTCCAGGTCGCCGACCTGCCGGGCGAGGTGGGCCAGCGGTTCAACGCGGCCTTGATGGTCGCGCTGGAGAAGGACCGGAACCGGCGGTATGCCTCGGCGCGCGACTTCCGGGAGGCGCTTCTGGCGCTGGCCCTTCCGGTCCCCGCCGAGGAGGCGGTTGAGGCCTATCTCGCCCCCAGCGGCCTTCACCCCGCCCACGGCTCCCCCCCTGCCCATACGGCCCCGGCACCGGCCCGGACGGCCACACCCCCGCCCGTCCCCGTTCCCACCCGCACGAAACCGCCCACCAAGCCGTCGGAACGCCCCACCGATTCCACGGTGAGGATGCCCACCCCCGCCGCGGGGACGCCGGCGGTCCCCCAGGATCTGCTGGAGAGCGGCGCCACCCTTCTCACCCCCTCCCGCGGCACATCGGATCGGGTCCCGGGCCCGGCCCTCGAGGAGGCCATGGAGACGGGCCGGACTCTGCTGTCCGGCCCGAAGCTGAAACCGGCCGAGGAGGACCCCGACCGCACCACCCCAAGGATCCCGACGACCCCGCCCACTCCCTTCCCACCTCCCCCTCCCGCGGCGGTCGTCCCTCCTCCACATGCCGCCTCTCCGGCAGTTCCGACCCGCGAAGCCACTCCCCCCCCCGTCCCCGCTCCGGCCGGGCCGCCGGCGCGATCCACCACGCCCGCCCGCCCGGAAGTCCCTCCCCCGCCGGCCCCCGTTCCGGCCTCCCCTAAACCCGAACCGGCCCCCGCTCCCGGGCCGCGGAAGCCCGCGCCGGCGCCAGCCCCTCCCAAGGCCCGGCCGGCGAAACCCAAACCCGCGGCTGAACCGGCCCGTCCCCGCCCCGTCCCCCGGCCGGAAGCCCCTCCCCCCGAATTGGAGGCCTCGCCGACCCGCAAGCCCTTCCCCAAGGTGATGGTGATCGCCCCGCTGGTCCTCCTGGTCCTCGCGGGGCTGGCGGTCATCGGCGTGAAAGTGCAACGCAGCCGGACCTCTTCCCCCGCGCGAGGCGAGGGCTATCTGAGCCTTCAGGTCAGTCCGTGGGGAACCGTCCGGTCGCTCGTGGATTCCGAAGGGGCCTCGATCCAGCTCCCCGACCCCGTCACCCCCCTGTACGCTCCCCTGCCCGAAGGCCGCTACACCGCCGTGGTGGCGGTGGCGGAGACCGGCGCGACCCTCGACCTGGAGATCACCATCCGTTCCGGAGAGGTGACCGCCCTGTCCCGTTCCGGCCCCGAACCCGACGATGCGCCGTTCTTGGACCGCATCCGTTAGCCTTCTCGTCCTCCTACTGGCCTCCGTCGGCGCGGACGCCGACTGGCAGAGGGACTACACCCGCGGCAAGGAACGGGTGGAGAAGGGCCAGCACCGGGAGGCCATCCCCCTCCTGAGGCGCGCCATACAGGAAAAACCGCGCTCCTGCACCGGCTGCATCAAGGTGGGGATGTTCGTTGATGACTATTTCCCCCATTATTTCCTCGGCCGGGCCCTGATGGCGGAGGGGGAGCGGACCGAGGCGCTCGAGTGCTTCGAGCTCCTGGAGGCCGAGGGGCTGATCGTCAGGCACAAGGAACTGGCTTCCCCATTTCAGGCGGCCTTTGCCGATGCGCGGGCCGCCGCCAGGCCCGCCGCCCCCGCGCCCCCCCTCATGACGGAGCCCACCCCCGCCAAACCGGAACCGGAGCCGCCGCCCGCGCGGGTGGAACCGCCGATTGCCCCCCCGGCCCGGACTCCCCCACCGAGCCCTCCCGCCCAGCGGACGGAACCCGGGCCGGACCCGAAGGCGGTTCAAGCGATCCGGTCCAAATTGGACGCCGCCGGACGCCAGGTGGACTCCATCAACTCCGCCGAGTGGCGCGCCCACACCAAACTCCAGCGTTTCGCCCAGCGCCTGCGGCAGGCGATCAGGGAGGCCTCCGGACGCCTTGATTCCACCGCCCCGCTCCAACTGTCGGAGATGGAGGCCCTGGCCGCCCGCCTGCAGACCCAGGCCTCCAGGCTCGTCCGCATCGCCGACCTGCTCCGGCAGTACCGCGAGATCCAGGCATCCCTGGGGGAGGAGCGGTTGAAGCCCCACGGGGACCTTGCAAAGGAGCACGCGGCCCTGGATGAACGGATGAAGGGGCTCGCCCAGCAGTCCCTCGAGGGGGCGGGCGTCCGGGAGGCCGACGATTTCATCGCGAGCCTGGAAGGGATCCTCCGGGACCTCAATGGCCTCGCCACCCGCCTTGCCCAAAGGCCCCAGGCCGTTCCTCCCCCCGTCGCCGCTGCCGCGCCCGAGTCCCGGCCCGCCATCGAACCCCCCGCCCCGG
>DCUZ01000089.1:0-13600 GCA_002327305.1 Holophagales bacterium UBA2201 | reverse complement strand
TTATTCTCCCCCAAACTCGTCGCCTTCTTCCAGGGGACCCGCTGAGCGGATATCTCCAAAGCCGGATCCCCCCCTCACCATGGAAAGGAAAGCCCCCGCATGCGCCACATCCTGATCCCCCTTCTCCTGTGTTCCGCCCTCCTTCACTCCGATCGTCCCGACGTGCTGCTGATCACCCTCGACACCACCCGGGCGGACGCCCCCTCCTGCTATGGGGGCAAGGCCCGGACCCCGGCCCTCGACGCCCTGGCCGCCCGCTCCACCCTTTTCAAAAGGGCCTACACGCCGGTCCCCCTGACCCTGCCGGCCCACACCTCCATCCTCACCGGGCTGGACCCGTTTGACCATGGCGTCCGCGAGAATCTCTTCAACATCCTCGACCCTGAGGTCCCCACCCTGGCCACCCTGCTCAAGGCGGGGGGCTATTCCACCGGGGCGGTGGTCGCCGCATCGGTCCTGGACCACCGCTTCGGATTGGCGGCGGGCTTCGACCGCTATGACGATGCGATGCCCTATGGAGCCGAGCGGAAGGCCGCCGAGGTGACCGACCTCGCCCTGGCCCTGTTGCCGACCCTTAAGCGCCCCTTTTTCCTCTGGGTCCACTATTTCGACCCCCACCATCCCTATGAACCGCCGGCCCCGTTCGCGTCCGGTGACCCCTACCACGGGGAAGTGGCCTACATGGACCAACAGATCGGCCGCCTCCTGGGCCGCCTCGACGCCGGCGCCACCCTGATCGTCGTCGCGGGAGATCACGGCGAGTCCCTCGGGGAGCATGGGGAGATGGAGCACGGCATCCTGGTCTATGAACCGGCCATCCGGGTCCCCTTGCTCCTGCACCTTCCGGGTCAGCGCCGCGCCGGGAAAAATGATAAGTATGTCTCCCTCATCGACATCGCCCCCACCGTCCTGAGGCAGGCCGGCCTGCCGGTCCCGGAATCGCTCCGAAGTGCCTCCCTCCTGGACCCGCCGGACTCCAGGGCCATCTATCTGGAGACCATCTACCCCTACACCGGCATGCAATGGTCTCCCTTGCAGGGTGTTCTCTGGAAGCGCCACAAGTTGATCACGTCGGCCTCCCTCGACGAGCTCTATGATGTGGAGGCGGATCCGGCCGAGAGCCGCGATCTGGCGGGGAAGAATAAACCACTGGTGCAAGAGATGCGGAGCGCCCTGGCGTCGCTCAATCCCGAGCCGATGGCCGCGCTGAGCCAATCCGGCGGAAGCCAGGTCCCCCCGGAACTGAAAAAGCAGATCGAAAGCATCGGTTACCTCGCAAGGTCCCCCGGAAAGAGCGGCGCCATCAGCGCTTCAATGCCCCACCCGAAGGACCTTGCGGACGTTCTCGGGTTCATCCAGTACGACGGCCCCGGGATGTTGAAGGCGAAGCGCTTCAACGATCTGTTCAAAGGCGTCAAGTCCGTGCTCCAGAGGGACCCCAACAATCACCTTGCCATCAACCTCGCCGGGGAGGCGTACGCGGCCATGGGCAATTTCGAGCGGGCGCTGGACATGTTCACCCAGGCCTCCTCCCTGGCCCCCGGGACACCGAAAATCCTGAGCAACCAGGGGAGGATGCAGTACCAACTTAAACGGTTCCCCGAAAGCGAGAGGGCGCTCGAGGCCTCCCTGGAGGTCGATCCGACCTACGATCAAGGCTACATCTACCTCATCGATACGCTCATGGCGCAAAACAAGGCCGGGGAGGCGGAGAGGGTGCTCCAGGACGCCCGGGAGAACAAGATCACCCATCCCCGGCTCCATCATTCCGAAGGGCTCCTCCTGATGCACAAACAACGGTACGGCCAGGCCGCGGAGGCGTTCAACCTGGCGCTTCAAAGCGATCCCGGGCAGGTGGACACCCTGATGGATCTCGCGTACTGCTCGGACCGCCTCGGACGCACCGATGCCGCCTGGGGGCATCTGGAACAGGCCATGAAAATCGCCCCCGAGAGTTTTGAGATTCTCAAGACCGCCTTCGGGATGGCGCTTCGCCTGCACAAGGGCACCGAAGCCCGGAGTATCGCCCGGACCTTCACCCAACTGTACCCCATGACCGAAGAGGCCCGCTCCATGCGCGAAATGTTCCCCGACCTGCCCCGTTAGGCGGCCCCGTGGGCGACCGGTCCCCGGAACTGTCCCCGGACCTCCAGGTCCGCCTCTCCTGCCCCCAGTGCGGCGCGGCCGGGGTCTGGTCCCTCCTGCAGGTCCTCCGCCAGTGTCCCTACTGCACCTCCGTCCTGTGGTGGCCCAACGACCCCGCCGTCCGCGAGTGTTTCATGGTCCAGGACCTGGCCCCCCTGCCCCAGGACGGCCTCGATGTCCTGCAAACCGCCGACGCCACCCGCGAGCATTCCCGCCTGCGGGGCCTGACCGAAGAGGGCCGGGGGGGGGACGCCGAGGCCATGAACCGTATCCTGGCCGAAGCGCTCATCCCGGACATCGAGACCCTCAAGCGGCGCCGCGCCCCCCAGTTCACCCTGCGGGACCACCGCACCCTATGGGTTCCCTATCAGATGGTCTATGCCCTGCTGGCCTATCACGCTTTGGGGCGCACGCGGACGTCCGGGGCGGAGCGCAAAGTTTTCAGGCCCTTCCTTTTCAGCCTCGACGCCGTCCTCCCCGCCTACCCCGAGCCCTGGGACTTCCGCGACCGGGGCCTGTGGTTCGCCCGGCAGTCTCTCCTCCCGCTCGACGAGGCGGTGTTGGGGGGCGGCAATGTCCTGGCCCCGTCGGCCGACGACCTGGATCCCCTTGTGGCGGCGCGCCCCTGGCTCTCACGCCGCCAACTGCTGGAATCCGACATGCACCCCATCGCCTTCAGCGCCCGGGTGGTGCGCGCCTATCATTGGTGGATCTTCCGCCCATTCCACTGCCTCCTGGCCGACACCCCGATGGGAAGCGGCTGGTTCCTGGTGGACGGCCAGTTCCGAACGCTGGCCGGACACCTCAAGGACGCCGAGGCCGCGCGGGTCCTGGCCCGCGACTGGCCCCCCCTGGACCCCCACCGGTTCCACCGGCCCCGGATCCGGCCCTTCCCCGGGCGTTGCCCCGTATGCGGCGGCGCCCTGACGCTGGACGAGCACGGCCTTCAGGAGATATGCCCCAACTGCGGCCGCCTGCTGGAGCCCACCTCCGAGGGGTTCAAGCCCCGTCCGTACCGGATCATGGACCGTGAAGCCCTCCCCTGGCCTTCCCCGCCGGGGGCGGACAGGACCGCCTGGGTCCCTTTCTGGCGGCTGGAAGGACGGTGGACCCTGGGCGGCGCGACCGCGCCGACCCTGGAGGCGGCCGCCGCCGCCATCCTCCCCCCGGGGGGCGCATCTTCTGCCGGAACCTCCGGACCCCTCTATCTGCCCGCTTTTGAGGGGTGGCTTTATGACCGCTACGATGCCTGGTGCCTCCGGACTTCGGAATCCCTGGGGGCCCGGGGGCCGGCCTCCGAGGAGCGCCGGTTCCACCTGGAGGTCAAGGTGGGGCGGGACGATCTCCTCTTCCCTCCCTCCCTCGAACCCGGGGTCTATGAAGCCCAGATGGACGGCCTGGGGCCCGCCCTGCTCCCTCCGGCGATCCAAGCCCGCCTCAACCCCGTCATGGTGAAGCGGCTCCAGGAGGCCAGATTCACCATCGAATCGCGCGACCTGGTTTTCGTTCCCGTCCCGCTGGGGCGATTCGGGGACCTGCCCGACCGCCTCCTGGGCCCCGGGGTGGCCGTGGACGCCGGTCCCCTCGCCTCGGGGGTCTTCCCCCCCATCCTCTACCGCAACGTCCGCCGCTGGAAGGGCCGGGCCGAGGCGTCCCGCGCCCGGAAAGCGACGGACACCGACTCCATCTTCTCCAGGCCGATTCGATGACCCGCTCCAACCGGGCGGGAGGCGGACCCGCTTTGCTATAATGCCCGCGATGCTCCTACCCCTCCTGCCCCTCCTCCTGTCGCTTGCCGCGGCCCCCTGCCTGGAGCCCTCCGCCTGCACCCCGGACATCACGGCGGAGATGGACGAGGGGGACGGCCTCATCAATTTTGGGAAAGTGAGCGACGACCTCTACCGGTCCGGTCAGCCCATCAAGCGGTCGGGAGTGGACGGCTACAGGACCCTCCAGCGGATGGGCATCCGGACCGTCATCAGTCTGCGCACCCTCCCCGGGATGGAGTTCCAGACCATCCTGGACCTGAACTCCAAGACCCCCGATCCTTCCAAGCGCATCTACTTCCTCCACCTCCCCATCAACCCCTTCTCAACCGACCTCGCCTATCTCAACGGGCGGCTGGAGACCATCCTCAAGGCCATCGAGCGGGCCCCCAAGCCCGTCCTGATCCACTGCCGGTACGGGCAGGACCGCACCGGATTTGTCGTGGCCGTGGTCCAGATGCTCCACTGCGGCTTCACGCTGGAGAAGGCCCTCCAGGCCATGGCGCTGTGCCACTACAAGCCCCATCTCGGGGCGCGCCATTTCATGAATTTCCTGGAATGGTGGACGAAATACCGCCTCCCCGTCCTCCTCAGGGAACGGCACGAAGCAGGGCCCGGGCCCGCCGGCACGCCGGATCCTCACGGACTTTCCGCTCCAGCTCCGCCCGCACCTCCCCCCTTTCCCGGCGGCCGGCGCTGACCTCCTCCCTGATCCATCGAGCCGATTCGGGATTCACCGTCCATTCGGGAAGGTCCGCGCCCCCCCTTTGGGCGAAAACCATCCCGGCGTCGTCCCAGAACACCAGCGCCCAGCCGTCGGGGGGAAAGTGGCTGACCGACCATGGGCGGAGGCGTCTCCCCTCCGGTCCGACGACGGTCTCCTCCCCCTGGTAGCGCACCACGGCCCATCGGATGCCGTATCGATCCAGAAAGGCCCTCCATTCCGGGGCCGACGGAAGCGCGTCCCGGACCTCTCGGAGAAGTTCGGGGAACAGCTCGTTCCGCCCGTCCCAGAAGACCCGGTACCGCGGGTACAGCGCGTGGATGAGGTAGCCCCCGAACCCCGGGGAGTTGAACATGGGCCCCTCGAGGCCGGCCCTCTGGATGAAGGCCGTCTCCCGCACGGGGAGGGTGGAGGCGTCCAGGCCCCAGCCGGGGGGCGCGTAGAGCCGGTAGCCCGTCCCCAGGGCCAGCAGGCCCAGCGCCGCCGCTACGAGGGCCGGCCACCGGCGCTTCGGGGGGGGGAGGGCGCAGGAGAGCGCCAGGGCGAAGAAGCCGATGAAGCGCAGCGAGGTGGCCGCCATGAGGGCGAGCGGAAGGAGCGCCGCGTGCTCAACCTTCAGGGACCGCCGTTCGACGGCCATCCATGCCGCCGCGCCGGCTAAGACGAGAAAGAAGGCCGGGAAATGGGCGAAGGAGGGGGCCTGCCATTCGGGATTGACCAGCCCCATCGTCCTCACCTGCGCCTGCAGAAGAAGGGGGGCGGCGAAGGCCCTCCATCCGAACGGGTTGACGAGGGGGACGAGGGCGGTGATCCCCAGGACCAGCCCGAGACGGCGCGAGCGCCCCCTCCATGCCTCCACGGCGAGGAACACCAGCGCCAGCCCCCATCCCATCAGGAAGGAAGCGTGGGTGTTCACCCAGACCAGCATCAGGACCGGGACCCAGGCGTGGCGCCGTTCCAGCAGGAGAAGGAAGAGCAGGGCGAGCCAGAGGTGCGCCAGGAGGTCGGGTCTAAGATCGAGGCGGTGCCGGGCCAGGGACAGGACCAAAAAGACCATCGCCCACGCCGGCCATCCCTCCCAGCCGCCGAGGCGGAGAAGGCGCCGCACCAGCCAGCCCAGGCCGGCGACGAGGACCAGGCGGAGCAGGATGAGCCCGTGGACCCCTCCCGCCGCCTCCACCCCGCGCGCGGCCACGTCGAACCCCCACGCGTGGTTGACCCACGCCCCGGAGGAATGCGCCGCGAAGGGGTCCTCCCTCGGAATCCCGTGCCCGAGGATGTATTCCCCGGTCGCCAGATGCCAGAAAAGGTCGTAGCTCCGCAGGGGGAAGCATGCTATCATAAGGACGATGACCGCCAGCGGAACCGCCGTCTTCATGGCCTATCTCCGTCTCCTGCGCCCGCACCAATGGGTCAAGAACGGGTTCATCTTCCTCCCCCTGGTCTTTTCCCAGAACCTGGGGAGTTCCGAACTGTGGTACAAGAGCGTCTTCGCGTTCCTGGCGTTCTCGTTCATATCGAGCGGCATCTACATTATAAATGACCTTCGCGATCGGGAGGAGGACCGGTTTCATCCGGAGAAGTCCCTGAGGCCCCTGGCCTCGGGGAAGGTCCGCCCGGCCCCGGCGGCCGCGCAGGCCTTCATTGTTCTCCTGGCCGGCCTCCTCCTGGCCGGCGTCCTTCCGGCGCTCGTCTATCTCCCCCTCCTCGCCTACCTGGCCCTGCAGGTCCTTTACACCTTCCTCTTCAAGCGCCTCGTCATCCTGGACGCCCTGGCCATCGCCGTGGGGTTCGTCCTGCGGGTGGTGGCGGGAGCCCTGGCCATCACCGTCCCCATGTCCTCGTGGCTCCTCCTCTGCACCTTCTTCCTCGCCCTGTTCCTCGCCTTCTGCAAACGGCGGAATGAACTGGGGCTGATCGACTCCGGCGCCCACCGGCGGGTCCTGGAGGAGTACTCGGAGAAGTTCCTCGACCAGCTCATCACCACCTCCGCGGCCATCACGATCCTCTGCTACGCCCTATACGCTTCCTCGCCCGTGACGGCGGAGAAGTTCCACACCCCCTGGCTCGTCCTCACCGTTCCCTTCGTCGCCTACGGCGTCTACCGGTACCAGTTCCTCGTCCTCGTCCGAAACCGGGGGGGCAACCCCGTGGGGATCCTCTTCGGCGACCGTCCCTTCGCCCTCAACTTCGCCCTCTGGATGGCCGCCGCGTTCGCCATCGTCTATTGGGAGGTCCTCTGATGCGCTCCAAAGTCGCCGTGCTAAAGACCACCCCCTCCACCGTCCTTGAGGATTACGCCCGCCTGCTCGACCTGGCCGGGGTCAAGCAGGCCCTGGACGCGCGGGTCCCCACCATCCTCAAGGACAACATCTCCTGGCATTTCCCGTTCCTCTCGGCCAACACGACGCCGTGGCAGTTGGAGGGGACCATCCGGGGACTCCAGCGGCAGGGGCTCGGCGACCTGTGGGCCGTCCACAACGAGACCGTGGTCACCAACAGCCCCCAGGGGCAGAAATTGTGCAAACTGGCCCCGGTCTATCAGGAGTACAAGGTCGTCGAGAAGGAGAACTTCAACCCCCGGCACACCCGCTGGATCACCTACACACCCAAGGCCAAGATGGCGGTCCTGCCGAGGATCTACCCCGAGGGGATCACCATCCCCGAGATCTTCGTGGGGAAGAACATCGTCCACCTGCCGACGCTCAAGACCCACATCTACACCACCTCCACCGGGGCGATGAAGAACGCCTTCGGCGGCCTCCTCAACACCCGGCGCCACTACACCCACACCTGGATCCACGAAACGCTGGTGGACCTGCTCAAGGTCCAGAAGGAGATCCACCCCGGCCTCTTCGCCGTCATGGACGGCACCATCGCCGGCGACGGCGCGGGGCCGCGGACCATGCATCCCCACATCACCAACCTCATCCTGGCGAGCGCCGACCAGGTGGCCATCGACGCCGTGGCCACCAAACTGATGGGCTTCGACCCCATGAAGGTCAAGTACATCGCCATGGCGCAGGAGGAGGGACTGGGCACCGGCGACCCGTCCAAGATCGACCTCGTCGGCGACGACGTCTCCGGATTGAACCTGCATTTCATGACCGAGGACAACATCGTCAAGAAGACGGCCAATGTCCTATGGTTCGGTCCCTTGAAGGGGATCCAGAAGCTCTTCTTCCATACGCCCCTTGTCTATGTCTTCGTCATGGCCTCCTACCTCTACCACGACTACCTGTGGTGGCCCATTCTGGGGAAGGCGCGGATGAGGCCCATTATGGAGTCGGAATGGGGCAAACTATTTAAGAGTTACTGACGAGAAGCGTAAATAGTAAATGGTAAAGAGTAAAGGGTGAAGAATAGCTCATGAAGGTCGGAGTCGGGAGTTCGGAGTTCGAAGCAGGGGCGGACCCATGTGTCCGCCCGTTTCAAGTTTCAGGTTTCAGGTTTCAAGTTTCCCCCGCCCATGTGACTTGTGTAGCCGCAGGCTTCAGCCTGCGTTCATGCTTCAATTTCGCATCGATCGCATTGTTCCTCGCAGTGATATTTCTTATGGCCTGCGGCCATAGAGATTTGCGAGGTCAGGCACTACCTTCACTCGATGGCAAAACATACCTCGTGATTGATGACGACAATGGCGGTGGCTGTTTGCCGATCAAGATAGATGGCAAAGATTGGCCCTACAAGATCCACGAGATTGGGCCAATTGAACCGGGAGTGCATTATATAAGCTGCGGAGAAGATGACAGCGGAATCGGTTTTGAGATATCTAAATCAACCATTTTTCATTTTGATTATTGGGGCCCATAAGAAGATATGGACAGGAGAACCGTTTATTCCACCGCCCACGGCCGCATGTGCCCGAAGTGCGGGTGGCCGGTGGATCGGTGCTGATATGTTCCAAGTTCCAAATTCAAGATTGCGGATCCCCTGTATCAGGATTACAATTTCCAGGTTTCAGGTCTCGGGTTTCAATGTAGTTCGGAGTCGAGAGTTCGGCGATCGGAGTTAGGTCTTGATGAAATATTATAAAAGCAAATTTATTGATCCAATTACCCTTTGGTCCATGATCGGCCCAAGAGGCCGCTGGATCGTTTTTCGTACAGGACAAAAATGGAAGATAGTGATCTCACTGATTCTGATCCTGATGGGCGGAGGAATATACTTTTGCCACTTTTTTATGCCAAAATGGGACCAGGGCTTCTTTTCCATCACCATGATGGGGGCAGGGATAGGATGTATGGGTATTCTATTCGCATGGTTGACTATCCGCTGTCCTAAATGTCGTACCCATTGGCTCTGGATGGCTCATAACGAACAGCCCCATCGCACCGCGGAGGATTGGTTTCTGATGCTTGTGAAATGTCCACGATGCGGCTATGACGGACAAAAAGAAAAGCGATAGGACCACTGTCTATTCCACCGCCCACGGCCGCATGTGCCCGAAGTGCGGGTGGCCGGTGGATCGGTGCGCTTGCAGTACGGGGGGCACCATCCCCAAGGGCGACGGGATCGTTCGGGTGGCTCGGGAGACCAAGGGGCGCAAAGGGAAGGGCGTCACCCTTATCACCGGCATTCCCCTGGCCGGAGAGGAACTGAAAACGCTCGCCGGCGAACTCAAGCGGAAATGCGGCACCGGCGGGACGGTCAAGGACGGGGTCATAGAAATTCAGGGCGATCACCGGGACTCGCTTGTTGAAGAATTGAAAAAGCGCGGTTATTCGGCCAAGAAATCGGGGGCGTGATCGCCAACTCATGATCCTTTTTCCTGTAGCGTCCTGACTTCAGTCAGGACGGCTTTTCGCGCCTGTCCCCAACCAGAGGCCGTCCTCAGCCGAGCTGAGGACGCTACAGAAGCCAAGGGATTTGTGGTTTTTCTTTTCCCTGTCTACCGGCTACGAGCTACCAGCTACCGGTCGGGCGGGGGCCTACTCCTGCTTCCCATGCTTCAATTCAAAGAAAAGATCATAGAGCGTGCGCCGGAAGGCGCTGAGGTGCTTGAAGTGCTCCTTCTCCCCCTTGGCGATGAGGGCGTTGACCGCCGACTGCATCTCGACCAGGATGGCCTGCCCCGCATCCAGGTCGGCTTTCATCACCGGATCGGCGGGGTCCACCGGAACGCTCCCGCCGCGCACGTCGAGGTCCTGGAGGACCTTGATCTGGAGGGCCAGCCCCCACTCGACCAGGGCGCTCCAGACCGGCCGGGGGTCCAGTTCGCCCTTGTAGATCTGGCCCAGAAGGCCGATCTCCCATGGCTTCACCGCGATCGTCCGCGCCCCGATGGGGACGGCCTGCTTCTTCAGGAGGGTCAGCATGGAGGGGAGGCGTTCGATGTAGGGCGCCAGCATCTCCGAGGCGGGCTCCACAGTCACTGGGGGCGGATGACGGCGGGGAGACCGAGATCCTCGGCCTTCTCCAGGGCCCTTTCCGCCTCCTCTTCGCCCGACAGGGGACCGATGAGGACCCGGAGGAACTCCCCGTAGGGCTGGAGAATGACCGCGGGGAAGTCCATCTCGAGCTTGTCCTTGAGGTTGCGGGCGTTGTCGTGGTTTTTGAACGACCCGACCTGGACTACCAACCGCTTGGGGTCGCGCTCGGCCTGGACGGATGGACGCGGGGCGGGCCCCTCCACGCGGCCGACGCTGCGGATCCGCACCCGCTCCACCCCTTTGATCACGATCCCCAGCTCCTTGGCGGCGGCATGCGAGAGGTCGATGATGCGGCCGTGGATGAAGGGTCCGCGGTCGTTGATCCTCACCTCCACCGTCCGGCCGTTGGACGGGCAATGCACTTCCACGCGGGTGCCGAACGGCAGGGTGCGATGGGCGGCCGTCATGGCGTTCATGTCGAAGCGCTCGCCGGAAGCGGTGGGCTGGCCGTGGTACTGTTTTCCGTACCAGGAAGCCAGCCCCTCCTCCCTGAAGACGCCGCCCTCCTGCGCCCCCCGGGCGGGGGCATCGCGCCCGGTGGCGCAGGCCCAGACCACCGCCAACGCCAGAACGAGGGCCTGCCCCTTCACGGGATCCTCACCAGGACCAAGGTGGCGTCCTTATCCGTGTCCCGGCGGTCGAGGAAGGCGTTCCAGTCGGCCACCATCGCCTCCAGGACTTTCTCCAGCGGCTCCGTCCGCGCGCCGGCGAGCCGGTCCTGGAGGCGCTTGACGGGGTAGAAGGCGCCGTCGCGGTTCCCGGTCTCCACCAACCCCGGGGTGAAGAAGCAGAAGCAGTCGCCGGAGCGGGCGGGAATGCGGGTGTCGGTGTACGGATAGTCCGCCTCGAGCCCCAGCGCCACGCCGCTGGCGGAGAGGAAGGAAACGGTCCCGTCGGCGGCGAGCCGGAAGGCGGCGGGGTGCCCGGCATTGACGAAGTTGAAGGTCCCCTCCTCGCGGTCGAAGAGGCCGCCGATGCACGAGATGAAGAGCTGTTCGAGGGAGGTGCGGTGGATCTGGCCGTTGAGCTTCATCACCAGCGAGAGGAGCGATTCCGATTCCTCCACCAGGAGCCGGAAGGCCCCCTGGAAATTGGAGGCCACCAGCGCCGCCCCCAGCCCCGGCTGGGAGGTGTCGGCCAGCATGAGGAAGACCTGCCGCTCGTCGATGGGGATCACGTCGAAGTAGTTTCCTCCGATCACCCCTTCGCCGAACCGGTGGTGCACCACCTCCAGCCCCCCGAGGCGGAGGTGCGGCTCGGGGAACAGTTTCTTCTGCAGGAGGGAGGCGAAGGAAAGCTCCTGCCGCAACTGGGCCTGCTGGAGACGCTCCTCCTGCATCTGTCCGTGTTCGAGGATGGTGGCGGCGTGGGCGCACACCTCCGTGAGAAAGTCCTCGTCCTCCCGCGTGAAGCCCCCTCCCCTCTTGTTCAGGAGTTCGATGACCCCGACGATCTCCCCCGCATAGGAGCGCATGGCCACGCAGAGGAGGTTGCGCGTGACATAGCCCGAGGCGCGGTCCACCTCGGCGTTGAACCGGGGATCGGCATAGGCGTCGGGGATGTTGAGGGACTCTCCCGAGGAGGCCACCATGCCGGCGATCCCCTTTCCCAGAGGCAGTTCGATGCGGATCTGCGCGTCCCCCTCGAGGACGCGTGACCAGAGGACCTGCTTTTTCCGGTCCACGAGGAAGATGGTGCCCCGGTCGGCGTTCGCCTCGCGCGTGGTCACCTGGAGAATGGTCTCGAGGAGGGTATCCAGATCAAGGGCGGAGGAGAAGGCCCGCTGGGCCTCCACCACGACCATCAGCCGCAGCATCTTCTGCCGCGCCACGGAAAGCTCCTTGAGCATCTGGTCCACCAGGTGCCCCTCAAACCGGTCCAAGGCGTCCAGAAACTCCCGGGCGCTCTGGTAGCGCTTCGACGGTTCCTTCTCAATGGCCCGCAGGATGATGGCCTCCAGCCCCTCGGGCAGGTCGGCCCGGTGGAGCGAGGGCTTCGGCGGGGGGTCGTAAAGGACCA
The DNA here is from genome assembly GCA_002327305.1 of Holophagales bacterium UBA2201. Lineage (GTDB taxonomy): Bacteria > Acidobacteriota > Thermoanaerobaculia > UBA2201 > UBA2201 > UBA2201. Next base: position 1,514 of record DCUZ01000089.1, on the reverse strand, counting down.
GGTCCAGAAGGGCGTAGACATCCTCGTGCTCGAAGGGCACCTTTCCGGTGAACAACTCGTAGAGGATGATCCCCACCGCGTAGAGGTCGGTGCGCCCGTCCACCGTTTCGTTGCGGATCTGCTCCGGAGCGAGAAATTCCGGCGTCCCCATGATGGGGGCGTCCTTTTCGATGGGCTGGTCCTTGGCACGGCTGATGCCGAAATCCATCACCTTCACCCCGTCATCCTCGAGGAGGAAGACGTTTTCCGGCTTGAGGTCGCAGTGGATGACCCCCATCCGGTGCGCCGCTTCCAACCCGAGGAGGGTCTGGCGGGCGATCTTGAGGCCGCGGCCGATGGGGAAGGCCCCCTCGCGCACCAGCACGTCCTTGACGGGGCGTCCGACCATGTGTTCCATGGAGATGAACTCCTCGCCCCCGATCTCCCCGAGGTCGTGGACGCGGCAGACATTTTCGTGGGTGACCTTGCGGGCGAGAAGGATCTCCTGCCGCAGGCGCTCGATGTTGACGAAATCCTGCGGGCTCCGCAGCATCTTGAGGGCCACGGTGGTGTTCAGCTTGAGGTCGTGGGCGAGATAAACGACGCCCATCCCGCCGAAACCGATGAGTTTTTCGATCCGGTACCGGTCGCCGAGGACATCCCCCGGGTGGTGGACCTTCCCCTGACCGCTCATGCCGGCACCGTTCCCGCCGGGAAGTGCGTTCTCATTGATTTAGGATAACACAATGGCCGCGGGAAGCCAAACGGTTCCGTCCCTCTCCACGGGTGGAATGCGCGATGCTCGGGCCTGGCCTGAGAAAGGCCGTGCGTCGGGCATGGCAGGCCGATGAGGCGTTGCCTCCCAAGGGCGGGAGAGGGAGCCGCCCTCTCACGCTTTCAATGGGTTGCGGCGGGAGTTGCGGTACGACAAGATCCTCCCCCTCCGGCCGGAGTTCACATAGAAAAAGCGCCCCGAAAATTCGGGGCGCCTTAAATTACTTCTCGGCAGTGACCTACTTTCCCACGGCATTACCGCCGCAGTATCATCGGCCCTGGTGGGCTTAACTTCCGTGTTCGGAATGGGAACGGGTGTTTCCCCACCGGTATGGCCACCGAGAAAACTATGTCAAATCGGGTATCGGGAACGATTGAAAAAAACATTTGGCAAGCGCTGCGAAAAATATGGCTAAGCCCTCGACCGATTAGTACGGGTCAGCTCCGCGCTACGGTCCGAAGACCGCGACGCGTCCCTTGCGGGCGGCCATCACTGGCCTTACACACCCCGCCTATCAACCTGGTGATCTACCAGAGGTCTTACTTCCCCCCGGAGGGGGAATGGGACACCTAATCTCGGGGCTGGCTTCATGCTTAGATGCTTTCAGCATTTATCCAGGCCGAACACAGCTACCCGGCACTGCACCTGGCGGCACAACCGGTATACTGGAGGTCCGTTCGCTCCGATCCTCTCGTACTGGAAGCGACTCCCCTCAAGTGTCCTGCGCCCGTATCAGATAGGGACCGAACTGTCTCGCGAC
>DCUZ01000055.1 GCA_002327305.1 Holophagales bacterium UBA2201 | reverse complement strand
AAAGCCAAGCTTAATGATCGAAGTAGGGAACGCCTCGCGGACCTTTGCCCTTTGCTCCACTTCGTACATTTGAAATCTGAGGGACCACTCCAGTGGCTGCGGGCTGGTAATAGATGATCCATGATTCTGTTGTTTCAGTAATGGGAGCAGCAGGTATCCTTCGCAAATATCCAGCTGTAACGAGATCTTCGAGCTTTTCGGGTCCCCTTCCCAGATCTATCTTGTATTGCCTGATCGATTCGCGAAGTGTAAATAGATTCTCAATTAGCGCAGCCTCTCTGGCCCAATGACCTTGACCCTTATCAATAGGAGTGGCAAGCCAATAGAGAATCACGAGCCCTATCGCTAATCCGCCGGCAATTGATAGAGGATGATGCTTCGTTGCCTTTGTCATCTAAAAATATGCGGATCTTGCGCATATTTCGCTTGATCATGAAAAACTCCGCCATTTACCATTTACTCTGTACCATTTACGTTTTTGATTCTCTCCCGATAAACTCCGCCACTCTTTCAGGATGCGTCATGGCGATGAGGTGGCCGCCGTCGGGGATGATCTCGGCCCCCTCCGTGGGGGGAAAGATGACGCCGTCGAGGGCGCCGTGGATCCACGCGACGGGACACGACGGCGGGTCCGCCCCTCCCCATTCGAAGATGGCCCGGGCCATGGCGCGGACGAAGGCGGGGTCGGACCGGCGGAACATGGCCAGGAGCGAATCCCGCTGTCCGGCGGAAAGCATTCCCGAAATGGCCTGCAGCAAGGGGATGGGGATGAAATCGGCGCCGGCGGCGAAGGTCCTCAGGGCCGGGTTTACGGCCGAGGGGTGGAGAGCGCTGCCGATGAGAAGGAGGCGGCCCGCCCCGGTCTGCTTCGCAATCTCCGCCGCCACCATTCCGCCGAGGGAGGAGCCGCCCACGACGGCGCCGGGCCCCAGCGCGCGGTCGGCGGCGATCCGTCGGGCCACGGCCTCGATGGTCGCCTCGCCGTGATGAGCGGGCCAGTCGGCGAACTCCACCGCCCCCAGCGCCCGGTATTCCGGCGCCGCGTACATCGCGGCATCGGCGCCCATCCCCGGGAGGATGAGGGCGCGGCGCGGGCCGGACCGGCTCATGCCCCCCCGCGGATCAGGCAACGGGTGATGACGCGGACCTTGTCGAGGGGGGAGAGGGTGACGCGCCGGCGGAAGACCTGCAGGGGGGCGCGGGCGATCCGGCCCAGGATGGCCCGGTAGACGCGGGCCATGAGGTCCACGGTGAGGCGGCTGTCGGGCTCCACCTGTCCGGCCAGGGGCTCGGCCTCCAGAAAGAACCGCTCGGCGCGGCCGCACTGGAATTTCAGAAGGGCCCCCATCACCTCCGAGGCGCGCCCCGCCAGAAGGTCCTCCTCCCCCACCCCGAACCGCGCCATCTCGTCGGCGGGCAGGTAGATGCGTCCCTTGCCGGCGTCCTCGCGCACGTCCCGGATGACATTGGTCAGCTGGAGGGCTGTGGAGAGCCTGCGCCCCAGCCGTTCCGTCTCCTCCGAGGCGCATCCGAAGACGGCCAGGGAGATGTCGGAGATGGTGGAGGCCACGAGATCGCAGTAACCCAGGAGTTCCCCGAAATCGGCGTACCGCTTCTTGACAAAGTCCTGGCGGCAGCCGGCGATGAGGCCGAGAAAGGCGGTCCTGGGAATGGGGTAGGTGTCGAGGGCGTGCCTCAGCGCCCGCGTGACGGGGTGCGAGGGGCTTCCGGCATAGGCCGCCTCCACCTCCGCCTCCCACCGCTCCAGGAGGCCGGCGTCCTTGGGCGACCCCTCGTCGGCGTAGTCGTCGGCCAGGCGGCAGGCGGCGTAGGAGGCATAGATGGCGAGGCGCTTGGGACGGGGCAGACACCGGAACCCGATGGAAAAATTGGGCCCGTGCCGGTGGGTCAGCCGCCGGCAGTAGGCGTAGTCGCGCCGCGTCTGCGGCAGAAGTGGGGTCGCAAAGGATGCGGGCATGCCCCCCTATTTTTCCACAAAAGGCGGACGAAGGGAAGGAGGAGCGGCGCCAGGGCCGGCCCGCGGGAGAGGCGGGAGAGGGAGAGGCGGTAGTCGCGCCGCTCCAGCGACGCCAGGCCGCGGCGGAACGCGGCGGGGCCCAGCCGCTCGTAGAGGAAACGGTGGACGAGGCCGGACCGGAGGCGCGGGGAAAATCGCTCCTTGACAAGGGCCGTGTAATCGCCCCCGTTCAGGAGGGCGCGGGCCGCCAACTGGCCCGACTCCAACGCCATGCGGATGGCCAGGCCGTAGAGGAAGTCCTGCAGGCCCGCCGCCTCGCCCGCGTAGAGGGCGCCGTCCTCCTCGTACCGTTCGGGGATGAAATAGTTCATGAAGGTGGAGGCCTGGACCTCGTCATGCACCGGTACCGTTTCGATCCGCCGGAAGAACCCCCACGATGATGATGCGTGGTCGCGAAGGCGGGCAAAATCCAGGGTGACGGCGACGCCGAAGGTTCCCCGCCCCCCGTGGGTGAAAAGGTAAGCGTAGCCGCCCGGAGCGCGGCGGGGATCGAAAAGAACCCAGATACGGTGGGCGCCATCGGTGGTGAAGTGGCGCTCGAAGGCCACGCCGTCGGGGCGGACCGGCCCGGTGGCGACCACATGGGCGTGGCCGGTTTCGGTGGTGAGAACCAGGCCGAGCCGGCGCGCCCGGTCGTAGAGCGCACGATCCAGCGCCCCCGGCTCCGCCCCCCGGCGAAGGAGGTATCCGAAGGGACGCGCGGACGCGACGGGATGGGGCAGGCCGCGGTCGTCCCACAGCGTGGCGCGGTCCAGCGGCGCCAGGGCCACGCTTTCCTCCACGCCCAGGCGGGCGAGCAGTCCTCGGCTCTCCTCCTCCCGGGTGAAATTTTCCAGAAACTGGAACCCCTGCCGCCGCATGGCGCCGGGGTACCCTTCACGCTCGCGAAGGAGGACCTGTGCTCCTCCCTCCAGCAGGCCGATGGCGGCGGCCAGGCCCGCCGGGCCGCCCCCTCGGATAGTGAAACGACCCTGGTCAGCCGCCGGCCGGGACGCTTTCCCATGCGGCTCGGGCAATGCGATCATCCGGGAAGTATACCGCACCTGGGGCCGATGATCCCGCCGTCCGGGCTTGTGCTATGATGACTCCGGGCCCCATGCCGACCTCCGCTCTCCCGCCCTTTCGCCGCCTCCGGCCGTCCCTCCTCGTCCCGTGGCTGTTGTGCGCGGCCGGGGTGATGATGGCGTTCCACCCGACTCTCTTCTCGGGATTCCGCCGGATGCAGACCGATCCCGGCGACACCCGGTTCAACAACTACCTCCTCGAGCATTCCTGGAAGTGGCTCCAGAGGGAGCCGACCCACGCTTCATGGTGGGACCCTCCGTTCTTCTTCCCCCAAAAAAACGCCCTGGCACTCTCCGACCTGATGCTGGGCGTCGCCCCGCCCTACTGGGCGCTCCGGGGAGCGGGATTCGCTCCCGACACGGCCTTCCAGCTCTGGATGGTCCTCGTGTGCGTCCTCAATTTCTTCGCGTTTCAATGGCTGGCGGAGCGCCTCCTTTCCGTTCCCCGGGTTCCGGCGGCCTTCGGCGCGGCCCTTTTCGCCTTCGCCGGCCCCCGCGTGGCGCAACTCGGTCACCAGCAATTGCTGGCGCAATTTTTCGTCCTGGGAACGATCGCCTGCCTCATCGTCGCCTTCCGCGGGGGGAGCCGATGGGGCAGAGCGGCGGTCCTCGGGGCCCCGATCTGCCTCCTGGTCCAATTTTATTCCGGATTCTACATGGGATGGTTCCTCCTCCTCGCCCTCTCCATCGCCCTGGGCTGGGGTCTCGCCCTCAACGGTTTGCGCCCTCCCGTCGCCGCCGCCTTCGCCGCCCGCTGGAAACCGGCCCTCGCCGGGGCCGTGCTGGCCGCCCTCGCCCTGGGCCCCATGGTCCTTCACTACCGTGCGGCCGCCCGCGCGGTTGGGAACCGTCCGTTCAAAGAGGTATCGTCCATGGTCCCCAAGCACAAGTGGTGGTTCAACACCGGTGTGGACAACTGGGCTTATGGCTGGATCTATCAAGCGGCCCCATTCCGCACGCTGGACAAGGGCAATGAGCACCGCCTGGGACTGGGCCTGCTCACCCCCCTGGCCGTTCTGGCGGGCCTGTGGAGCGCGCGCAGGCGGCCATTCATCCTGGTGCTCATCCTCACCGCGGCCACCCTCATGGTCCTGGCGTTCAGGATCTCCGGCCCGTGGACGCTGTGGCGCGCCGTGTACGAGGCGGTTCCGGGCGGGACTGCCATCCGGGCCGTCTCCCGCGTCGCCCTCCTGCTCCTGTTCCCCGCCGCGCTGGGGCTGGCCCTGCTCCTCCAGCGGCTGTTCGACCGGGGCCGGCGGGCCGCGGCCATCCTGTTGGGAACCCTCTGCCTCGTCGAACAGGGGCGCACCACCCCTTCCTTCGACAAGATGGAGGCGCGCGCGGATGTGGAGCGGATCGCCTCCCGCGTGGATCGGGGCCGCTCCGCGTTCTTCTATTCCCCACTCCTCTTGCAGGAATACCCCTGGAAATCGCAGATGGACGCCATGTGGGCGCAGATGGAGACCGGGGTGCCCACCGTGAACGGCTATTCCGGAAATGCCTTTCCCGGATGGCCCTTTGAAGAACTCCGCATCCGCTCGCAGACCGATGAGAAGCGGCTGGCCGCCGCCCTTGGGGATTGGAGGGCCCGGTGGCCCGAGAGCCTGCCCCGGGGGATTGGCTGGGTGCGGGTCTCCCCCCACGACCGGGCCCTGGCGGGCCGAACCCTATCCCCGACCCTGCTCCCGCTTCTGGCATGGAAGGACGCCCTCAACGGACGGCCCTTTCCCAGGGGACCGGACCCGATCGCGGTGGAAGGGGACAATCTGGTTTTAACCGGTTGGGCGGTGGACGGCCCCCGCCGCTCAGCGGCGGGCGGGGTTTGGGTCGCCCTCGGCGACGCCCTCTTTCCGTCCCGCTTTCCCCTTGACCGCCCCGACGTGGCGGAGCATTTCGGCACCCCCGCCTACCGGGGCTCGGGGTTCGAGGCCCGCGTCCCCCTCGACGGGGCCGCCCCCGGCGTCCACCGGCTTGCGCTCGTGGTCCTGGATCAGGAGGGTGAGGCGTGGTTCGTGGACCCCGAGCCGGCGGCGGTCCGGATCCTCCCGCCGGGAGAGCCCCACTCCAAATGAACCGCGGGAGAGGGGGTCCCCCTCTCCCGCGGCTCGAACCCCCGCCCCGTTGAAACGCTTACTTAACGGGATAGGGGGGCTTGGGCGGCACTTCACGCTCGCCGGTCTTCAGCGCCTCCAGGATGACCTCAATGGCCTTGTTCAATTGATCGTCAATCCCCCGGAACTCCCGGGCCGGGTCGTTCTCCACCACGATGTCGGGGTCCACCCCGTGCCCCTCCATGATCCACTCCTTCCCAGCGAGGTCGTAGGAGCCGAACTCCGGACGCATCAGATAGCCGCCGTCCAGGATGGGGAGGGTTCCCCGGATGCCGACCACGCCGCCCCAGGAGCGTTTTCCGATCAGCGGACCCAGGCCGTTGCGCTTGAACCGGTAGGGAAAGATGTCGCCGTCGGAGGCCGAGAACTCGTTGAGGAGGCACACCATCGGACCCATGAAGGCGGCCCCCGGGTCGGGCCGCGGGGCGGTGTCGCGCGATTGATCGATCATATCGGCGGCGCGCTTCAGGCGCTCCAGCACCTGGGGTGAGACGTTGCCGCCCCCGTTCCCCCGCACGTCCACGATGAGCCCCTTCTTGCGCAATTGCGGGTAGAAGTGCTTCGCGAACTCGTTGAGCCCCTCCACCCCCATGTCGGGGATGTGGAGGTAGCCCACGCGACCACCGGTGGCCCGGTCCACCTTCTCGATGTTGCCCTGCACCCACGCCAGATAATAGAGCTGCTGCTCGTCGGCCGTGGGGACCACCACCACCTCGCGCGCCCCGGCTTCCGCGGGCTTGGCGTTGACCTTCAACTTGACCTGCTGCCCGGCCGTGTCGAGGAGGGCGTCGAAGAGGTTGTGCAGGGGGGCGACGGAGCGCCCGTCCACCGCGAGGATGTAGTCCCCCTCGCCGACCTCCACTCCCACCTCGGTCAGCGGGGAACGGCGGGCGGGGTCCCAGTTCTGCCCGGGAAGGACTCGGACAACCTTGAAATAGCCCGTGACGGGATCCTTCTCCACCTCGGCCCCCAGCAGACCCGTGGCGACCCGGGGCGCCTCGGGAAGGTCGCCGCCGCCCACATAGGCGTGTCCGACGTTGAGTTCCCCGATCATCTCGCCGATGACGTAGGTGAGGTCGGCCCGGTGGGTCGCGGCGGCCGCCAGCGGCGCGTACTTGGCGCGAACGGCGGGCCAGTCCACCCCATGCAGGTTGGGAACATAGAAGAACTCGCGCATCTGGCGCCAGGACTCATCGAAGATGTGTCCCCACTCGGCCTTCCGGTCGAGGCGCACCTTCAAGCCGGAGAGATCGAGGGTCTCCTTCATTTCGAAGGGGGCCGACGGGGCGTCGATGATGGCCAGGTCCTCCTCCCTGCCCACGAGCATCTTTTTGCCGTCGGCGGAAAGCTCGAACCCGTCCGCTTCGCCGAGGACGGTCTCCTTGCGCTCGGCCAGATCGAACACCGCCAGTTCCCCCTTGCGGGAGGCGTGGGTGGTGCGGAGGTAGTAGAGTTTGTCCTCCGCCGATGCGAGGTTGGCGTAATTGGCCGGTTGAACGGGCAGGGCGGCGATCCGCCCCTTGATCCCCGCAGCGTCCACCGTCACCGTCACGCCCTTCTGGTCTTTCTGGTCTGGTTGCCCTTTCTTGCCTTTCTCGCCTTTCTCGCCTTTCTCGCTTTTCTCGCTTTTCTCGCCTTTCTCGCTATTTTTACTGATCTCCACCTCATCGCTGAGGGGTTTAAGGGGGCTCTCCACCGCGGCGCCCAGCGTGACGAAGTAGATACGGGCCATGTCCTTGTAGACATGGTTCCACTCGGTGTCGCCGTAGATGGGGCTGAAATCGCGGTCGGATACGAAGAAGAGGACACGGCCGTCGGCCGAGAAGGCGGGGGCGTAGGAGGCGTACCACCCGTCGGTCACCTCCACCGTCTCCCCCGACCGGAGCGAGTGGAGATAGATCTTCTGGAGCGATCGCTCCTCCTGCCGGGTGTAGGCCACCCATTGCGAATCGGGGGCCCAGGCGTAATCGGTGATCTCCCACAGCGCGGCGGTGGCGACGGTCTTAACGGCCTTGGTCGTGATGTCTGCCACTTTCAGGTTCAGTTTCTTGTCGGCCCAGAGGAGCTTCGTGCTGTCGGGCGACCAATAGGGCTGGTAGAGGTAGGGGCCCCTCTCGTCGGTGAGCTTCACCGCGGGTCCGCTTCCGTCCTGCGGAACGATGGTGAGCTCGTCCTCCCCCGTGGCGTCGGAGATGTAGGCAATCCAGCGGCCGTCGGGGCTCCACTTGGAATTGCGTTCGTGGACACCGGCGGTGCGGGTGAGGTTGCGGGTCGGGCCGCGCTTGGCCGGGACCGTGAACACGTCCCCGCGGGCCCCGACAAGGGCCCGCTTGCCGTCGGGGGCGATCTCGTAATTGGTGCGGTCGTCCTTGACGCCGATGAAGCCCCCCAGGGCCCAGGGCTCGTCGTTGGGAAGGGCGACGGGCACCTTGACGGCCTGCTCGGAAGCGAGATCGAACCGGTAGATCCAACCCCCATTCTCGAAAACGACGGCCCGGTCCCCCAGGGAGGGGAACTTGACATCGAACTCGGTGAAATCGGTGAGCCGGCGGGTCTGGCGGGTCTTCAGGTCGTAGACATAGAGGTTCATCCGCTTGTGCGCGTCCCGGTCGGAGACGAAGTAGATCCGGTCGCCCCTCCACATGGGGAATAGGTCCGAACCAGGGTCGTCGGTGATGTTTTCCACCGCGCCGGTGGCGAAGTCATGGACCCAGATATCGTCGGCCATGCCGCCCCGGTAGCGTTTCCAGGTGCGAAATTCCCTGAACACCCGGTTGTAGGCGAACTTGCCGCCGTCGGGGGAGAAGGAGCAGAATCCGCCCCGGCTGAAGGGCAGTTGCTCCGGGAGGCCGCCGTCCAGTCCCACGGTGTAGAGTTGGCCGATGAAGTCGTTGGCCTCGCGCATCCGGGAGCGGAAGACGATCCGCTGGCCGTCGGGCGTCCACCCCATGACGATGTTGTTGGGGCCCATCCGGTCGGAGATGTCGTCTCGCCCGAGGGTGGCGGTGAAGGTCAGGCGCTTGGGGTCGCCCCCCTCGGAGGGGATGAGATAGACCTCGGTGTTGCCGCCATACTGGCCGGTGAAGGCCAGCCAGCGGCCGTCCGGGGAAAAGCGGGGAAAGGACTCGTACCCGATGTGGGAGGTGAGGCGCCGGGCGTTTCCTCCCGAAGCGGGAACGGTGTAGAGATCGCCGCCGTGGCTGAAGACCACGGCATCGCCGTGGATGGCGGGGAAGCGGAGGAGGCGGGCCTCCTCGGCGGCTGGGGCCGTCCAGGCGGCCAGGAGCAACGCGGCGATGATCAGGGCGCGGACGATGGACATACTGCCTCCTTCTAAATGTAATGGAACCATGGATTCAATGGTAATACTGCCCTTGGGGGGAAAAGTTATCCGGGGGATGGGGCCCACCGGTCTCGCGACGACGGGACCTCCCATCCGGGCCGGCGGGCGGACCGGCGGGCCGCCGGTCTACCGTTTTCTGCGCACGGGGCGGCCGCCGGCGATGAGGGTCATCGCGGTGATGGTGTGGACCGCCCCGGCCACCCTGCCCCGCTCGTCGAACAGGGGGTCCAGGTTCACCTGCAGGCGGTAGCCGCATCCCTCCCGTTCGCCGGAGACGCTCTTACGGCCCCTTTTCACCGCCTTAAACAGGCAATCGTCAATGCGGTTCTCGGTGCCATGAAAGGTGCGCCAGCAGACATTGCCCACCACGTCGAGACAGGGTTTGCCGGTCAACTCGTTCATGGCGCGGTTGGCCTGCACGATGTTGCCGTCGGCGTCCACGACCGCCATGGGAAAACTGAGGGCGTCGAAGATGGCCTGCCACTGGCGGGCGGTCCCCAGCTGGAGCCGGCCCATCCGGTCATGGAGCAATAGCGAGGCCTTCAGGCGGGTGACCTCCCGTTTGAGGGAATCAACGGACGGATCGCGTTGGACGGACTTGGCGGCACTCTTCATACAGGAAACCTCCCGATGGTCGCCTCATAGAACAGGCGATCCTTGCCTATTATTTCACAACCGGCAAGCGCAAGGGAAGGCCCTATCGTTGTTTCTTGAGCCCGTCGAACCGCGCCGACACCGCCTCCCAGTCCACCACGCTCCACCAGGCGACGATGTAATCGGCCCGCTTGTTCTGGTACTTCAGGTAGTACGCATGCTCCCAGACATCCAGCCCCAGTACGGGCTTCTCCCCGCGGGAAAGGGGATTGTCCTGGTTCGGGAGCCCCCTGACCGCCAATTGGCCGGAGGGATCCAGGACCATCCACGCCCAGCCGGAACCGAACACACCCAGGGCCGTCTTCTGGAAGAGGTCACGGAAAGGGTCGAACCCCCCGAAGGCCCCCTCGATCGCCTTTCTCAGGTCCCCCTTCGGTTCCCCTCCCCCCTTGGGCCCCATCAGCGTCCAAAAGAGGGAGTGGTTCACGTGGCCGCCGCCGTGGTTCCGGACGGCGCTTCGGATGGACTCGGGCACGGAATCCAGACCGGCCACCAGCTCCTCGGCGCTCTTCCCCTGGAGGGCGTCGTGCCCCTCCAGGGCCTTGTTGAGGTTGGCGACATAGGTCCCGTGATGCAGATCGTGGTGAATCTGCATGGTGCGGGAGTCGATGTGGGGCTCCAGGGCGTCGAACGCGTAAGGAAGATCGGGAAGAACATGTTTCATGGCAGACCTCCATAGTCGTTAATCAATATGTTTGATTGTTCAAACTATGAACATGAGGGCAAAGTGGATTATTTCAGGCGGCGGGCGCGTCGGCGTGAAGACGGGGATGTCCGATGGGAACCGGAATCCATGGAGCGACGATCGATCCGTTGGGCCCCAAAGTGACCGAGTCGAAAGATCCGAGCGCTGGAGAAGGTGGCGCTGCGCCCATTCACTCCGCGGGACGGAAGGGGGAACCGCCCTTTTCCGCTTCCGGGAAAACGAAACGATCGCCGATGGGGAGCGCAGGGTCCGATGGAAACTGCGCTGACTGGGGAGGGAAATACCTGAAACCTTCAACCTGGAACTGGACGAGGGCGTTCCGCCTTCCGACTTGTTCCTTCCCCCTTGCGCCTGCCGCCCGGGGCAGAGCGCCCGTCAGAGCCGCGGGTGCTGGTCCTTGATGTGCTCCAGGAGGCGGCGGTTGATGGAGGTGAGGTCGGCCAGGAGACCCAGGAGGAAGCACTGGAACGCCAGGATGATGGAAACGGCCCCCGCGATGAGGGACTGGACATGACCGTGGCCCCCGCCCGTCAGGTAATAGTACAGGAACCGGAGGAAAAAAAAGGCGCCGGGGAGGGCCAGGATGACGCTGAGAGTGACGAAGGTCTTGAGGGGGTTGTACACCACCACGATCCGGAGCATCTCCGCCCCCGCCCGGGTGATATAGACCCAGGTGGAGCGGATGAGCCGGCTGGCCCGCACCGGCGGATTAGGGGTGATGGGGACCCACGCAATGGCGAACCCCATCCGGGCCACCTGGATGATGGTTTCCAGGGTGTAGGTATAGTAGGAAAAGATATGAATGCGGCGGGCCACCTCCCGGCTCATCGCCCGGAACCCGGACGGGGCGTCCGCCACCTTCTGGCCGGTGAGCTTCCCCACGAGGGCGCTGCCCAGGGTCTGGAGGAGGCGCTTGATCGGGGAAAAATGGGGAAGGCGGCGCACCTGCCTGTCCCCGACGGCCATGTCGGCGCGCCCCTCAACGAGGGGCCGGACGAGGTCCGGGATGGAGGCGGCCGGGTACTGCCCGTCGGCGTCGGTGTTGACCACCACGTCGGCCCCGAGCGCCACACTCCGTTCCAGCCCCAGGGAGAACGCCGTGGCCAGCCCGACGTGGGACTTCAGTTCGAGGATATGATGGGCGCCGGCCCGGCGGGCCTCCTCGGCGGTCCCATCGGTGCATCCGTCGCAGATGACGAGGACTTCGACGGCGTCGAAACCCGGAACGCTCCTGGGAAGGGCGGCCACCGTGGGGCCGATGAACCCCTCCTCCTGCCATGCGGGGATCTGGATGATCAATTTCATTTCAGGGCAACAGTCCTTTCATCTGCTCCACGCGGGCGGCCATGGCGCAGGCCCGATCCTGGCGCTCCAGCGGATCGGCCGCCAGATCGTAAAGCCGGAAGGCCCCCCCCGGCTCCTGGATGAGCTTGAATCCCCCCGCCACCACGGCCCGGGCCGGCCCGTAGGCCTCGTTGTCCGCCATGGGAAAGATCCGGTCGGCTGGAAAAACCCCCCGAAAGGCGGAGGTGATGTCCAGCCCGGCGAAGGCCTTGGGCTTGTCGGACAGGTTGAAGGCCCTCACCAGCGTCGGAAATATATCCACGATGCCGATCGGCGTTGGGGCGGCTCCAGGGGTGACCGGGGGGCCGGCCCAAAGGAACGGGAAACGCACCGATTCCTCGAAGTAGGCGTGGCCGCTCCCGGCGCCGTCGTGGTCCCCCAGCTCCATCCCGCTGACCCCCACCACCAGGATGTTGGTCTTGTCGGCCCAGGGCCGGGCGGCCACCCAATCAAAGAGTCCGCCCAGGGACCCGTCCAACCGGCGGAGGGCTTCGTCGTATCGTGAGCGTAATTCGGCCGCGGGGACGGAGGAGCCTGAGCGGACGAGACGGATGAGATCGGGTGAAAGGGCCCGGGCGGGAAAATCGAGGTGCATCCAGACCAGAAACGGCCGGGAAGTCCCCTCCAGCAGCGCGCGAAACTCCCCGACCACCTGCTCTTCATCCGGGAGCCGGTCCGGCGGAACGAAGAGCGCCGCCGGCACCCAGGCCCGCGCCAGGCGGACGATGAACGGACGCTCACCCTGGACCCGGACCCGGGCGAACCCGACATCGAGGTTCCCGGACCGTTCCGCCAGCCCCGGGGGAAGGAACGCGGTGCGGGTGAAGCGCTCGGGGAAGAGCCGGGCCAGAGCCGCCGTCCCGCTCCCCTGCCGGCGGATGAAAAGGGCGTCCAGGTTGGGTCCCGCCGAGGGCGAGACGCCGTACATCCCCGTGAACAGATACCCCCGCCGGGCCAGAGCCGCCGTCTTGGGCATCGCCTCCGGAGTGACGGCGTCGTGGCGCAGACCCTCCACCGTGAGGATAAGGAAATTCTGTCCCCTCCCCACCTCGGTCGGCGGGGGCTCCAGGATGATGTGCTTTCCCATCCCCATGACCGCCAGGATCAGCGCCGCGGCCAGACCGGCCCAGTTGAAAAAGGCCGGAACATGGAGACGGTCCCCGAGGAACAACAGGAGCGCGAAGGCCGCCAGGACGGGAAGATGGGCCGCCGCCCCGATGAGCCAGTGGGCCTCCCGCAGAAACGCCAAGCCCCAGAATGCGTACAGAGCGCACAGGAGGGCGAAGGGCCAAAGAAGGTGGCGCGGCAGGCGCGCCCGGGCGAGGGGGTCCATCAGGCGGCTGGTGAGGACCAGCACCATGAGGAGGCCCGCGGTGGCCGCCGTCACCGCGAAACCGAACGGCGCCCCTTCCAGAAGGGCGCCGGCCCCCTCGGGCCCCCGACCGAGGGCGGTCAAAGCATAGAACAGGGCCGCGGCCAGGGGCAGCCGCGGGGAAACGAGGGAGAACGCCCAGAAAAGGGAGGCGTACAGCAACCCGTAGCCGAACAGAACGAAACAAACGGTCAGGAAGAATTCGGATTCCGGCACACCCTGCCCCCCCAGAAACAAGCGGAGATTCAACAGGGCCGCGATAAGGCACAGCAAGGGAATGTATTGCCGCCGTTGGGGGAGGAAGGTGATCAAATCACAAATGCCGGAGGCCGGACTCGAACCGGCATGGAGTTGATACCCCGAGGGATTTTAAGTCCCTTGCGTCTACCCATTTCGCCACTCCGGCCTCGAAAGTGATTAAAGTAGTGGAGGCGACGAGCGGATTCGAACCGCTGAATGGAGGTTTTGCAGACCTCTCCCTTAGCCACTTGGGTACGTCGCCTTTGCTTGTCAGCGGTGCAAGTATATGCAATCGAGCCATTTTTGTCAATTGCCCGAACCGATGGGCCAATTTCCGTTCTGCCCACTCGGACTCGGATTTCTGGTATACTCTGTGCGATCGGGGCGTAGCGCAGCCTGGTAGCGCACACGGTTCGGGACCGTGTGGTCGGAGGTTCAAATCCTCTCGCCCCGACCATTCCCCCTCCCACCCCGCAGCCGGAAGCCAGAAGCTGGAAGCCGGCACCACCCAACCCCATCCTCACTGGATTTGAACCGACAGCCGCTGGGAGGTCCGGGAAAACCGATGCTTTACTATTTCCGGCGGGCGGTCCGAGCCGCTTTTTTTACTCGGAGATCATCCACCGCCTGATTGACAGAAAGGGTGGTTTCTGATAAGATTACGCCCTCTTCCGGCGTAGCTCAATGGTAGAGCAAGTGGCTGTTAACCACGAGGTTGGGGGTTCGAGCCCCTCCGCCGGAGCCATCTTGAAATCCAACGGCCTCCATGCCTCATGGAGGCCTTTTTCTTTCCTCGAGGCTCCCGCGGAGGCCTATTTTTCGCCCCGGCGTCGCCGGCTTAGGGCCTGGGGTGTTGCGGGATAGGGAGATGCCCTATTCCTCCCCGCAGGCCAGGAGGACCGCGAGAAGGCGTGAGGCCGCTTTGGGGTCGGCCGCGCCGATCACCGCGGCCAGGCGGTCGCCGCGCACCTGCGCCGCGACTTCGCCGAGGCGGGGGTCGAGGAAAAAGCGGGGTCCGTCCCCCTCTTCGGGGAGCACCGTTCCGGCGCTGCGGGCCCAGGCGATGAGGGCGGCGTCCCGGGAGGTCCGGCGCGATTTCATCAGCGCCGCCTTGAACTCCTTCCCCTCGCTCCGATATTCGGCGGACCACGCCTCTTCCAAAAAGGAAAGGCCCAGGAACTGGCGGGCGGTGAACCGCTCGGAACGCGGCACCCTGCCTTTGGACGGGAAGCAGGCCAGCGGATCCGGAAGCGAGGGGTCTCCCCCGAGGTCCGAAGCCAGTTCTTTGGCCCATGCCAGCAGCGCCTTCGCCTCGTCATCCCCCGGGCGCGCACCCGCCATCTTCACGTAATGGGGGCCGAGGAGGAAGTTGAGGGTCCCCTCCTCGGCGTATCCTTCCGCCCCGACCGGCAGAAGCGCCCCCGCACCCGGCCTTTCCCTGGCATAGATCCCCCAGGCGCGGGCGGCGTCCCTCATCCGGTAGACCTCGGCGGTCCGCAGGGTCCGGGTGCCGGACTTCCACTCCAGGACGGTCAGTTCCTGGAAATCAAGGGCCAGATAGGCCTCGGCCGCCCCGTTGATGTACTCGAAAAGGGTATCGGGATCATAATGCTGCGTTTCGATGACGGGGGCGGGCGCCGGGGCCGTAAGGGGAAATGCCAGGAAAACGCACAGCAGGACCGCCGCCGTCACGCCAGGAACTCCTCGGGGACGGAAGCCAGCCGGGCGATGTCGCGGACCCGGGCCCGCAGATCGAACCCCCTGGCGCACCGGGCCGAGCAGCCGGCGCAGCCGGCGCAGGGATCATCGGGCAGGCCCAGCGCCCCCACCACCTCCCGGGCGCGGCCCGGATTGCGGTAGCCGTAGACATACATGTAGGAGCGCATCAGCTCGGGCAGGGGGAGGTGGCGGGAGCACCCGGCAAGGCATGATTCGCACCCCTGGCAATACAGCCCCGGCTCGGCGGCCGCGAGCCGAAGGTCCTTTTCCTCCTCGGTGGAGAGGACCGGATCGGCCATGACGGCGAGGTCCTCTTCCAGCTGATCGAAGGTGGTGAACCCGGGGATGACGGTGTGGACGTGGGGGTCCTTCAGGACCCACTTGAGGGCCGCCTTCGTGTTGACCGGCATGGTCCTCTCCTTGTCCAGCCAGCCGCCGGCGAAGGTCTTCATCCCCACGATCCCCAGCCCGGCGGCGGCGGCTTTGGCGATCCCATCCCGGACCTGCAGAACATGATCCTGCTTGAAATTGTAGGCCACCAGGACGACCTCGTAAAACTTGCTCTCCACGGCGGCGGACAGGACCTCCGGCTCGTTCTTGTGGGTGGAAAGGCCGACCAGGCGCGTCCGCCCGCTCTTTTTCGCCCGTTCCAGGGCCTCCAGAAAAAAGGGGTGGAGGGCGGTTTCGCGCGACGAAACGTTGTGGAGGTAGAGAATGTCCACATGCTCCATCTTCAGCCGTTTCAAACTCGTGTCGAGCCGGGCCATGAAATCCTCCACGGTCCGGGTCCGGGAGGGTTCCTCGTCGGGCACCGCGTCGGCGTCCTGGGACAGGGAAAGGGTGGGGGGGACCTTGGTGGCGACGACGATGGAATGGCGGGGGCGTCCCTTGAAAACCTGGCCGAGCATCTCCTCGTTGCGCCCCCCCTGGTAGCGGTGGGCCGTGTCGAAATGGACGATCCCTGCGTCGAGGGCCGCGGTGACGAGGGCGGGGTTGTCGGCGTTCATCACCCCCATGGAGACCACCGGAAGGGTGAGGCCCGTCTTGCCGAGAGGCCGGGTGATCACGGGCCGCTTCCCGGTCTCGGGGTTCTTAACGGCCAGGTCGGGGGCCGCGGCGCACAGCGCCCCCGCGGCGGCGGACTTCAGAAAACGGCGTCGGTCCAGCGAATCAGGGCTCATCATGCCCTCCTTGCGCGATATTGTAGCAGAACTCCCCCGAGCGCCCCCCCCGTCGATCCACCATTTGCCCTCCATTTGCCGTATAATATTAGTGTATGCGAATGATTCTGGCCCTGCTCTTCCTTGGCGCCACCCTCCCCGCGGGAACGGTGGTGCGGTTCCATTCGGGCGAGATTGCGCTCCCCGACGCCGTCCAGGCGCATCCTGGAGGCGAGGGCAGGACCCTGGCCCTGGCCGTGACACGCCACGCCCCCGACGCCCGTTGGCTCGGGCATCAGGGGATCCCCGTGCTGGGGGCCCTCCCCGACCGCGTCTATCTGGTCTGGTTGGATGCCCGGCAATGGGCGAACCTGGCCGTCCAACCTGACCTGCGGGCGCTGGTCCCGCTCGAAGTTCCCTGGAAGAAGGGCCCCCTCCATCCGGGGGGGAGCTACCGCTGTCTGGTCGTCGTGGAATCCCCGAGCCCCCATTTGGAAACCCGCCATGTCACCCTGCGCGCCGGGCAGTTGGAACCGTTCCTGCGGCGCCGGGACGTGGCGTACATCGAGAGCGCCACGCCGCTGGCCCTGCGCAACGACACGACCAACTGGGTGGCCCAGAGCAACCAGGAGGGTATCACGCCCCTCCACGACCACGGCCTGACCGGATGGGGCGAGGTCATCGGCCACATCGACGGCCCCCTGTGGATCGAGTCCTGCTATTTCAGCGACCCCGACCATCCGGTGGGGCCAGACCACCGCAAGATCGTGGGATACCGCTCCCAAACCGGTTACGGCAAGGACGGCCACGGCACCCACACCGCCTCAACGGCAGCCGGATATGCCGCGGGGGAACCCAACAACGGCATCGCCTATAACGCGCGCCTCTCGCACGCCAGTTTCTACGACATCGAGGGGTGGAACAATACCGCCTCCAACCTCTACGACGCCTTCTCCGACGCCCACGACGACGGCGCCCGCGTCCACACCAATTCCTGGGGAGAGGACGCCTACCGGACCTACACCACCTTCTGCCACGACGTGGACCGGTTCATGCACGAGCACCCCGAGGCCCTGGTGGTCTTCTCCGTCACCAACGCGAGCGATCTCCGCTCCCCGGAGAACGCCAAGAATTGCCTGGCGGTGGGGGGAACATACCAGGCCCCGCAGCAGGACTACATCTGCACCGGGGGCCGCGGCCCAACGCTGGACGGCCGCCTCAAGCCGGAACTGTTCGTCCCCGGCTGCGGCATCCGCTCGGCCTCCTCGGTCCAGCCCTGCGGAACCACCTCCATGTCCGGCACCTCCATGGCGTCGCCGGCCGTCAGCGGCATCGCGGCCCTCGTGCGGGAGTATTTCCGGCGGGGATACTACCCGGGCGGCTCGCCCGACCCGTCCAACGGGTTCACCCCCTCGGGCGCCCTCCTCAAGGCCGCCCTCATCTCCGCCGGACAGGACATGGCGGACGCCCAGGGCCATCCCAATTTCAGCGAGGGGTGGGGCCGCCTCCAGGCGGACAAGGTGCTGAGGTTCCCCCAGAGCGCCCATGCCCTGTGGGTGCAGGACACCCCCGCCGAACGGGGCATCTCCGAGGGTGAAACGGTGGATTACACCCTGACCGTGCAAAACGGAACCGTCCCGCTGAGGGTGACCCTTGCCTGGACCGATTATCCGGGCCTCCCCCTCGGAACCGCCCGCTGGCTAATCAACGACCTCGATCTTTCGGTGATCGCCCCCGACGGACGCGTCTATCCCGGCAATGCGTTCCAAAACGGCGCCTCCATCCCGGAGGGGACCGACGGCGCCGAAGCCGACCGGCTCAACACCGTGGAGGCGGTCATCCTGCTGGCGCCGGTGGAGGGGATCTACACCATCCGCGTCCGCGGCGCCGAGGTCCCCATGCCCGCCCAGGGGTTCGCCCTCGTCGCCACCGGCCACCTGGCGGCGATCCCCTACTACTACCTCCCCGCCGTCGCCCGGGTGGAAGGGGTCAACGACTCGCTGTGGCGCACCGACCTGTGGCTGTTCAATCCCGGAGCCACCTCTCAGGAGGTGACGGTCCAATTCGTCCCCTCTGGCGAGATGACCGCGGTTTCGGCGGTGGTGCCCCTGGAGCCGCGGGAGGCGCTCATCCTCGATGACCCGCTCCAGTCCCTCTTCGCCATGGACCGGGGGGTGGGGGCGTTCAAGGTGTGGGGGTCGGGCCCGCTGGAGATCACCGCCCGTCTCTTCAATTCGGCCTCGGGCGCCACCTACGGGCAGGGTTATCCTGCGTTCGACGAAACCTACGCCGCCGGCGACACGGTCTATCTCCCCGGCCTCTTCGTGGACGCCGACCGGCGCACCAATCTCGGCTTCGCCACCTTCAACGCCGAACCGTGGGGCTCTTATTGGGTCCAGGCCACCCTCCGCCTCTATGACGCCGACGGGGCCCTGCTGGCCTCGACGAACCTCTCCCTCCCGCCGCGCTGGCACGAACAGAACACGCTCGGTGCCTATTTCCCGGCGGTGGGGACCCTCCACAACGGGACGCTGGCCGTGACGGTGACGGGCTTGAAAGGGTTGTTTCCCTACGCTTCGGTGGCCACCAATTCCACGAGCGACGGCCTGTTCGTCGCCCCCCGCAAGGCGACCCAGGACCGGTGGGTGGTCCCCGCCCTCGCCTCCGCCCCCAACCCCACGGGCTATCCCTGGAAAACCGAGTTTTCCCTCTTTTCCCCCCAGGGGGGGCCTTTCTCCGGCACGTTCCGATACACCGACGGCACCGAATGGAACGACCATCCGGTCTCGCTGGCCCTGCCGGCCCTCGGTTCCGCCTATTTCGACGACTTTCTCCGGGGGCAGGCGCTGGGCGACGGGGTGGGCTACCTCGTCTTCGAGGGCCCCTTCGTGCCGGTGACGCGCGTATGGTCGGGCGCCACCCAGGCCGAATCCATGGGGCAATCGATCCCGGCCCTGGACCAGGACCAAGCGGCCACCCACCACTGGCTCCCCGGATATCTTCCGGGGACGGCGTTCAGGCTCAATCTCGGGCTGGAGAACCTGGGCGCGGGCGATGCCTACTGCCAGGCGGTCCTCTGGAGCGCCGGCCACGAAAAGATCGGGGAATCCATCCTCGGAAGCCCGGCCAGGCAGTTGATCCAGCAAAACGCCATGACCCTCTTCGGGACCCTCCCCGTCGGGGAGGCCGGCGTGATCGAACTGGCTTGCGACCGCCCGGTCCTGGCCTATGTCTCCCTCGTGGACGGGACCACCTCGGACGCCACCTTTTTCAGCGATTGAGGGGGCGTTCCCGCACTTCGAAAGCCGCGTAATCGCCGGTCATCGCCAGGACGGAGAAGAGGCCGCGGCTGTCCAGGATCCACCCGCGCTCGATGGTCCACGGGCGCGCCAGAACCACGGCGTCGATGCGCGCCTCCTTCAGCCGGAGATACCAAGCCGCCGGGTCGCCCTCCTCCCCCTCGAAGTCGGGACGGTCGGGGACCTTGTCGCCCGGGCCGACCGGGACATAGTGCAGGGTGTTCTGCAGACGGCTCCCCATCAGGGGATACGGGAAGGCCCAATCGGACCCCCAGAGGTCCTCCCCAAAGGCCACCGCCAGGCGCCTCCCCTCCGGGCGGTCCAGCTCCCGGGCCAGCGGCATGATCTGCCGGGAGAGGGGGAAAAGGTCGTAGGAGCGGGCCCAATATTCGTGGCGGAGGCGGTCGCGATGCTCCGACAGGAGGGGCAGGACCAGAACTCCCGCGGCGAGGAGGAAGACCAGCCCGTCGTGCCACCGTTGTTTCACGAACCCCGCGGCGGCGGAAAACAGCACGGCCGCCAACCCCAGCATGATCCAGTCGGCGGTCAGCATCCGGGAGGGGAACGCCAGGATCAGGCCCGGCAGGGCGAGAAGCCAGAACAGGAGGTCCACCACCCTCAGCCGGGCCCCCGCTCCCAACCCGGCCAGAAGGCACAGGAAACTCGGGAACACCAGAATGCGGGCGTAGGAAACGGTGAAATAGAGCCGCAATCCCTCGACGGCGGGATTGAGGAAGGCGGCCCAGGCGGCCAGCACGTTCAGGGCGATGAGGGCCGCCATCCAGCGGTTCCGCATCCGCGCCAGGACCCCCAGGCCGAGCAGGCCCAGGATCAGGGGGGAGGGCCCCAGCGTCATGGGCGACTGCGCGAACACCTTGCGGGCGCTGTAAAGGGCCGCGCGCAGATGCGACGGCTCCCACCCGGGATGGTTTTGAGCGAACCACTCACGCTCCTTCCGGTCCGCCTCCTCGATGTACCTCTCCAATCCGGGATGGGCCTCCCCGAGCGCCCGGCCGAGGACCTTCGATGGAAAGGGATAGAAGGGATTGCCGAACTGCCGGGCCATAGCGGCGTAGTGGGGAAGTCCGACGCAGGCCGCCAGGAGCAAAACGGCGCACCGGCGGGCCGTCAGCGCGCGGCGGGCGAATCCGAACCCGAGCGCCAGCGCCGTCCCCACGGCCAGGGGCGTCACCCCATAGGGCTTCAACCCGAACCCGAGCGCAAGCGCCAGCACCCCCAAGGGGGCCGCCGGCCAAGCCCCGCCGGCGAACCACACGGCCAGGAGGGCCGTCCCCGCCATCGCGAGGGCCGCGGCCGCGGGATCCACGTATTGGGTCGGCAGATAGGCGGCGAAGGCGGGGAGGAAGGCCCCCAGCGCCACCCCGGCCTTCAGCCGGCCGGGGGACAACCCCAGGGCGCCGCCCATGACATAGATGGCCAGGACGGCCAGAAGTCCGGAGAACATATTGACCAGGTTGGCCGGCAGATCGGAATGAAAGGGGAGCATCACGAGGGCGAGCAGCGATTCGAACAGGTGCGGGTGGTGCGACAGCATGCCGAGGGTGCCGGGAAACGCCAGCGAGAAGACCCCCCCCTCCTGCACGAACTTCCCCGCGACGACCATGTGGAACGAGAGGGCGTCCCACGCCAGGGGCGGGGCGAGCAGGCCCCGCAGGGCGAGGAAGGCGACGAGCAACCCGGCGGGCCAGAAAAACCATCCGCCGGGAAGGGCGAACCAGCCGCGCACGGCCGACGCCGCGCCCCCCGCGTCGGCCCTCAGCGCCGGTCCCCATCCGCGACGCAGGGCCGCCCATCCGGCGAAGGCGGCCGGCAGGAGGGCCGCCAGCCCCGCCTCGAGGGGACGGAGGCGGTGGCCGTGAATGAGCGCCTGGGCGGTGACCGACAGGATGGCGGCCAACAGCACCCCGGCCGCCAGGAGGCGGCGGCTCAGCCGCTCCGACGGGAGCAGCCACGCGGCGGCGGCATGGGCCGCGGCGGCATGGGCGGCCAGGATCCACAGCAGGAGAAGGGCTTGGAGCGGGATCGCCATCTACCGCTTGCGCGCCGTGACCAGAAGGGTGAGCCCGGGCCAGGGAAGAACGGCGTCGAGAGGACGGAAAAGCCAGATGAAGATGTCAAACAGCTTCAACTGGACTCGGCCGATCCGCTTGCGGCGCAGGAGGAGGCCGTTGAGCAGCCACCACTTCACTCCCGCCTTGTTGAACGACGCGGTTTTTTCCACCTCGAACCCGGCGGCGACCACCTTTTCCAGGATCTCGTGCCTGGCGTAACGCCGGCGGCGCCCGAGGGAGCAGTCGAGCGGGCTCATCAGCCAGCGCCCCTGGGGAACGGCCAGGACCAGCCTTCCGCCCGGATCCAGGCAGGCCGCCATGGCCCGCAGGGCGGCGGCGTCATCCTCCGCCTGGGCCAGGCCGCTCAGGCACAGCACGGTATCGAATCCCCGCGGCGGCTCCCCGCCGGCGGCCGGGTCGAAGGGGATCACCTCGCCGCCGCGGACGCCGGCCAGGCGGTTCTCCAGGAACCGCAGGTTTTCGGGCCGCGGGTCGGCGGCGGTGTAGCGCGGCCGGGGGATGAAGAACACGGAGTAGTTGGCGATGCCGGCGTTCACCTCCAGCACCCGGTCCCCCAGGTCGCGGTGGACGCGGCGGGCCAGCCACAGGCAGTATTTGGGGCTCCGGTCGAACCTGAACAGCAGGTCGCGCCCCGTCTCCTCGTTGTAGAGGTCGTCCACGAGACGGAACCAGACGATGGTGAAGAGGGCCTTGAGGCCGTCCCGCCAGGTGATCTTCTTCCCCTCGAGGTAGGTGCGGCCGCGGTAGGAGATGGGCACCTCGTAGATGCGGCACCGGTGCTTGGCGAACTTCGCCGTCATCTCCGGCTCCAGGCCGAACCGGCGCGAGCGGATGGGGATGGAACGGAAGACGCTCGACTTGGCCGCCTTGTAGCAGGTCTCCATGTCGGTCAGGTTGAGGTTGGTGAACATGTTGGAGAGGAAGGTGAGGAACCGGTTGCCCATCGAATGCCAGAAGTAGAGGACGCGGGCGTACTCCCGGGTGAGGAACCGGGAGCCATAGACCACGTCGGCGTCGCCGTTGAGGATGGGGCGCAGGATCTTGGAGTACTCGGCGGGATCGTACTCCAGGTCGGCGTCCTGGATGATGCAGACGTCCCCCCGCGCCTCGCGAAGCGCCCGGGCGATCGCCGCCCCCTTGCCCTTATTGACCGGCTGGTGAAAGGCCCGCACCGACTTCGGGTGACGCGCGGCCACCGCGTCCAGGATGGCTCCCGTCCCATCGGTGGAGCAATCGTTGACGATCACCAGTTCCCGCTCCATCCCCTCGGGCAGGGGGGCCCGAAGCACCTCCTCCACGAGGGCTTCCAGCGTCCGCCGTTCGTTGTAGGCCGGGATGAGGATGCTCAGAAGATCGAACCGCACGGTCTGATTATACCCGATGGGTCGGCAGGAGGCGTCCGGAACCGGGGCGGCCCGAGCGGCGGAATGCGGTAGAATGCTCCGATGCAGTCCAACCTTTGCGCCGGGACGCCGGGGGTTTTCCCCACGCGGCTTGAGGCACCGGTGAAGCCGTGACCCGCGTCCTGCTCATCCAGCCCCCGTGGTATCTGCGCCGGGGGAACGTCTGGAAGGACATCGGCAGTTGCATGCCTCCCCGGGGCATCGCCCAGATCGCCTCCGTCCTGGAGGCCCGGGGGATCTCCGTGCGCATCCTGGACGCCCAGGCGGAACGCACCCCCCCCCCGCAGGTCGCCGCCGCCCTGGGAAGCGAACGGTACGATTTCATCGGGATCACCGCCACGACCCTGTTGATCCGGAGCGCCATGGAGATCGCCCGCGACCTGAAAAAGCGGCAGCCGTCGGCCACGCTGGTCCTGGGGGGGGTGCACCCCACCGTCCTTCCGGAAGAGGTCCTGGCCTGCCCGTCCGTCGATTATGTCGTCCGCGGAGAGGGGGAGCAGACCTTTCTGGAGCTGGTCCAGGGCCGGGCCCCGGAGAAGATCGACGGCCTTTCGTACCGGCGGGACGGCGCCGTGGTCCATAATCGGGAGCGGGCGCTCCTGCCTGACCTGGATTCCCTGCCTCCGCCCGCCTACCACCTGCTCCCCATGGACCGGTACTATCCCTCCCAGGGGGCCTACCGGCGGCTTCCGGCCCTCAGCATGATGGCCACGCGGGGCTGCGGGGCCCGCTGCACCTTCTGCTACCGGATGTTCGGAAACCGCGTCCGGGTGCGCTCCGCGCGCCACCTGATCGAGGAGCTTCGCCTGCTGCGCCGGGACTACGGGATCCGGGAGATCCAATTCCTGGACGACACCTTCACGGCCGCCCGGAAGACCATCATGGAGTTCTGCGCGCTCATGGCCGCCGAGCGCGTGGACCTGACCTGGAGCTGTTTCGCCCGGGTCGATTTCATCGACGAGGAACTTCTGCGTTCCCTCAAGGCCGCCGGGTGCCACCAGATCATGTACGGCTTCGAATCCGCGGACCCGGCGGTGCTGGCCGCCATCGACAAGAGGGCGGGGCTGGAGCGGGCGGAGGAGGCGGCGCGGCTGACCAAGAAGGTGGGCATCGATCTGCGGGGCGCGTTCATGCTGGGCAATCCCGGCGAAACGGCCGAGAGCATGGAGCGGACCCTGCGCTGGGCCGTCCGGATGAATCCCGACCTGGCCGTGTTCAACATCACCACCCCCTACCCGGGCACGGCCATGTTCGCCTGGGCCAAGGAGCAGGGGTACCTGATGACGGAAGATTGGGACGATTACGACCTGTCCCGGTCCGTCATGCGCCTTCCGACCGTGACCCCCGAGGAGGTGGACCGCTTCTACCGCGAGGCCTACCGGCGGTTCTACCTCCGCCCCCGGTACATTCTGGGCCGGCTGGCCCGCCTGCACCGCCCGCACGAGCTGTCGGTCGGCTGGAAGGCGATGAACAATCTGCTCGATGTCTTCCGGGCGCGGGAGCGCTGAAGCGCCGGCGGAGCGGCCTTCCGGGGACCGGCCCTTGTATTTCGTCCTATTTTCGCCTACACTATGGGCATGAGCCTGACCTTCAAGCAGAAGCAGATCCTCGAGTTCGTCCGCCGGTACCGGCAGGAGCACGAAGGGGTCGCCCCGTCGCTCCACGAGATCCGCCGGGCGATGGCGCTCAAGGCGGTCTCCACCGTCCACGGCCACGTGCGCCGGCTCATCGACGGGGGCTATCTCAGCCACACCCCCCACGACAAGCGCGGCCTGGAGGTGGTCCAGGCGGCCGTGGAGGGGCTCGTCCCCGTCCCCTGGACCGGCGTCATCGCCGCGGGCCAGCCGGTCGAGGCCCTCTCCAGCGAGGAGTCGCTCCTGGTCCCCTCCTTCCTTCTCCGCTCGGGCCGCCACTTCGTCCTCAAGGTGCGCGGCGACTCCATGATCGACGACGGCATCCACGACGGCGACTGGATCATCCTCCAGCGGCGGGAAACGGCCGCCGACGGCGAGACCGCGGCGGTCCTCCTCAACGGCGAGGTGACGCTGAAGAAGTTCTACCGCGAGGGCTCCTCCATCCGCCTCCAGCCCGCCAACCCCCGGATGAAGCCCCTCCGCGTCCCCGAAACCGATGTCCGGGTTCAGGGGGTGGTGGTGGGCCTGATGCGGAAATACTGAGCGGGGGCGGCATGAAACGCATCCTGGGGGTCATGGGCGGGGCGTCCTGCACGCCGGATGAGGCCGAGCTGGCCCGCGGAGCGGGGAGGATGATCGCCCAGAGGGGCTTCGTCCTCCTGTGCGGCGGGGGCGCGGGGGTGATGGAGGCGGCGGCCCGCGGGGCGAAGGAGGCCGGAGGCCTGACGCTGGGCATCCTCCCGGGTTCAAACGCCGCCGAATCGCCCCCCAACCCCCATATCGATCTGGCGGTGTTCACGGGCCTCTCCGACGCCCGCAACGCGATCAATGTGAAGGCGGCGGAGGCCGTCATCGCCATCGGGGGCGGCCCCGGAACCCTCTCCGAGATCGCCCTGGCCCTCAAGAACGGCAAGCCGGTTCTGGCCCTGCGGACCTGGGCCGTGTCGCGGGAGGGGGCCGATCTGGAACGCTTCCACCCGGTGGAAACGCTCGAAGAGCTGGCGCTCATTCTGGACCGGCTGGGATTCGCGCGCGCCCATTGAGGGGGGGCCGCAGGGCCCCCACGCCTCACCGGGCCGTCACAGCCCCAGGGCCTGCAGGATCTCTTTTTTCAGGAGCGGGGCCTCGCCGTAGCGGGATTCCACGGTTTTCTTCAGTTCCGCGGCCGGCTTGCCGTCCAGGTATTCCAGATAGATCGAGTAGGGCCCGCCCTGGGAAGCGGGCATCGTCTGGCCGGCGCAGGGGCAATCCTTCACGACGCTGTTCCGCTTGCAATAGACGCCGCAGAGGATGGGGGTCATGTCGAACTTCGACGGCTTCCGCGTCTGATAGAACGCCGGGAACCGGGGATCGTTGAGACGGAGGAGGTAGGCAAGAACCACCTCCTGGGAACGCGGGATCATATTCTCGTATCCGAGCATTTGCTCTTCCACAACATCGTGCTCGCCCCGATAGAGGGCGTCCAGGAGGGGCAGGGTGTTGGCGATGCCGACATTGGGGGCGGCCCAGCTCTTCTCGGCGTCCTCCAGGTTCTTCTGTCTGACCTTCTTGACCACCGGCCGGGCCTTCTCCAGTTCGCCCCGCCAGAGATAGGTCATCGCCGACTGGTAGAACACCTCGAGGTTCCTGTCGAGGTCGCACACCGCGGCGGCCTGGTCGGCCAGCCGCTCCAGTTCGGCGAACTTGTACTCCTTGACGAGTTGCTGCCACCGCGTCCCCATTTCCGCGCAGGAGACCTGCTGCTGGGCGAAAACGGCGGATGCCGCGAGGACCGTCAGGATGGCGATGAATGCGCGCATGGTTCCCTCCTTGAGCAATCGCATGATGCGCCTATTGTACGCTTTTCAGCGGACGGGCGTTGAGCGCCCGAAGTGGCGGTAGAGGTCCGATAGCCCCAGGGACAGCAGGGTGGGACGCCCGTGGGGGCAGTGATCGGGGTCGGCGCACCCCTTCAAGACCTCCACCAGGTTCCGCGCCTCCCCCTCCCCCATGGGCTGGTGCACCTTGACGGCGGAGCGGCAGGCCAAGGAGGCCAGGACGCGCCCTTCCAGGGGGGCCTCGCCTCCCGTCCCTATGAAAACCCGGACGAAGGCGCTGGCCTCCCGGGGCGAGAAGAGCCGGGGGGAGGCCGCAACGCGCAGGCGGGAAGGCCCCACCAGCCCCACCTCGAACCCCATCCCCTCCAGCGCCGGCAGGGCCTCCTCGACCCGGCTGGCCTCCTCGCCGGTCAGCGCGATGATCTCCGGGACCAGGAACCTCTGCGTTTCTCGCGGACCGGAGGAGAGGAGCGTCTCGTAGAGGATCCGCTCGTGGGCCGCGTGGGGGTCCACGATCAGGAGCCCCCCCTTCTCTTCGAAGACGAGAAAACTGCCGTCCACCTGTCCCAGATAGCGCCATTCCAGGGCCCGCGCGGCCGCCGCCTCCAACAGGGGCTCCTGCACCCGGTACGGGCCTGCCGGCGTTCCGGGGCTCGGCCCGGGCAGGGGGACCGGCCGGGGGGAGAAGTGGGGCCGGACGCCTTGCTGGAACCCCAGCAGGGCCAGCACCTCGCCGGGTCTCCGGAACCGCACCTCGGCCTTGGCGGGGTGGATGTTGACATCCACCCGGTCGGGGGCGATGCCGACGAAACAGGCGAACGAGGCCCCGGACCGGCGCTCCCTGAGGAAGGCGTTCAACAGTTTGTCGTGGACGGGACGGCCGTTGACGAACATATAGTGGAACACCGGCACGGGAAGGGTGGCGTACTGCTTGGCCATGAACACCTCCGCCTCCAGCCCCTCCCCGCCGAGCCGCTCGTGGTCGAAGAAGCGTTCCAGGTCGTCCCCCATCACCTGGAAAAAACGGGTCCGCCGGTCCCCGCAGGCCGGGTGGAAGGCGCCGACCCTCCCGCGGGTGACCAGCCGGAAGGCGCGGCCGGGGTGGGCCAGCGCGAGGGTGGTGAAGACGCGGTGGAGGAACTTCAATTCCGTGGAGTCGGTGCGGAGGAACTTCATCCGCGCCGGGGTGTTGAAAAACAGGTCCTCCACGATGACCGTGGTCCCCCGGGGGTGGAAGGCGGGCTCCACGGCCTTGATCCTTCCCCCTTCGACGGCGATCTTCGTCCCCCGCTCCCCGTCCTCGCTGGTGAGGAGGGTGAGCCTCGAGACCGAGGCGATCGACGGCAGGGCCTCCCCGCGAAACCCCATGGTGCGGACCGAGAAGAGGTCGTCGTAGGCCGTGATCTTGCTGGTGGCGTGCCGCTCCAGGGCCAGCAGTGCGTCCTCCTCCCCCATCCCGCACCCGTCGTCGGTGACGCGGATGGAGCGCTTGCCGGCCCCCTCCCACGACGCCTCGATGACGGCGGCCCCCGAGTCGAGGGCGTTTTCCATCAGTTCCTTGAGGACGGCGGAGGGACGCTCCACCACCTCGCCGGCGGCGAGTTGGTTGATGAGGGGGTCGGGGAGGACGCGGACCTTAGGCAAGGGGGGAAATTATAGGGGCGGAAGGAAAGGAAGTCAACGGCGGATAGACCACTTCGGCGAGGCAGAGCCCCCGCCCGTCGATGGGCGGCCCGGCCTCCCCCTCCCCCCTCTCGACCAGCCCGCGCACCCATTCCACCGGGCGGGCCCCCCGCCCCACCTCCACCACGGTCCCCACCAGCCGCCGCACCATGTGGCGCATGAACCCGTCGGCGGAAACGGCGAAGACGAGGCGACGGCCGCTCCGCTTCAGGTCGAACCGCGTCAGGTGGCGCACCGTGGAGGTATAGCCCCCCGGCTGGACCGTGAACGGCCTGAAATCCCGCTCCCCCGGAAGGAGCGCCGCGGCTTCCCGCATCAGCCCCTCGTCGAGAGGCCCGTACCAGGCATGGACCGTGAGGGCGTCGAAGGGGGAGAGGATCCCCCCCGTCTGCAGGGTGTAGCGGTAGGTTTTGGACAGGACGCTGTTCCGGGCGTGGACCGCCTCGCCGACCCTCCATGTCCGATGGACGCGGATGTCCCACGGCAGATAGGCGTTCAGGCCCCTCCAGAGCCCCTCGAGGGGGATGTCGAAGGGTGGGTTGAAATGGAAATACTGCCGCTCGGCGTGGACCCCCGTGTCGGTCCGCCCGGCGGCGATGGCGGGAACATATTCCTTGTATAGGCGCCGCAGGACGGTCTCGACCTCCCCTTGGACGGTCCGCTCCCCCTTCGCCTGCACCTGCCAGCCCTGGAAGAAGGCCCCCAGGTAACTGCACTCGGCGAGGATGCGGCCGGCGCCCACCAGCCCCGGCCGGAGGGCGGCCTGGGGGGAGGGCCCGGGATCCGGACGCTGCGGCGCTTCACCCATGACCCCACTGTAGGGGAAACGGGCCGCCGATGTCAAGGCCGGTCCACTCCTCACTTGCGCGGCCTCCAGGATTGTGGCATGATGCAACCATGCTGAGCGTCAAAGGCGCCCCCGTCAAATCCACCGTCCAGTATATCGTCAGTAAATTGGAAGACCGCCTTCCCCCCTTCACGGCCCAGCTTCCCCCCGGCATCAAGGAGTGGTTCTCCTCCCCCATCCTCGCCACGAAGAATTACAGCGCCGAGGACCTCGCGCGGTTGATGGAGGCCTACGCCGCAACCATCGGCGGCGACCCAGAAGCCGTCTACATGGAGATGGGCCGCGCTTCGGCCGACTATTCGCTCAACACCATCCACCGGATGTTCCTCGCCATCGGCACGCCGGAGATGATGGTCCCCCGCGGGGCCGCCGCGTGGAACTCCTACTACGACCAGGGGACGATGAAGGCGACCACCGAAGGGCCCGGCACCGCCATGATGCAGTTGTCGGGCGTCCGCCTCCCCCACCGCGCCATCTGCATGCGCATCACCGGCTGGATGGAGAAGTTCGTGGACCTGGCCTCAGGCAAGAAGGCCACCATCCTCCACACCCAGTGCACCCTCCAGGGGGGGGCGCTGGAGGAGTGGACGGGGCGGTGGTAGGGGCGCCCCCTCCCTCCCAGCAGGCCGTAGTTCGTAGTCCGTAGGCCGTAGGCCGTAGACCGTAGGCCGTAGACCGTAGCGCGTTCCCCCGCCCGCCCAACGTAGACTTTGATTGGAAATGTGGGGCCGACTCTCCAGTCGGCCGACTTCAATAATCCAAAACCGCAGGTCAGAGGACCGGCGCTGCGCCGCGGGAAGGCAAAACGCGGGAACGCGGGAACGCCCCACCGCCCACCCGGTTGATACGGCCTATCGGGTCATCGGGTCGTTGGATTGGAAATGTGGGGCCGACTCTCCAGTCGGCCGACTTCAATAATCCAAAACCGCAGGTCGGAGGACCGGCGCTACATCCCGACCGCCCTCAATGCCGAAGTTTGGAGGACCGGCGCTACGCCTACTCCACCGTGACGCTCTTGGCCAGGTTGCGGGGCTGGTCCACGTCGCACCCCAGCTTGACCGCGATGTGGTAGGCCAGGAGCTGGAGCGGCACGATGTTGACGACGGGCTGGAGGAGCGGATGGGTGACGGGGACCTCGATGGCGTGGTCGCAGATCGAGGCGGTCTGGCCATCCCCCTCCCCGACGATGCCGATGAGGATGCCGTCGCGGGCCTTGACCTCCTCCATGTTGGCCATCATCTTGGCATGGATGTCCCCGGGGGTGGCGACGGCAACGATGGGCATGGTTTCGTCGATGAGGGCGATGGGGCCGTGCTTCATCTCCCCCGCGGGGTACCCCTCGGCGTGGATGTAGGAGATCTCCTTGAGTTTGAGGGCCCCCTCCAGGGCGATGGGGTAGTTGACCCCCCGTCCCAGGTAGAGGAAGTCGCGCTTCCGGAAGAAGAGGCGGGCCAGTTCCTGCACCTGCGCTTCGGTGCGCAGGACCCGGTCCATCAGGTGTGGCAGGGCCAGGAGGGCATCGTAGAGGGGGCGGATGCCCTCGCCCCGCTTCTGGCGCCACCAGAGGGCGAGGAGGAAGAGGGCGATCAGCTGGGTGGTGAACGCCTTGGTGGAGGCCACCCCGATCTCGGGGCCCGCCTGCGTCAGCACCGCGGCCGTGCTCATCCGGTGGATCTGGCTTCCCTGCACGTTGCAGACGCTCGCCACGGGGCACCCGGCCTCGAGCCCGAGGCGGAGGGAGGCGATGGTGTCGGCCGTCTCGCCGGACTGGGAGATGCCCAGCATGAGGGTCTCCGGCGTCAGGATGGGGCGGCGGTAGCGCAGTTCGGAGGCGTACTGCACCTCCACGGGGACCCGGGCCAATTGCTCGAGGTAGAACTTGCCCACCAGCCCGGCGTGCCACGAGGTTCCACAGGCGGCGATCAGGACGCGGTCGATGTTCCGGAGGGCGTCGAACCCCTCCAGGTCCATCCGGGGCTCCTCCATGCAGATCTTGCCGTCATAGGAATTGCGGATGGCCTGGGGCTGCTCGTGGATCTCCTTGAGCATGAAGTGGCGGAAGCCGCCCTTCTCCGCCTGCAGGGCGTCCCACTGGAGGGTCTGGACGGGACGCTGGACCTCGCGGCCGTCCCGGTCGAAGACGCGCACGCCGCCGGCCTTCACCTCGGCGACATCCTGGTCCTCCAGGAGGATCACCTTCTTGGTGTGGGCCAGGATGGCCATGTAATCGGAGGCCAGGTAGGTCTCGCCCTCCCCGAGGCCGATCAACAGCGGCGGCCCGAGGCGGGCCGCCCAGAGGGTGTCGGGGTCGTCCCTGCGCAGGACGGCGAAGGCGTAGTAGCCGGCCAGGCGGCCGCGGATGGACAGCAGGGCCTCCAGCGGGGGCTTCTCCTGCTCCTCGAGGAGGTGGGCGATCAATTCCGTGTCGGTCTCGGAGGTGATCGTGTGGCCGCGGCCGACCAGTTCCTTCCGCAGTTCCATGTGGTTCTCGATGATGCCGTTATGGACCACGGCATAGAGCCCCTTGCAGTCCAGGTGGGGGTGGGCGTTGGACTCGGACGGCTTGCCGTGCGTGGCCCACCGCGTGTGGCCGATCCCCAGCGGATACGGGGCCGAGGCCCCCCGGGTGAGGTTCTCAAGGTCCCGGATCTTGCCGGGGGTCCTGAAGACCTGCAGGCCCCATTCGGTGTGGAGGACCACGCCCGAGGAGTCATAACCGCGGTATTCGAGCTTGTACAGCCCCTCCAGCAGGATGGGCAGAGCGGGCCGCGCCCCGATGTACCCGACGATGCCGCACATGGACTATTGCCCCCGTTTCCGCTTGACCCAGCCGGGGATGTTCCGCTGGCGGGCGCGGCCGACGGCCAGGGCCCCGGGCGGGACGTCCTCGGTGACGGTGGTGCCGCTCGCGGTGTACGCCCCCCGGCCCACCTTCACGGGCGCCACCAGCTGGCAGTCGGAACCGATGAAGGCCCCGTCCCCAATGACGGTGACATGCTTCTGCCGCCCGTCATAGTTGCAGGTGATGGTGCCGCACCCGATGTTGGCGCCCCGGCCGATCTCCGCGTCGCCGAGGTAGGTCAGGTGGGCCGCCTTCGTCCCGCGTCCGAGACGGGCCTTCTTGGTTTCGACGAAGTTGCCCACCCGCACGCCGTCCCCCAGCACCGTCCCGGGCCGCAGGTGGGACATGGGGCCGACCCGGCAGGCCTTCCCGATGCGGGCGCCCTCGATCCAGTTGTTGGGGTTGAGGATGGTGCCGGCCCCCACGGTGGAATCCTCGACGATGTTGCCGGGGTAGATCACGCACCCCCGGCCGATCCGCGCGCCGCGCAGATGGACGTTCGGGTAGAGGATCGTGTCGCGCCCGACCGAACAGCCGGGGTCCACGAAGGTGGAGGCGGGGTCCAGGACGGTGACCCCCCGTTCCATCAGCTCCGAGGCGCGGACCGCATAGAGGATGCGGTGGAGGTTGGCGAGGTCGTTGCGCGTGTTGACCCCCAGCATCTCCCGCGGGTCCCGCAGAATGTAGGGCTCGACCCGCATCCCCCCGCCCAGGGCCCTGGAGGCCAGGTCGGTCAGGTAGTACTCCCTCTGACGGTTGGCCGGTCGCAGGGTCGCCAGGAGCGGGCGGAGGCGGCCCCAGTCCATGACATAGATGCCGGCGTTGACCTCGGGGATGCGGAGGATCTCCCGCGGGGCGTCGGAGGCCTCCCGGATCCCGAGAAAGGCCCCCGAGGCATCGCGGACGATCCGGCCGTAGGCGTCGGGGTGCTCGAGGACGGCGGTGGCCAGGGTGAGGGCGGCCCGCCGGCGCCGGTGATGGGCGAGCATGGCCCTCAGCGTCCCGGCGGTCACCAGGGGGACGTCGCCGGAGAGGACGACGACGGTCCCCCCGAGGCGGGGATGCTCCTCCGCCACCCGCATCATGGCGTGGCCGGTCCCCCGCGGGAGGCCCTGGTCCACGGCCTCGACCCCCTCGGGGAGGGCCTGCAAAACCGCTTCCTTCCGGCTTCCGACCACCGCCAGGATGGCATCCGGTTTCAGACGCTTCGCCGTCTCCACCACATGGTGGACGAGGGGCTTGCCGCACAGCGGATGGAGCACTTTCGGCAGGGAGGAGCGCATCCGCTTCCCCTCCCCGGCGGCGAGGATGACGACGGTGACGGACATATTAAATTAGAATACCACAATTTTAGTTGGCAGTTGGCAGTTGGCAGTTGGCAGTTGGCAGTGGGCAGTGGGCAGTGGGCAGTGGGGACCGGGGGACAGGTCCACCCCCCTTCCCTACCGCCACCTAATTAGAAAGGCACTCCAATCCCGAAATACCACTGGTCCTCCGGGTCCCATGCGCTGGGTTCGATCTTGCGCGAGTACTCGACCCGGATGGGGCCCAGGGGGGAGAAAAAGAAGACGCCCATCCCATAGCCCGTTCCGGCCTTCAGGTCTCCCCAGTCGGTGGAGTGCCGGTCGCGCCAGACCTGGCCGCTGTCAACGAACAGAGACAACCCGATCCAGGACCCGAGCCGCTGGCGCCATTCGGCGTTGATCAGGACATAGGCGTTGCCCCCGATGGGGGAGCCGTCCACGACCGTCTGCCCCTCCACGCCCACGGCATCGCGCGAGAAGGCCCGGACGGTGTCCCGCCCCCCCATGAAAAACCGTTCCCCCAGGGGGATCTCCTCGTCGTCCAGCCGGTTGGAGATCAGCCCCCCCCGGACGGAGACCGCCAGGGTGCTGTCCCTAAACGGCGACCAGTAGGTCGCCCCGCGCACGTCGCCCTTGATGAAGTGGCTGGTGGCGGCCCTCAGGGGGAAAGCGTAGCGCAGGGTCCCGGAGAAGAATTTTCCCGTCATGGGATAGAAGGGGTCGTCGCGGGCGTCGAGGATGTACCCCAGCCCCACGCTGGAGACCCTCTTGTCGGCGTCCTCCCGGGGCACGGGATACCCGGGGGCGATGTCGTAGGCGTCCTGGATCTCGTAGGCGTACCGGAAGAGGGTCTTGGCCCTCTGCCCCAGGGTCCGCACCAGCTCCACCGTGCTGCCCCATTTTTCCAGCGAGAAATCGGTCCTCTGCTCCTGCGACTGGTACACGGAGACATGGATGGGCAGGGGGATGAAGAAGAAGCTGGGCTCGCGGTAGAAGAGGCGCCACTGCTGCTCCTTGCCGGAGTAGCGCCCTTCCATCCCCGCCGCGCGCCGGGTCCCGAAGAGGTTCTCGTGATACAGCCCGCCCTGCACGCGGACCCCGTCATAGGTGTCGTAGCCCACGCCGTAGGTATAGGAGCGGGGGGTGTCCTCTTCCACCCGAAGAATGACGGTGGCATGGGTGGGATCCTCCGGCTCGACCCGGGTCCTGACGTCCACGGAGGCGAAGAGCCCCGTCCCGTAGAGCAGGGATTGGGTTTCCAGCGCGCGGGAGAAGCTCACCGGGTCTCCCTTGCGGAGGCGCACCTCGGGCCACAGCCGTTCCGGCCGGGTGGCCCAGAGCCCGCTGAAAAACAGGGTGTGGACCACCGCCCGGGGGCCCGGCTCCACGAGGTAGGCCAGCCGATCCGACTCCTTCGTCACGGTGATCCGGGCGTTCCCATATCCCCCGTCGTCGAGGCGGGACTGGAGCGCCTCCAGGTCGGCCTGGACGCTCTCCGGGGAGAGGGGTTCCCCCTCTCGTGCGGCGAGGGCGGGGCTCTCGAACCCTTCGGGCAGGCCGAGGACCTCGACGATGGAGGGGACATAGACGGGCCCCTCCTCGACGCGGAAGACCAATTCGACGGTCCCGGCCCCGGCGTCCAGGGCCGCCTCGGGCCCGCGCACCTCGGCGTCCAGATACCCCTGCCGCCTCAGCTCATCCAGCAGGACCCCCTGCCAGGTCCGGGCCGCCTCGGCGTCGTAGGGGCGTCCCGCCCTGCCGGGGAGAAGGGCCAGCAGGGCGCCGCCGTCGGCGGCCTCCACCCCGGAGAGGCGGATCCCGGAGAGGAGATACCGGGGACCGGGGGTCAGGTCCACGCGGACGACGGGCCGCTCCCCGCCTTCGTCCAGGGTGATCTCCGCCTCGGCCTGGGCGTGGCCCAGGGCCCTATGCCGTTCCGCCAGTTCGTCGGCCTTCTGCGACAGGCCTGCCGCCGTCACCGGTTCGCCGCGCAGCGAGCGCTTCAACCACTTCAGGTCCTTCCCGGTCGTGCCTCCGACCGCGGCGAAGTCCAGTGGTTGCAGCCCCCGCACCTCCACGCGCAGGATGATCCCCTCCGGCGTCTCCTCCGTCCCCGTGCGCCGCAGGCGCGCCTGGGGCCGCGTCTTGCGCAGGCGCTTCTCGATCACGGCGAGGTCCGAGGCCAACCGGTCGGACCGGTAGACCTTTCCTTCCAGTTTTTGGAGCCGCTCCAGGCCCGGGGCCTCCCCGTCGGCCTCGACGGCCACCTCGACGATCCGGGACCGCTCCCCGCGCCTCCCCTCCACCACCAGCGTCCCTTCCCGGCAGGCGGCCGAAACGGAGGCGTGCAGGTATCCCTTTTGCGCCAGCGCGCCGGAGACGGAGCTTTCGATCCTTTCCAGCAGTTCGGGCGTGCAGGGCGTCCCCGGCAGAACGGTCGGGGGGCGGGGACAGCCGTCGCACCGCATCGCCACTTTGCGCACCTCCGGGAAAGGCCGGATGCGGAACGCCAGGGCGATCCCCCCGGGCGCGGGCTCCTCCACCACCTCCACCTGCTCCACCCGCCCCGAGTCGTAGAGGTTCTGCACCGTGCGCCGGATTTCGAGGGGGTCCAGCGCCGTTCCCGGCTCCACCGTCATCAGGCCGCCCAGTTTCCACCCGGGGCGGTCCCCCTCCAGGCGCACCGACACCACCGTCTCCCCCGGGAGGAGGACGGCCGCTGCGAGGACGAGCAAAAGGAGGGGGCGGACGAGCATCATTCCCCGCATGGTAACGAAAACCCCTGCGCGCGTCAAGGTTTGAACCCCGCCCGGGAAATTGGTATGATGCATCCATGGCGACGACCATCCTGTATGCCACCGATTTCTCCCCCTCCGCGACGAACGCCTTTCCCCACGCCCTCACCCTGGGCCTCCTGCTGCGCGCGCGGCTCGTCCTGCTCCATGTCCGGACCCCGCTCCGCGACGACTGGGCGACACCGGACGCGTTCTTCGACTCCGCGGCGGCCCTGCAGGGGGAGGCCGAGCGGGCCGCGGCCCGCCTCCTCGACCAGCGGCTGGCCGAGGCGGGCCCGCTGGAAAGCGTTTCCCGGGTCGTACGGGGACGCCTCGCCGACGAAGCCGTCCTGAACGCCATCGGGGACGAGGGCGCGGGGTGGGTGGTGATGGGGACCCACGGGCGCCGGGGCCTGGACCAGTTCATCATGGGGTCCACGGCGCTGGCGGTGGCCAAAAAATCGCCGGTCCCCGCCGTCACGGTGCGGCAGGACGTTCCCGCTCCGGACCCCGAGATGCCCTACCGCCGCATTCTCGTCCCCGTGGACCTTTCGCCGGGTTCGGAGCGGGCCGTGCGGTCGGCCTGGGAGTTCGCGCAGATCACGCGGGCCTCGCTCCTGGTGCTCCACGTGGGACGCCGCGAAGGGGATGGCACGCGTATCACGGAGGCCCTGGGGACGCTGGCCCGGGGGTGCGATCCCGCGCGCATCGAGACCCTGGCCCTCCCCGGACAGCCGGAGGAGATCATCCTCCAGGAGGCCCGCCGGATGCCCGCCGACCTCATCTGGATGGCCAAGAAGGGGCATTCGCTCCTGGAGTATGTCCTCCTCGGCAGCGTCACCGAGCGGGTCCTGCGGCTGGCGCCGTGTCCGGTGGTGGCGGTTCCTTCGCGGAGCGAAGGAACGCCGGAAGGCTAGAATGCCGGAAGGCCGGAATGCTCCCCCGCCCGCCCACTGCAAAATGGAAATTGCAAATTGCAAAATTCCCGTCCACTCCTCTCATCGGGATCGGGATCGCAATCGCTATCGGGATTCGGTATCGGCTTTCAGCGGTTGGGTGGCCAAAATTGGATGGGCAGGCGGGCGGCGAGGTAGTTCCTCCACCCACCCAATGCAAGCGATGAATACATAAAATTGAAGGCCGAAGGAATAATCTTGTGAATTTTTTCAAAGCCATCCATCAAATAGCCGACGCATGCAAATACACGATGATCGCCTATTTCGTTGGCATCCTCGCCCTGGTATTACTTGCCTTGTTTCTTCTGCGCAAAAAACATAACTATCATCCGGATAAGACGATTAGCGGCAATCGAGCACTTAGAAGCAGTCTCATTATTGGAGTGATGATGGGCATGTGGTTCTTCTATATGGCTATAGTAGCGTGCGCCGAAGGTGACCCTTGTGATTTATTGTGGGAATTGAACTGCTCGCCTGGAGCACGGCTTTCCTATGCCGTCATAGCTTTTTCGTGCACCATCGGATTTCTGGCTGCTCTGGTTTGGGATTTCAAATCCAGAAAAAAAGAAGATCGCCTGGAAGATTAGAACCAAACATTGTCTGGCATATTCTTTGCTAATACGATTCTGCTTCAGAAATCAAGGGGGGGCGGGAAATTTTGCACTTTGCATTGGATGGTCGGGGGAGCTTTCCGGCTTCCCGGCTTTCCGGCTTCCCTGCTTCCCAGCTTCCCAGCTTCCTGGCTTCCTGGCTTCCAAGCTTCCCAGCCTTCCCGCTTCCCGCGTTTTCAACTTTGAACTTGTTTTTAACTCGAAACTCGCAACTCGAAACTATTTCTTAAGGATCCGCAGGTCCCCGGCGCGAATAGTGACCCTCTGCCCGTCCAGATATTCTAAGAGAGGCACCGCGTGTTTGCGGGTGAGCCCGAGCAGGTCCTTGAACTCCCCGATGCCGAACTTCTCCCACCGGGTGGCGCGCAGTTTGGCGACGGCGTTCTCGAGGGCCTCCCGCTCGATGTAATAGTCGGTCGAGACCCGGGTGAGGGCCTTCAATTTGATCAACTCCTCCACCCGTTTGCGAAGGGCGGGCAGGGGGAGCCCCAGGGCGGCGGCGGCCTCTTCCGGCTTCGGGGGCGCCAGTCCCGCCGGCTTCCAAAGATCGAGGATCTTCTGGAGTTCGGGGGAGAGGGCGGGACCGCTCTTGAGGGTCAGTTCCCCGCGCGCGGCGGCCAGCCCCAGGGCGGCGGCCAGCTTCTCCAGCCCGTCTTCCGAAAAGGCGTCCGCCACGGCCGCGAACGCCGCCTTCAGGGGCATCCCGGCCGCCCAGGGATTGGCCTTGAGGAAAGCCGCGCGGGCTCCCTCCACCGAGGTCCGCAGGGCCTCGAAGGTGGGGGGGAGCCACCAGCGCCCCGCGGCTTCGACGGCGGAAAGGGAGGCCAGGGCGTCGCGCAGGGCCGCCGCGGGGGGAAAGCCGCCCCGGAGACGGAGGGTTTCCGGGGGCACGCCCCGCATCCCGCCCTCCTCCAGCCAGAACCGGATGCTCCCCGCCAGGTCTTCGCCCAGGGTGGGCGCCCCGTCGGGTGGGAGGCGGCGGGCGCCGGTGTCCAGGACGACGCCGCCGCCGAGGAGGTCGGGAGGGGAATAGTATCGGAGGATGAACCGGTCGCCCCTCAGCGCGGTGATCTCCTCCTCCATGAGGATCTGGGCCCGGCCGCCGTCCAGCAGATGGAGGCGCCCCAGCGCCTCCCGCGTCCAGTGGGCGAACCGCACCCGCAGGTTCTCCTTCACCTTCTCCGCCGTCTCCAGGCGGACGGTGACCCGCCGCGTCGCCGGGATGGGCGCCCGGGTGAGGAGTTTGCCGCGCGCGAGGTCGTCGGAGGCGAACCCGGCCAGGTTGACCGAGGCGCGCTCCCCCGCCTCCGCCGCGTCCCGGCGCCGGCCGTGCACCTCGACGGAGCGGACGCGCCCCTCCTTCCCGTCGGGCAGAAGCAGCACCGCCTCCCCCGATTTGAGCACCCCCCGGATCATGGTCCCCGTGGCGATGGCCCCGGCGCCGGAGAGGGAGAAGACCCGGTCGATGGGCAGGAGGAAGGGGTCGGAGAGGTCGCGGACGGGGGGATGCCCCGCGGGGAGGGCCAGGAGCCGGGCCCTGAGGTCGTCGATCCCCTCGCCGGTGGCCGCGGAGACGGGGAGGACCGGGGCGTCCCCGAGGCCCTCGTCCTCGATGAATTCCTGGACCTCCAGAAGGCGGAGTTCGAGGGTTTCGGCGTCCACCATGTCCCGTTTCGTCAGCGCCACCAGCCCCCGCTCCAGCCCCAGGAGCTTCAGGATCCGCGCGTGCTCCACCGTCTGCGCCTTCACCCCCTCGTCGGCCCCGACGCACAGGAGGAAGAAATCGATCCCCCCGATCCCCGCCAGGAGGTTTTTGAGGAACCGCTCGTGGCCGGGAACGTCGATGAACCCCAGCTGGACCTCCGGCGTGAGGAGGTGGGCGAACCCCAGGTCGATGGTGATCTCCCGCGCCTTCTCCTCCGGGAGGCGGTCGCAGTCGATCCCCGTGAGGGCCTTCAAGAGTGTGGTCTTGCCGTGGTCCACGTGCCCGGCGGTGCCGACGATGGCCTTGAGCATGGGGGTATTATAGCCCATTCCCGGAAAAATCACTTGAAATTGCTTTATGCATCATTTTGCAATACATTGCGCCAAGTATTGCATAATTTGCTTGACATTTTGCATTTTGTCATTTATTATCGCTTCATTCTGCAGGAAAGGAGTTTCATTTATGCTAAACGCGAAGGAGATCCTCAAGCGGTGCGGCGCGGAGAACATCCAGTTCATGCGCCTGATGTTCACCGACATGATGGGCGCGGTCAAGAACGTGGAGGTGCCCCGGAGCCAGTTCGCCAAGGCCCTCGCGGGGGACATCATGTTCGACGGCTCCTCCATCGAGGGGTTCGCCCGGATCGAGGAGTCGGACATGCTCCTCGTCCCCGACCTCTCCTCCTTCATCGTCTTTCCCTGGCAGCACAACGGCAAGCGGGTGGCCCGCCTCATCTGCGACGTCCACACCACCGACGGCCGTCCCTTCGCGGGGTGCCCGCGCGGCGTCCTGAAGCGCCTGACCCAGAAGGCGCTCCGGAAGGGCTACCACCTGGTCTGCGGGCCGGAGATGGAGTTCTTCCTCTTCCAGCGCGACGCCGCCGGCGCCCCCGTGGCCACCACCCACGATGTGGGCTCCTATTTCGACCTGACCCCCGTGGACCAGGGCGAGCACGCCCGGCGCGAGATCGTGGAGGCCCTCGAGAGCATGGGGTTCGAGATCGAGGCGGCCCACCACGAGGTGGCCCCCGGCCAGCACGAGGTGGACTTCCGCTACGCCGACGCCCTCCTGGCCGCCGACCGCGTCGTCACGATGAAGTTCGTCATCAAGCATGTGGCGCTCGACCACCGCCTCCACGCCTCCTTCATGCCCAAGCCCATCTACCGCATCAACGGCTCCGGCATGCACACCCACCAGTCCCTCCTCTCCCCCGCCGGCAAGAACCTCTTCTTCGACCCCAGGGCCGAGCACAAGCTCTCCAACCTCTGCCTCCACTACATCGGCGGCGTCCTGGACCACGTGCGCTCCTTCGTGGCCGTCACCAACCCCCTCGTCAACTCCTTCAAGCGCCTGGTCCCCGGCTTCGAGGCCCCCAACAACGTGGCCTGGTCGGAGCACAACCGCTCCCCCCTCGTCCGGGTCCCCGCCAAGCGCGGCATGTCCACCCGGTGCGAAGTGCGCGTCCCCGACCCCTCCTGCAATCCCTACCTGGCCTTCGCCGTCATGCTGGCCGCCGGCCTCGACGGCATCGAGCGCAAACTCGACCCCGGCCCCCCCATCAACAAGAACATCTACGACATGAGCGAACGGGAGAGGCGCCACCATCGCATCCGCCAGCTCCCCGCCAACCTGTGGGAGGCGGTGCAAACGCTCAAGAAGTCCCCCCTCATGCGGGAGACCCTCGGCGACCACATCTTCACCAGCTTCGTCCAGGCCAAGGAGGCCGAGTGGAGGGAATACATCGAGGTGGTCCACCCCTGGGAGCTGGAACAGTACCTCGAGACCTATTGAAGCAGTTCGGAGTTGAGGGTTCAGAGTTCTGAGACACGCGGATCCGTTGGGGAGGGTTGCTCCCGTCCCGCTCCCGCGTCAAGCCCTCCCCCATCCCATAATATGCGGACGGGGATCAGCGATCGCGCGGCAAAAGCGCAAAGTTCAGCGGCAGGCGTTCGGCGGCGCCGACCTCGACGGCCAGGCGCGTTGGAGAGGAGCGGACCGAGCGGTTCATGGATGGAGCCCCGATATGACAAAAACACACGGCGGCCCCCGACCTGCGCAAGGACGCCGCCCCGGGCGAGACCCGGGGCGGCCAAGGAATATAGATGCCTCCCGTGCGGCGTCAGCGGACCTTGAGTTTCGTCTTTTCGAGCCGTTGCTGCTCGAACTTGAGTTCCTCCTGGGCCTTCCGGATCTCCTTCAGGGCCTCCTCGATCTCAGGGAGCGCGCGGAGGCGGGCCTGGAAGGCGGCCTGCCCGCTCAACTCTTTGGCCTTTTCGGTCAGCGTCTTGATCTCCCCGTCCAGCCCTTGGAGGCGCTCCCGGGCCAGCGCCGCGGCCTCCTCCTTCTCCAGCTTCTCCCACTCGATTCCTTCCATCCGCGCCTCCACTTTCTTTTCGATGGACTCGCCCAGGGCCTCGAGCTCGGCTTCCATGGCGGCCATCTCCTCTTCGGACAGGCGGCGGGCCGTTCCCTCCATTCCCCTTTGGGCGGCCTGCAGGCGCACCTGCTCGGCCAGGAGCCGTTGCTCCGCGAACTGCATCTTCTCCTGCGCTTCGCGCAGCCCCTGCTCCGCCTTCTTCATGGCCTGCTCCATCTTGACCAGCAGTTCCTCCCGATCGGGGCCGTGGAGATAGGATTCGGGGAGTTCATCCCCTTCGAGCGCCTCAAGGTCCGGCGGGGTGGGTGGAGGAGGCGGGTCGGCCGGCTTCGGCGGCCTGGAGGCGGCGGCCGGGACCGGGGCGGGAGCAGGAGCGGGGGGGGCGGGGACGGCGGCCGGAGCGGGTGAGGCAATGGCTGCCGGAGCGACGCCGTGGACGGCCGCCTGGGCCTCCCGCGGGGCGAGAGTGCACTGGGCCAGGGCCAGAGCCAGGACCAGCGCCGAGGCGCCCAGGACGAGGGCCTTGAGGGTCGGGGGCAACGGTCGGTGACGATCGATGATCATGGTGATCCTCCTTGTGAGTTGGGATGGGTGGCGGCCCACCGCGGGGACCGGGAACCGGACCCGGCTGCGGCTCGCGAGTTCCGCCACGGTGAGGAGACATTGGGCATAGCCACGGGCGTCCCCCGTGGCCTCGACGACCAAAGCATCGCACGCCATTTCCCGCTCGAGCTGCATCCGGCGCCCGATCCACCACACGGCCGGGTGGAAGAAGAGCAGCGCCCGGAGGAGGTGCTCGAGCAGATGCGTCCAATCATCCCGGCGGAGGACATGGGCGGCCTCGTGCAGGACGATCCGCCGGAGGTGATCCTGGGGGAGGCGGCGGACCATGTCCAGGGGGACGAGGATGGCGGGGGCGGAGAACCCGGCGGTGACCGGGATGGAGAGGAGGGGGTGGCTCCTGGCCTCCGTCCGCCGCCGGCAGGCGCGGAGACGCAGCAGGGAGGCGATCCACCCCTGCATGGGAGGGGGGAGGAGGTCCCCTTCCGCCTTCATCCGGAACAGGGACGCGAGCGCGAGGCCGGCCCGCAGGAAGAGGGCGCAGACGATGCCGACCCAGAGGAGGGTGAGGGCGGCCACGGCCCGTTTCGGGAGCGGCGGCCAGGCGGGCAGGAGGAGGCGGGAGGCCAAAGCGTCCCACCGACCCGAACGGTCTTCCTGAAGGGGCATCCGGAGGGTGTCGCTCCGGCCGGCGAGAGAGGCCGGAACGGCCGGGAGACCGGAATGGAACTCCGCCTTGGCCGGGACGACCGCGGGCGCCTCCGCCGAAGCGGCGAGGTAGGCGACCGGCGCCCAAAACACCCGCGTCAACGGCAGGACGGCCACGGTGAGCAGGGTCATCAGCCACACGGCGTGACGGGTCGACGGGGTGAGCCCGCGGGCCGGCCACAGCGCAGCGGCCACCGCCGCCGCGAGGACGATCCCCAGAGGGAGCGTCTCCAACAGGGCGCTCCAGAGCGAAGCGGCGCCGGCGACCAGGTCCGTCATGATCCCTTCACCTTCGGCTCCTCGTCCCGGGCGAGGGCCTCGCGGAGGCGGCGGATCTCCTCCAGGTCCAGGTCCCCCTCCTCCATCAATTTCACCATCATCAGCGAAGGGGAATTGTCGAAGAACCGGTCCAGCATGAACCGCAGGGCCGAGCGTCGGGCCTCCCCCCGGTCCAGGAGGGTGTGATACCGGTGGGCCCGTCC
This sequence comes from Holophagales bacterium UBA2201, assembly GCA_002327305.1. Lineage (GTDB taxonomy): Bacteria > Acidobacteriota > Thermoanaerobaculia > UBA2201 > UBA2201 > UBA2201. Next base: position 41,448 of record DCUZ01000055.1, on the reverse strand, counting down.
CTGTTTCGTGTGATCGATGTGCCCCTTCTCCTCCAGGATGCGCAGGGTGGTGAGGACCGTGGTGTAGGCCAGCGGGACCTCCGGGGCGAGGCGTTCGACCACCTCGGCCACCGTGGAAGGGCCCTGCTTCCACAGCACCTGCATCACTCTCAGCTCGGCTTCGGTCAGGGTCGTGGATGGGCGTCTCGGCATCGTCCGGCTCCTTTTATTACTGATTCATTAGTAAGTATAGGCCATGCATCCCGGCTTGTCAACTAATTCTTTAATATTTCGAATGGCCTCCCCTAATTTGCTACTAATGAATACGTAAATTAGACACCGCCGGTTCCCCGGTCGAAACCGGGGCGAGCGGTCGTGGGATCGGGTCCGGCATGTTAATATAGGTTCATGCGGCAGGATGCCTCCTCCTGGATCGGGGACCTCTGGGGCGGTCTGGCCGCCATGTTGGTGGCCCTCCCCTCCTCCATCGCCTTCGGCGTCCTGATCTACTCGGCCCTGGGGCCCGAATACGCCGGGCGCGGGGCCATGGCCGGGATCCTGGGGGCGGCCGCCCTGGGCCTGGTCGCCCCCCTCGTGGGGCGGACCGGCGGCCTGGTCTCCGCCCCGTGCGCCCCCTCGGCGGCGGTCCTCGCCGCCCTCGTGGCGGGGCTCGCCGCCGGGACCGCGGGGCCGCCCCTCGACCCGCAGGCCATCCTCCCCCTCCTGGCGGCCACCGCCCTCCTCTCCGCCCTCCTCCAGATCGCCTACGGGGCCGCCGGGGGCGGGCGGCTCATCAAGTTCATCCCCTACCCCGTCGTCAGCGGCTACCTCTCCGGCGTCGGGGCCCTCATCGCCCTGGGCCAGTTCCCCAAACTGCTGGGCCTCGCCCGGGAGGTCCCCCTGGCAGGCGGACTCCTCTCCCCGGGGGCCTGGCGGTGGGAGGGGATCATCGTGGGAGGGGTGACCATCGCCGTCATGGCGGGGGCCGCCCGGCTCACGAAGCGGGTCCCCGCGGCGATCCTGGGCCTGGCGGCGGGGATGGGGGCCTATTTCGCCCTCGCCGTCTTTCATCCCGCCCTCATGCGGCTGGAGGGGAACCCCCTGCTCATCGGGCCGCTGGAGACCTCCGGCGGCCTCCTCGAAGCCGTCACCGCCCATCTGCGCGCCGTGGCCGCGGCGGACCTCGCCTCGGTCCGGATGGTCGTCATCCCCGCCCTCACCCTCTCGGTCCTCCTCTCCATCGATACCCTCAAGACCTGCGTGGTCCTGGACGCCCTCACCCGCCGGCGCCACAACTCCAACCGGGAATTGGTGGGCCAGGGGCTGGGCAACCTGGCGTCCTTCGCCGCGGGGGGCGTCCCCGGGGCCGGAACGATGGGCCCCACCCTCATCAACGTGGCCAGCGGCGGCCGCTCCCCCCGCGCGGGGGTCCTGGAAGGGCTCTTCGTTCTCCTGGCCCTCCTCGCCCTGGGCCGCCTCATCGCCTGGGTCCCCATCGCCGCCCTGGCCGGCATCATGCTGGTGATCGCCTTCCGGATGGTGGACTGGGGCGTGGCGCGCCTCCTGCGCCACCCCGCCGGGCGCCTCGACTTCGCCGTCATCGCGGGCGTCGTCCTCGCGGCGGTGACGACGGACCTCATCACCGCCTCCGGCGTGGGAGTGGCGTTCGCCATCCTCCTCTTCATCCGCGACCAGGTGCGCGGGTCGGTCCTCCGGCGCAAGCTCACCCTGGCCCAGACCTCCTCCAAGACGCGCCGCCTCCCCGCCGAGCGGGAGGTGCTGAGACGCCGCGGCGCGGAGGCGGTTTTCTGCGAACTCCAGGGGAACCTCTTCTTCGGCACCACCGACCAACTGCACACCCAGTTGGAGCCGGACCTGGAGCGGGCGCGGTTCATCCTCCTCGACCTGCGGCGGGTCCAGTCGGTGGACTACACGGCGGCCCACCTCTTCGACCAACTGCAGTCGCGCCTCGAGGAGCGGGGCGGCCGCCTCCTCTTCAGCGGGATGCCGTCGGCGCTTCTGGACCGCCGCGACTTCCGCGCCTACCTGGCCCAGGTGGGGGTGGTGGGAAAGGGGGGCGTCATCGTCTCCCCCACCCTCGACGGGGCACTGGAGTGGATGGAGGAACGGCTCCTGGAGGGGGCGGGGGCGGCCCAGCGGGACGAGGAGCGGCCGCTGGAGGCGCGGGAGTTCGACCTCTTCCGCGGGTTCGACGCGGACGCGCTGAAGGCACTGAAGTCCTGCCTGGAGGAGCGTGCGGTGGAGGAGGGGGGAGCGGTCTTCACGGCCGGCGCCCCGGGCGACGAACTGTACCTGGTGCGCCGGGGGGGGGTGCGCCTCCTCCTCCCCCTCGAGGGGGACCAGCGGCACCACCTCGCCACCGTGGGGCGGGGGGATTTCTTCGGCGATCTCGCCTTCCTCGACCGCGGCCGCCGCTCCGCCGACGCCGTGGCGAAAGCCCCCACCGACCTCTATGTCCTCTCCCGCGCCCGGTTCGACGCCCTTGCCCAAACGGAGGTGCCCGCCGCCCTTAAAATGTACGCCCGCCTGGCCCTCACCCTCGCCCAGCGCCTGCGGGAGGCCGATGCCGCGTTGAGGGAATTGGAGGAGCGGTAGACAGAGGCCGCCCCTTGCGCCGGCCGGTGGAGGCTGATGGAAGCGGGAAGTTGGAAGCTGATGTCCGGAGGTTGCCCACCCGCCGGCCGATCAGGAGCAACTGTCGGCGGGAGGTGCTACAATCGCAGCATGACGACCCGTTCCCTCCCGGTTTCCCGTTCCCTTTGGGCCCTCACGGCCGCCCTGGCCTGCCTGGCCCCCCTCCTCTCCTGCGGCGGGGCTTACACCGGCGACCCGGTCGAGGACGCCCGCGTCCTCACCGCCCTCCTGTCGGCCATCGCCCCCGGCGACGGGGAGCACATCGCGGTGGTCTATCCGGAGACCCAACTGGTCCTGAACGACCGCTCCGGCGAAAACCTGGACGCCATCGCGGACCGGATCGGCAAGATAACGGGACTCCCGCTCTACGACTCCCGCCCCCTCCTGAACCAACTTCTCAAGCGCAACAAGCGCCCCGGCTCCCTGGACCTGGACGCCCCCCCCGGCGCCAATTTTGTGGTGGACCGCCGCGGAACCTACACCAATTTCCTGAAATCAGGAAACGAAGGGGACTGGAAGCGGATGTACAAGGACCATCCCGAGGTGAGAGCGGTCATCCACGCCACCCACCCCGTCTATGACCGGCCCAACGGCATCGCCCTGGCCTATATCCAGGAGATGACCCTCAGCGGCGCCGGCAACGGCTCGATCGCCGTCCTGGGCTACGCCGGCGGTCCCGTCAAGGTGCTGGGCAAGGTGGTGGTCTGGTCGCCGTAGAGGGGAAGGGGTTCACGCATATTTAGCCCGGATTAAATATCCAACAACCCTATTTCAGCAAGACCTAAATGTGGTGACTTCAGATTTCGCTCAAGCTATTTGTCCATAGATACTCTGCCCGGACCCGTAGTATGAATCATAGACATGCTGATAGGCCAGGGCGCACTTTTGCTGATAGAGGTCCTTGGGATAGGGTTCCGGGGGTAGTTCGTCCAGTTTCTCTTCGATGGCCAGGAGGACGGCGGCGCGGGCTTGCTGTTTCTTTCGCCAGTCCAGGACCAACTTTTCCTTCTTCAATGTCTCCAGCAGTTCCCGGGCCACCTTCTTGACGGCCAGCTCTTCTTTCTTCTTCAGTTTCGGCTCGGGCTGGGTGAGGAGGTCGAACAGGGCCAGCTCCTCCTCGGACAACTGCTCTCCGATGTGCCGCTTCTCTTCCTCGTTCAGCGCCTGGGCCAGCTTCAGCAGTTCGTCGAAGAACTTCTCGACGTTGATACTGCCGGTGTTGTATTCCTCGATCAGCTTCTGGAATTTCTCGTAGTAATTGATCCGGGCCTTGTTCTGCCGGACGAGGGCGGAGATCTGTTCGCTCATGAGGCGCCGCAGGCGCTCGGCCTCGGTCCGCTTCTTTCCCTTCTCGAATTGCTGTTTCAGCTTGTCGAAATCGATCCTGCTCAGGTCGTACGGCACGCCGCTGCCGTGAGGCATGACATACCCCTGCGGAGCGACCGAGCGGTCCAGCAGGTCCCCCACCTGGGCCAGGACGGCGGCGATGTCCGGCACGGGCATGAGCGAGCGCATCTTCTCCGCCAGGACATGGATGAGCTTGCACAGGGCGGTGAACTCGTTGGCCAGGGGGTCCGGTAGAATAGCCTTGTAGAGGGCGTCCACGCGGTTGGCCAGGCCCAGGTATTTGCGCTTGGCGTCGTCGTTGACGATGAGCAGTTCCACCGCGTCGTCGAGGGCCTTGACTCGGTGGAAGGCCTCCGTCTTCCGGATGCCCTCCAGGTCCACGCCCATCCCCGAGCAGTATTTCGCGGTCACTTCCAGCGCCCGGCGCAGGGCCTTGATGAGCTCCGCCTTGGGCTGAACGGGGGTCTCGCCATCGCCGTCCAGGCCGGGCCCCGGCCCGTAGATGGCCAGCGCCTTCTTGAGGTCCCTAAAGATCCCCACATAGTCCACGATCAGCCCGTTCAATTTGTCCATGAACACCCGGTTGGCCCGCGCGATGGTCTGCATCAGGGTGTGGTTGCGCATCGGNNTCTGCATCAGGGTGTGGTTGCGCATGGGCTTGTCCAGGTAGATGGTGGAACAGCACGGGACATCGAACCCCGTCATCCACATGGCGCACACGAAGACGATGCGGAAGGGGTCGTCCGGCTTCTTGAACTTCTCGTCCAGGTCCTCCGTCACCATCCGGCGGCGGTGCGGCTCCATGGATAACCCCTTCTTCCGCATCTCGTCCACCTCGCCCTGGGACTGCGACACCACCACCGCCATGTCGGTCTGTTCCATGAACAGGATGCGGCCCCTCAGCTCCTCGATGCTCTCCTCCGGCTCCTTCTGTCCCTCCAGCGCTTTCAGCCGCGTTCGCAGGCCGTCCAGGTATCGGCTCCAATGGGTCTTCACCTTGTGGTGCATCCGCACCGCCGTGGCCTTGTCGATGCACACCACCATCGCCTTCCCCATGTGCCCGCGCCCCATGAAGTGCGCCACGATGTCCTCGGCCACCTTCTCCAGCCGGTCGTTGCGGGTGATGAGGTGGTATTCCTGGGCCAGCACCCGCTCCAGCTTACCCTCCTGCGCCTCGTCCAGCATGGCGGCGTCCAGGAGGGCCTGCATCTCCTCGTTCAGGTAGGGGTTGGTGAGCTGGAGCTCGGGGATGCGGTTTTCGTAGAAGAGGGGGACGGTGGCGCCGTCCTCCACCGACTGCCGGAAGTCGTACACGCTCACATAGTCCCCGAACACCTGCCGCGTCTTCTCCTCTCCCACCACCAGCGGCGTCCCCGTGAAGCCGATAAAGGCGGCGTTGGGGAGGGCGTTGCGCATGTTCAGGGCGAAGGCGTCGTACTGGCTCCGGTGCGCCTCGTCGGTGATGACGATTATGTTATGCCGGTCGCTCAAGACCGGCATAACACCCTCACCCCATCCCTCTCCCAATGGGAGAGGGTGGCCATCAGGGCCGGGTGAGGGAGTTTCGGACGCCGTCGGTGTCTTGCACCCTTCTCCCCTTGGGAGAAGGGCTGGGGATGAGGGAGTTTCGGTCGCCTTCGGTATTATGCTCCCTTCTCCCTTTGGGAGAAGGGTTGGGGTTGAGGGAGTTTCGGTCGCCGCCATAGCCAAGCTCCCCTCTCCCTTTGGGAGAGGGGCCGGGGGTGAGGGAGTTTCGGCTGCCTTCGGCGGCCGAAACTTATGGATGAGGGTGAAAATGTAGCGGTGGTTCTCCCCCAGGAGCGAGCGCAGGTGGGCCGAACTTGAGGCCTTCACCTCCTCTTCTGATACAGCCCCAGCACGTTTGAAGGTTCTGTAAATCTGCTTGTCTAACTCATCTCGGTCTGTGACGATGACGAAGGTCCAGTCCCCCGGCATCTTGCGGAGGACCGACTGGGCGAAGAAGAGCATCGAATAGCTCTTGCCGCTGCCTTGCGTGTGCCAAAACACACCGAGCCTGCCACCACTCCCCGGTGTGTTTCCCTCATCCTCGGTCCTTCTCCCAGTGGGAGAAGGAAGGGCTGATTGAATGCGCGCCAGGGCTTCTTCCGTTTGCTCAAAGACAACTTCATTCGGGATATGAATTACAGTGAGTCCCTGCGATTGCAGATACTTATCCCGGCTTTTGTCTTTCTTTTTCTGCTCAGGCTTCGTTTGATGAACGCTACCAATCAATTCAACCGCTAGCTTGGCTTCGTCACAATAGAAATCAATTACATAGTTCCCATACTGATGCTGCCTACGGAATTTGAGTCCAAGATACTGCCGATCCCGCAGCAAATCCCACATGATCTCTTCCGCCGGAGTTTGCTTCTTCCGAAGTTCCCTGGCGCGCTCAAGCAGCCCGCTGAACGGCAGGCCACCTCGGTACTGCCCCCTCTCCCCCTGGGAGAGGGCTGGGGTGAGGGAAATGCCATTGCCACGCCTATTCGCTTCCATTAACTTCTCAAGGGCAGCAATGGCATTTTTGACGCCCAGGTACTGGTGGTTCTTGGCCACCAGCTTCACCAGCCCGCCGGCGGCCTCGGTGAAGAGGGTGAAGTTCTCCACCAGGTCCAGCAGGCGGGAGGGATCGCACACGCCCCTCAGCATCGTCTCTAAGCTGATTCTGCCTCTCGCAGTATCAGCTCCCTCACCCAGCCTGTCGGCTTCCCCTCTCCCACTGGGAGAGGGGTGAGAGGTGAGGGCCTCACCCTCGGTGGTTTTCTCCCTCTCCCTTTGGGAGAGGGTCGGGGTGAGGGCCTCACCCTCGGTGAGGTACTTCCACTCCGCGAAGTGGTCCCACTCCGACGACAGCGTCCCGATGCGGCTCTCGCTGCCGTTGGAGAGGATGATGAAGGCGTTGGGGAGGAATGCGTGGGGGATGGTGTCCTTGTAGTCCTTGAGGTTGCGGTCCCAGGCGTCCTTGAGGCGCTTGTGGCTGGCCTTGAGCTCGATGAACACCAGCGGGATGCCGTTGACGAACCCCACCAAGTCCGCCCGCCGCTTGTAGAGGTCGCCCGTGATCCAGAGTTGTGAGGTTAGGAGGAAGTCGTTGTTCTTGGGGTGCTCCCAATCTATGAGTCTGACCGTCACCACCCGCTCCCCGTCAGACTCACCCTCACCTCTGGCCCCTCTCCCAGTGGGAGAGGGGGACGGGGTGAGGGCGCTGCCTTCCACTTGTACTTTCACTCCATCCTTAAGCAGCGTATAGAGCTCCCGGTTCGCCGCCACGGGGGTCATGGCGCTCCGATCCCGGGTCAGTTCCTCCAGCACCAGCCGGATGGCTGCCTCGGGCAGATCCGGGTTCAGGAGCCGGATCGCACGAACCAGCCGCTTTTCCAGCAGGACATCGTTGGGCGTCTCCCGTCCTAAGCAGACCGCTGCGCGGTCTGCTCCCTCACCCCTTCCCTCTCCCACTGGGAGAGGGAGACTCGCAGAGTCGGGTGAGGGTGTATGAGATCCATAGACCTCATACAAACAGTTGAGGTGCGCCCAGCCCATGGACTCCAGGAGGGCGATGGCGGGGCGTTCGATGAGGGCTTGCTCGGAGTATTGGCTCACGGTCTATTACCCATTATATTACCCATATTGGGAGTTATTACCTAATTCACCATTTTCCCTTGCGCTCCCACTCGGCGTTCTTGCCGCGTCCGAGGCATTCCACGCGCCCGTCCCGACGCAGGTCCTTCAGCACCAGCCGGATCATGTCCATGCTCACGCCGGGGCAGGCCGCCACCAGTTCGGCGACCTTGAACCGGCCCCGCATGCCGCGGATGACAGCCAGCACCACTTCCGTCTTGGCGCCGCGCGCTTCTTTGAGCTGTCCCAGGCGGGACTCGAATTCCCGATACGCCTCCATCAGGATGAACAGCAGATAATTCACATAGGGCCAGGGATCATGTTTCCCCTCGTGCCAATTCTGTGAGGAGATCTCCAGCGTTTCGTAGTACCGTTCCTTATTCTGCTCGATCAGGCGCTCCAGGCTGATGTACCGGCCGACCTCGTACCCGAGGTGGTAGGTTTGGAGCAGGAAAAGGAGGCGGGACACCCGGCCGTTGCTGTCCCGGAAGGGATGGATGCAGAGAAAATCCAGGTTGAACCCGGCCATGAGCACCAGCTCGGGAATGCGGCGCTCTTCCTCCAGCCGAGCCCAGGCCGCCAACATATCAGCCACCGAACCGGGCGTCTTGGCGGCCGGTACGGTGCGGAAGCGCACCCGCTCCCGGCCGTCGGGATGCTTTTCGATGATGTCGCCGTCCTTTTCCTTATAGCGGCCGGCGTCTGCCGCTCCTGCCCGGCTGAGCCGGTGCAACTCCAGGATGGTGGCCGCGGTGACCGGCATCCCCGCCCCTTCCCGGTGGATCCATTCCAACGCGTGCCGATACCCCCGCAACTCCTCCTCGCTCCGGTCTTTCAGGAGCGGCTTCCCGAACAGCGCGGGCCGCACCCGGTTCGGAGGCACCTCCACCCCTTCGATCCGGTTGGAGGATACGGCGCTTTCGATCAGGGCGTGTTCCCGCAGCGCCTTCAGTTTCTGCGGCGCCTGCCTGGTGAAAAGCTGCTGCTTTCCCTTGGCCTCGCCCAGATCCGTCAACTGCCACGAGGTTGCCGTGGGGATTGCCTCCAGCCCGACCATAAAGCGTTTAAGGGTATTCATGCCGTCCCCTTTCCTTTGCCGATAACCTGCCAGGAGATTGCCGATATATTGCCGATAACCAGAACTCGAGTTCCCGGTTCGCCGCCACGGGGGTCATGGCACTGCGGTCCCGAGTCAGCGCCTCCTCTCCCCCTGGGAGAGGGGTCAGGGGTGAGGGTGGTTGCGGCCCACGGGCCGCAACCATAAGGTGCGCCCAGCCCATGGACTCCAGGAGGGCGATGGCGGGGCGTTCGATGAGGGTCTGCTCGGAATAGGAGCTCATGGGTTATTACCCATTAAATTACCCAATTCGGGGCCTCATTACCCAATTTCATGCCTTCACGCCGGCGTTTGCAACATGTCGATGGCATCGACACGTATTCCGAATATGTCGATTTTCTGCATTTTTATCGACATATCAATTCCATAGGTCGTCATCATCGACATATCATTTAGCCAGCAACACATAGAGCTTTCGGTTCAGATAAAGCCGTTCCCGCCCTATTTTCTGGCTTTTCAGGATGCCGGCCTTTTCCAACTCGTGCAAATACCCTGATGCGGCCTGACGCTTGGCAATGCCCGCCTCTTCCAGGTACCGCGCTTTGGTATAGGGTTGGTGAAAAAGCAGTTCGATCAATTCCTTTGAGTACACGCGCCTGGGCAGTGTCTGCTTGGCCTTCACAAGGGTTGTCTCCAGAAGCTCCCGAATCCCATCGATCTTGTTCCGGGTCAACTGCCCGGTCCGCTCGACCGCTGCCAGCATGAACAGGATCCAGGGTTCCCAGGCCTGGTCCCGCGTGACCTTGTTCAGCAGGCGATAGTATTCGCTTTTCTTCTCAATGATGGCCCGGCTCATGTAGAGCACCGGCAGTTCCAGGAGACCCTGTTGAATGAGATAGAGGATGTTGATGATGCGACCCGTCCTGCCGTTGCCGTCGGAAAATGGATGAATGGCCTCGAACTGATAATGAATGACCGCCATTTTCACCAGGGGATCCACCCCATCGTCGGCGTGGATGTAGTCCTCCAGATTCTTGAGCTTGTCCCTCAGGATCTGCTCACCTTCCGGCGGTGTGTACACCACTTCGCCGGTGGCTGGGTTCTTCAGTGTCGTACCGGGCGTATTCCGGATTCCCGCCCGGTTCTTCCTAATCGTCTGGACCAGAGAAACAAACAGGTTGGTGGTCAGCAGCGGCCGCTTGAGCACCGCTTGGAAACCCGTCCATACCGCCTCTCGATAGTGTAAAACCTCTTTGACCGCGAGATCCTCCACGGTCTCGGCCGCCGAGAAGGCCTTGAACAGCGCGTCATCCGTGGTGATGATGTTCTCTATCGCCGAACTGGCCCCTGCTTCCTGGAGGGTGATCGTATTGATCAACATGGCCTGGTTGGGAATCGTGCGGCCGGCCCCCTTCAACTCCGCCAGAGTGCGGGCAGCGCCGAGGGCCTTCTTGAGCACCGCCGGAGTCTCCAAGGCCGCCTTGGGCGGCAACAGTGGGAGGCCGTTATAGGGCTTCTTGGGATCGCATTTCATGACTCTATTATCCCCTTTCCACGAGATTTCCGGTCGCGGCCAAGGTCATGGCGCTGCGGTCCCGGGTCAGCGCCTCCAGCACCAGACGAATGGATGCTTCGGGAAGGTCCGGGTTCAGGAGCCGGATGGTCCGCACCAGTCGCTTTTCCAGCAGGACATCGTTGGGCGTCTCCCGTCCCAGCGTCCCGCCCGGCCCGTACACTTCCTCCATGCAGTTGAGGTGCGCCCAGCCCATCTCCTGCAGGAGGGCGATGGCGGGGCGTTCGATGAGGGTTTGCTCGGAGTATTGGCTCACTTTTACTACTTATCTCCTTTTTCCTCTTGAGTATTTGAATCTTCAGGCATTTCCTTTGGGTTGGCATATGCTTGAATGCATGGGATAACGCATGCTCTTAGAACTAGCCACCATACATTAATTGCAGCAAACGAATAACATTCTTCATCCCCTGTTTCACCATGGGCCAATTTATCTCTGAATCGATATCCTGATTTCTCGATTAGATGGCCTTTAAATTCAAAGCATAGATCCTCACTCAATATCTCCTTTGCCTTTGCGTGATTCAATAATGCCGATAGCATCTTCGGAGGCTGGGTGCCATCTGCATTGATATTAGATATTATCACCCCATTGCATTCCAAGATATGTTTCACTGAATTTTCAATTTGAGGAGTAAGAAAATGACTTGCCAACATGTAATCAGCATGAAACCCTGCATGTATGCCTCTTAAAAATATCTTTTCGTGGCCTTCTGGGACAAAAGGATTGTTGTAGATAATGAAACCCAGATCATTGAATGTTGGATGATGATCATTGAATATCTGCCTTCTTACTGGTTCAATATAAGCTTGTACTCTAAATGACCAATCAAACTGAATACAATGCGCATACATTTCCTTTTCTATTTCTATATCTCGTCCGGGATATTTCTCATCAAGGATGCCATGTCTATGCTCTATAGTTCTTCCTTTGCCGTCAACCTGGGTAACGCCTATCAAATGAACGATTGGATTCTTTTGTGCATTCTCAATTACAGTAGTTCTAATCTTTTGATAATCTACTATTGGATAGCTAATTACATATTTAAATAGTGCTTTAATGAAATCCTTGTCTCGGACACTATCTTGATTCTTTTTGGCAATCTCAGTAATATTCACTTCCGCGGAAAACAGCTTCATCTCACCATGAGCTGCTTCTTGGCATTTTAGAATTCGCTGGTGAAGTGCATCCAGTTCCTCTTTTTTAGCCCCAGCTCGTCTGAGTTCTTCGAATCCTTGTTTTAGCAAATGCGCAGTAACAAGTGGGCTGGCATCTGGGGCTTTTATTTGATCCTCTATTTCCTTTAAATTCTCTTCTGCAGCTCTAAGCTTTGCATTATTAGCATCCTCTTGTTTCTTATCTAATCTTGCACATTCTGCTTCTATTTCATAAAATCCTTTTGAGAGGCCATGTTTCCCTTCATGGCTGGCTCTTGTTGCAAGATCTTTTGCTAATCCCCTGTAATCATCTGCATATTTTCTATCATACTTAGCCAATAGCTTCATCAGTTGATAGCATCGAGCGTTAGGGCCTTCTTTGGATAGCTTTTCTGTCTTGGCTTTAATTACTTCGATTGATTTCAATAACGTTTCTTGTTCCCATCCTAGTCGCGAAGCTAAATGTAAAGCGCGGCCCAATAATGGCACGGCAAGATGCCAATCATCACGATCATATAAGATATTTGAAGCTTCTAAAGAACAGAGAGCCGCTTCTGAACAGGCTTTGTGATCTTTTTCAACTTCCCATAGATAATCCAGTAATCTCGCACGAAAGGCTGGAGATTTAGTGATTTCTAATATTTTCCTAATTACAGCTAGATCATTAGATGACAGGTCCGACGGAACTATGCCTCTCCTGCCGGCCATTTCAAAAAAGGGGCCATAGGGCATTTCCGGCGTATCATATCTTGCATTGATGGATGCTAAAGCTTGAAGAAAGCGATAGATATTTTCTTTTGCTTCACTATTTTCATCTTTGGCTTGCTGTGCGCATATCCCGAATTGAGTTGCGAAATAGTCACAAATCGGCGCCTTCGCTTTAGCGATTGGCCCATCAATATCAATGCTTGCCAATATGCTAATCTCACCGCTAAATACGTCATCACTCATCTGGCTATCCCTTTATCAGGTGGGGCAAAAGCAAATCTCGGGTTTGACGGAGATTAGTGATGGAATGAAGCAGGGTTTCAATTTCCTTGGCCATTGGCTCAACCATGTCAATGAATTGGGCCTCCACTGCTTTTGAGGGTAGAATGAAATCAAAGTCTCTGAATTCTCCTCGGCTAATCTCTTTGAATGTAGCTCCAGAAGCTAACGCGATGATCTTCTCCTTGTTTTCCAGAATCCAGAAGTAAATATGGAAGGCAGATACCCTGTCATTAGGAATGCAAGTGATGAAACCTTGGTTGGTGCATGCCTCTGTCGTATTGATGGATACAACACCAATCGTTGCTCGACTGGTCATCATAACCGAATAAGGCGGGAACAGCTTTGCCGCGCTTTTCTCCAAACCCAATCTTGTTATCTTCTTTTCAGAAGGCCCAATAAACATAGCATCTGCTGATGTTAGATCAGTCGGGCTGAACCAGTTGATTTCACCATCCTGCCAATATGCTACTTCTTTGGTCGATGGTGTGCCACCACCAAGAGTTTCGAAAGCATCTTGAATCTTCTTTATCTCCCACCCCTCCGGAAACCGGTCTTTGCCGGTGAGGGCTTTTTCCTGGGGGGTGGCCTTGCGGAGACGGACGCCGGGGGCGTGGAATTCCACGAACCACTCCCGGTAGATCGCCTGGGCCATCTCCTCCAATATCCTGATGCGCCGGGTGTTGTTCTCGATCAGGTCGTCGTAGGCTGAGAGGATGCCTGCGATTTCTTTTTGTTCTTTAGGGGAAGGAAGAATCACAGGCACCATGTGAAGATCGTTCCTGTTAACGCCTGGTACTGCCCCAGCAACATTCTTCCTACCGAAGTTTAGCGTTTTCAGGAAGTAACTGATGAACCTCTCATCATTCCCCTTAAAATCTTGGATGTACAACGCCGTATTCAGAGGCCAGAAATCGTCTCTTATGAAAAATACCTCTCCCAGCGTGCCATAACGCCCCGTTACGACGCCTGGCCCTTTAACTTTGCTTTCTATATGGTACCCAGTGACTCCCGCGGAAGAAACAATGGGAACGGTTCCTTCCTGCCGTTGATGACTGGGAAGGTCATAACCTCTTTTCAGATTTATGACTTCTCCAAGCAGACATCTCTTCCAGCCATCGCTCCTCGTCTTCATCTATTCACCAGGTTGTCATGGGCTTCTAAGACTTTTTCCTTTTTAGTTTTGGCTTCTTTTTTTCCACCGGCGCCTGCGCCTTCGGCTCATCCGGTACGATCCGGACGGTTGGCAAAGTAATAGGTGGCCATGGGCCGCGGGCTGTCAGCATTAGAATAAATTCTCTCGCCGCGGAAAAAAGCATGGAGCCACCTGTCACTTCAATTAACTCCGATACTTTTGTTTGATCAAATGATTCAGAGACTATAAAGTGACCTACAACTTTGAGAGTCAATTTATAAGGGATTGCCTCTTTCTCCTCCGGGGTAACAGCAATATCCTCCTCTACAACCCAATGGAGCGGATTATCTTTTAATTGCATTTTATTCAGCTTGACGTTCAGACTTGCCTGGGGGGCATGTCCAGACTTTTGTTTGTACTCTGGATCCGCGGCGATATTAATTACTGGATAAAAATGCCGCTCAAGTTGCAATGGCGGTTTAACCAACATTTTCTGCCTCCTTGGCATCCAGCCCATATTTTGATTCTGGCTGTCGGACCTCGGCTATGCGCGATTTCTTTTCAGGAAAAGCAATAACATTCTCCATCTTCTGTGGTTTTGCTATTCCAAAGCTGATGCTTGATTCAAATGCAGGTCTCTCAAGTCCTAGTTTTAGCTTAAGATCAACTGCTCTTGCTAATTTCACCATTGTATCAATGGTGAGGTTGTAATCGCCTCTCATTACACGTGTAATATAGGTCGGACTATTACCTATTTTATCCGCCAGATGAGAATAGCTGATCTTTTGCTCTACTGTCGCCATATGCAAATCTTCAATGAATGCATACAGAGCATCGGCATAGGAATAGGATTCGCTTTGTTCCAATTTCTTGAAATATTCTTTATACACTTTACGTCTCATGATTCCTCCTCTAGAGCAGGCAGGTACTCCAATTTCCCCTCGCTCTGATCGTGGAAATATTTCCGTTTTAGATTGATCGACATCTGTTTATCCTGCGGCCGAATCTCATCTCTTTTCTTTGGGAGCCCATTTGTGAAAATAAAAGTATGATCTCCATCAAAGAAAAAGAAGGCGCGCAACCTATGAGTGCGGAGCTCCCAGATTTCTTCAGGGATATCCACGTTATGGCAGATCGAGTCAGGTAGCCTTGATATCCCTTGCTCAGCCATTGTTTTCTGAAGGCGCCTTATTCGGGCTGCATGGGCCTTAAGATTTGCCCCTAAGCCCATCAGAAAATCAATGGCATGACAAGCGCCGTAGTCATCGCATGTTCCCAGCACTTTGAATCTTCCCTCCTTCAGGGGTTGAAGCTTCATGTCCTAATTTAACCTATAAGTAAACATTTGTCAAACGCACCCTATTCCGAAGAACAACTATCCATTATTCAGCAGCTTGGCGACGTTTCCGCCGATCTGCTCTATGCTTCGCACCCTCACCCCATCCCTCTCCCAGGGGGCGAGGGGGATTCGCCATTCGACATTCGCCACTCGAAGTTTACTCTGCATCCAGCAGTTTTGTGACATTCTCGGCAATTCTTTCCTCCAAGGAATGCGCCTCGGCGTTGAGGGCCTCCAGCTCCTCATTCAGCTCCTCCAGGCGCTCCTTGAAATCGAAGCCGTCGTCCTCCCGTTCGGCCACGCCCACATACCGGCCGGGGTTGAGCGACCATGACTGGGCTTCAATTTCCTTGATTGTGGCTACTCTGCAAAGGCCCGGGACATCCCGGTATTTGCCATCCGGAAAGTACTTCTTCAACGCCCAGTCACCCTCATCCTCTTTCCTTCTCCTACGCTGCGCACCCTCACCCCGTCCCTCTCCCATTGGGAGAGGGTGGCCCAAAGAGACGGCTGAAGGTTGCTCACCTCTGTAAAGGCGAGCAATATTGGCCAGGAACTCGGTCTGCATGGGGGCGAAGTCCCGGTGCGCCCTATCTACTTGCCTGAAAACATGGCGCGCATCTATGAACAAAACGGTGTCGCTGTAGCGAGCACCCTTTTGTTCACCCTCACCCTTGTTCCCTCTCCCAGCGGGAGAGGGATGAAGAACATCTACTATTTCTGCGAGGGCATCCCCGATAGATTCCAGCACCTGGTCATTTTGAAGGCGTACTACTTGAAACCCTGAGCTTGACAGGTATTTATCCCGCTTCTGATCATGTTTCACGCGGTCCATATCTCGATGGTAGCCGCCATCTATCTCAATCACGAGCTTCTCTTCACTGCAGAGGAAATCTACGATGTAAGGTCCAATCTGATGTTGACGCCTGAATTTGAAATTCAAAAACTGCCGATCCCGAAGAACCTCCCATAAAACTTCTTCTGCTTTGGTCTGTTTCTTGCGAAAGGCGCGGGCTTTGTCCACCAGAGCGCTGATATCGAATCCGCCTCTATAATGCCCAGTCTTTTGACCCTCTCCCCCTGGGAGAGGGTGGCCCGAAGGGCCGGGTGAGGGCGGTATATCTTCGATACCCTCACCCTTGCTCCCTCTCCCACTGGGAGAGGGTTGGGGTGAGGGCGGTAACGTAGCCTTTCCCTTATCCAAAAACCACAGAGTACACGGCAGCGTTACCGTATAGAAGAAATTGGGGCCGATGGCCACCATCACATCCACGGCGAGGGCCTGGATGAGCTGTTTGCGGATCTCCTGCTCGGACGAGCGGGCGTCGGCGGCGGAGTTGGCCATCACGAACCCCGCCCGGCCCTTCGGGCCCAGGGCGCTGTAGAAGAGTTGGATCCAGAGGTAGTTGCCGTTGTCGGTGGAGGGCATGCCGAAGGGGAAGCGGGCGGTGTCGTTTTTCAGCCGCTCCTTATCTATCTTGTTGACGTTGAACGGCGGGTTGGCCATGACGAAGTCGAACCGGCCCGGGGACTTGTGGATGTCCTCGTAGTAGGAGTTGCCCTCGCGGATGTCGCCGGAGAGGCCGTGGACGGCCAGGTTCATCTTGCACAGGCGCACCGTCTCGGCCGTCTTCTCCTGCCCGAATATGCTGAGCTGCGCCATGGGCGACAGCTCAGCACCCTCACCCCTAACCCCTCTCCCAGAGGGCGAGGGGGACTCGTCGCCCATGGCGACACCCTCACCTCTGGCCCCTCTCCCATGCTGCGCACCCTCACCCTCGGTCCCTCTCCTATGCTGCGCACCCTCACCCTCGGTCCCTCTCCCAGTGGGAGAGGGATGCAGGGTGAGGGAGCCATGCTCGGCATGGGCTTTGACGAACCGGGCGCTCTGGACGAACATGCCGCCGGAGCCGCTGGCAAGGTCGCAGATGCGACCGTGGAAGGGCTCGATGACCTCCACGATGAGCTTGACCAGGGAGGTGGGGGTGAAGAACTCCCCGCCCTTGGAGCCCTCGGCCTTGGCGAACTCGCCCAGGAAGTACTCGTAGATCTTGCCGAAGACGTCGCCCTCGATGTCCATGGGGATGGAGGCGAAGTTGCGCAGGAGGGACACCAGCAGGGCGTTGTCGAAGGCGGAGTAGTTCTTGGGCAGGATGCCGCGCAGTTCCTCGTTCTCCTCCTCCACGGCCTTCATGGCCTCGTTGATCGCCTTGCCGATATCAGCGCTCTCAGGGAGGGCGACCAGGCGCTGGTAGCGGGCCTTCTCGGGGAGGAACATGACGCCGCGGGCCTGGTAGTCGGCCTTCCCCACCTGCCGCCGACCCGTTGCCTTCTTCGCCAGCTCACCCTCCGCCGCGGCGAACTTGGAGTCTGCGTAGCGCAGGAAGATGAGCCCCAGCACGGGCGCGGAGTACTCGCTGGCCTTTAGCTTGCTGTTGGCCCGCAGCTCGTCCGCCGCCTCCCAGAGTTTCTTTTCGATGTCGTTGCCTAAGGCCACTAATACCCCCTTTGCCAATAAGTTAGGGCTGAAAGCACGGTGCCACTATACTCCCTCGAATGCGGGAGGGTCAAGGGGCCGTGACTGCCCCCCGCCTATGGATGATAGATGCCACCAAGGACAACCTGTGTCCGGCGAGAGGACGGGGTTGTAGAACACGCGCGGGTCGTCGTTGCGGACCCGCAGGTCCGGTCCGCCGCCGCCCACCCACAGCCGCCCGTCGGGGGACGCGGCGGGGAGGGGCACCGTGCCCGCCCGGGCGCCGGGGCCGCGGCGCATCTCCACGGGGCGCTCCCCCTCGAAGCGGAAGAAGACGAGGTCGCTCCCCGCGAAGAAGGGGGTCGAGAGGGAGGGCAGCAGCGGCGAGGCGACCTCCTCCGTCCCGTCGAGGCGGACGAAGACGACGGCCAGGCGCGAGGGGCCCATCCGCTTGCGGCAGGCCAGGCCGGAGGAGTCGGGGGCCCAGGCGAACCGGACCCCCGCTCCGGGATGGTCGTTCAGTTGGAGTGTGGTCCCGTCGGTGAGGTCCATGAGGTGGATGCCGCGGTAGTCCCCGCGCGTGTAGGCCAGCCAGCGGCCGTCGGGGGAGGGAACGGGTGCCGTCCACGGGCCGGCACCGGGGACGGGAAGGGGCAGGGCCCCGAGGGAGGGGCCAGCCGCGGGCGCCGCGGGGGCGCCAGAGAGGATCGTGAGGATCAGGAATGCGATCATCCGGGCTCCTTGGTCCGGGGGGACCGCTCCGACGCGCATCCCCCCGCGGGAACTGACACTTCCATGATACCGCCCTGCCGGCCCCTAAGCAAGCGCCCCCGCAAAGAATAAAACGAGGTCACCGCCTGTTATCGTATCATTACATGAAAAACCGGCTTCACCCATCCGATTTCAGGTCAGTCGCGGCGTTTCCGCCTCTCCACCGCGCGAACGCCCACAACAGGAAGCCATGAAAGGAGGCCCGGTTATGACCAAGGAAGCCACCCCCCAAGAGCTCGAGAACCCCACCCTGCAGAAGTTCAAGGAGAAATTGAACCTGGAGGAGGCCAAGCGCCTGGTCAAGAAGGGGAAACGGTACGTGAAGATGCACCCCACCACGGTGGCCATGGCCAGCCTCATTGTCGGATTGGTTGTCGGATACCTGGCCCGGTCCGTGGTGGACCGCCGCCGGTCCTCCGACTGACCCGGGGACCTCACGCCTCGGACGGGGCCGGTCCCATCGGCTCCGTGTGGACGGCCACCGAGGCGATGCGCGGGGTGAGGGCATAGGTCCCCTGCTCCACGCGCGTGGCGAGGCGGTGCGCCTCGGCGAGGGAGAGGCCGCCGTCCATCCGGCAGGTAAGCCCCACGGCCAGGCGCTCCCCCGAGGCCCGCACCTGCACCTCCGCGACCTCGGAAACCCCCTCCACGGCCAGGGCCTGATCGCGGACGCGACGGACCAGGTCGGCGTGGGTCTCCGCCCCCTCCCACCACCCGGAGGGGCGCTCGGAGCCGCAGGCCTCCAGGTGGCTGC
The DNA here is from genome assembly GCA_002327305.1 of Holophagales bacterium UBA2201. Taxonomy (GTDB): domain Bacteria; phylum Acidobacteriota; class Thermoanaerobaculia; order UBA2201; family UBA2201; genus UBA2201. Next base: position 22,581 of record DCUZ01000055.1, on the reverse strand, counting down.
GCACCCGGACCAGGTCGGGAAAGGCGCGCTTGAGGGCCTCCTCGAGGGCGGAGGCCTCCCGGTGGGCCTCCCCGAGGGTGATCTCCCGCGCCCATTCCAGGTGCATCTCCAGGTGGAGCCCCTCCCCGGTGGCGAAGAGCCGCGCGGAATGGACCGACACCCCCCGTTTCCTCCCCTCCGCGATGAGCGTCTCATGGAGGCCGGCGGACGCCTCCCCGTCGGGCTCGGCGTGCACGACCACATCGGCGTCCTTGAACAGCATGCTCACGGCCCTCTCCACCGCTTCCGTGATGGCGTGCGCCTCGACCAGGGACGCCGCGGGGTCCTGCCTGACCTTCAGGTCCACGAAATGCCTGGACCCGGCGTTGCGCACCCGCACATCGAAGACCGAGCGCACCCCCTCCACGCCCCGGGCCGCATCGGTCACCCTCCCCAGGTGGCCCGGCGGCACCTTGTCCACGAGGACCCCGACGGCCTTTTTCCCCAACTTGTAACTGATCCAGATGACGATGGCGGCCACCCCGATCGAGCCGAGGGCGTCCGCCTGGGGATAACCGAGGCGGGTGAACAGCAGGCCGGCCAGGACCACCACCGAAGAGGCGATATCGCTGGAAAAATGGAGGGCGTCGGCCTCAAGGGCGGCGCTCCCGGTCCGGCGGGCCACGCGGGAGAGGGCCCGGGCCCGCGTGTAATCCACGCCGATGGCCAGCAGGATGACGGCGAACGCGGCGGCGCTCGCCTCCACCTCCACCACCTTGAAAAAGAGGCGCTGGACCGCCTCGTGGATGATCCAGGCGCAGGCGAGGAGGAGGAGGAGGGTCTCAAAAAGGGCGGCGAGGTTGTCGAACTTGTGGTGGCCGTAGGGGTGGTCGGCGTCGGCGGGCCGGTCCGACCGCGAAACGGCGAACCAGGTCATGAGGGCGGCCACGAGGTCCAGCCCAGAGTGGAGCGCTTCGGCCAGGACGCCGAGGGACCCGGTCCAGAGCCCCACCGCCAATTTGGCGCCCGTCAGGAAGACCGCGGCCGCCACCGAGGCGCGGGCCACGCGGATCTTCGACCGGGTATCCGCGGCGGGGTCGAAACCCTGCATGGAATCATCATAGCAGATTGCATCTGTTAGAATTGGGCCGCATGGAGCATTCTTGAACGGGAAGGCGCCCCACCCCGCCCCGGTCCTGGTCTGGTTCCGCCTCGACCTGCGCCTGGGGGACAATCCCGCCCTCTCCGCCGCGGCGGCCTCCGGGCGCCCTGTGGTCCCGGTCTTTATCTGGTCCCCGGAGGAGGAGGGGGAATGGAGGGCGGGGGGCGCCTCGCTCTGGTGGCTCAAGCGCTCCCTCGCCGCCCTCGACGCCTCCCTGGGGGAACTCGGGGGCCGCTTGGTCTGGATGCGGGGCCCCTCGGCCGGGGCGCTGGCGGAGTTGGCCCGCACGACGGGGGCGTCCGCCGTTTATTACAATCGGCGCGTGGAGCCGGCCCTGGCCCGCCAGGAGGAGGCCGTGACGGCCGCCTGCGCCGCCCTCGGGATGGAGGTCCACGGATTCAACGGCTCCCTCCTGCTGGACCCCGGAGAGGTGCGGACGAAGGAGGGGAGGCCGTTCCAGGTGTTCACCCCGTTTTGGAACGCCTGCCTGTCCCGAATGAAATCGGTGCGCCCCCTGGCCGCGCCCCAAGGGATCGGGTTCCCGTCGAGGTCGCCCAAGTCGCTGGATCTGGACGAGCCGGCCCTGGGTCCCGGTCGCCCGTTGGGTGCAGGAATGGAGGGGCGGTGGGCGCCCGGGGAGACCGGGGCCCATGCGGCGCTCGAACGGTTCCTCGGCGGGGCGCTGGAGGAGTACGGCGCCGGACGCGACCGCCCCGGCGGCGAGGGGACCTCACGCCTTTCGCCCCACCTCCATTTCGGGGAGTTGAGCCCCCGGCAGGCCTGGGCCGCCGCCGAGAGCCGCCGGGGCGCCGAGGCCTGGCAGAGACAGATCGTCTGGCGGGAGTTCGCCCACCACCTGCTGGCCCATTTCCCGCTCTTCCCGGTGGAACCCCTCCGCGCGGAGTTCGCCCGGTTCCCCTGGTTGGATGACCGGAAGGGAATGGAGGCCTGGCGGCGCGGCCGCACGGGGTACCCTCTGGTGGACGCCGGGATGCGGGAGTTGCGGGCCACCGGCTGGATGCACAACCGCGTCCGGATGGTGGCCGCGTCGTTTTTGACCAAGCACCTCCTCCTGCCGTGGCGGGAGGGGGAGCGGTGGTTCTGGGACACCCTCGTGGACGCGGACCTGGCGAACAACGCTTTCGGCTGGCAGTGGACCGCCGGGTGCGGGGCCGACGCCGCCCCCTACTTCCGGATCTTCAACCCCGCCCTGCAGGCGGCGAAGTTCGACCCCGACGGCGCCTACATCCGCCGGTGGGTCCCCGAATTGGGCCGGGTCCCCGCGCCCTGGCTCTTCCAGCCGTGGAAGGCCCCGCGGGAGGTCCTGGAGCGGGCCGGCGTTGAGCCCGGGCGGACCTACCCCCGTCCCATCGTGGACCACGCCGAGGCCCGGGAACGGGCCCTGGCCGCCCACCGGAGCATTCGATGACCGCACCGCTGTTCGTCACCGGCGCCACCGGTTATGTGGGGGGGCGGCTGGTCAAGGCACTGGAGGAACTGGGGCTCCGGGTGCTGTGCCTTGCCCGCCGCCCTGAGCATCTGCGGGGGCGCGTTTCCCCTTCCACGGAAATCATCCCGGGCGACCTCCTCGCTCCGGAAGGGCTGGCTGAGGCCATGCGAAAGTGCAGAACGGCCTATTACCTCGTCCACTCCCTCTCCGAAAAAGAGAATTTCGAGGCGGCGGAGCGCCAGACCGCGGAACACTTCGCCCGGGCCGCGCAGGAAGCCGGCGTGGAGCGCATCGTCTATCTCGGCGGCCTCGCCCCCCCGGGCAAAATCCTCTCACCCCACATGCGGAGCCGCCGCGATGTGGGCGATGTGCTGCGATCAACGGGGGTCCCGGTGCTGGAGTTCCGGGCCTCCATCGTCATCGGGGCCGGCAGTCTGTCGTTCGAGATGATCCGTGCCCTCGTGGAACGCCTTCCGGTGATGATCACCCCTCGGTGGGTCTCCGTCCCGGCCCAGCCCATCTCCATCACGGACGTGGTGGAATATCTGGCGGCGGCCCCGAACCTCCCCCTTCCGGAGAGCCGGGTGGTGGAGATCGGCGGGACGAGCGTCACCTCCTACCGTGGTCTCATGGAGGCCTACGCCCGCCGCCGCGGCCTGCGCCGGTGGATGGTCTCCGTCCCGGTCCTCACCCCCGGCCTCTCGGCCCTGTGGCTGGGGCTGGTCACCCCCCTCTTCGCCCGGGTGGGCCGCCATCTCATTGAAAGCATCCGGTACGCCAGCGTGGTGAACGATCCGTCGGCGCGGGAGTTGTTCCCCGCCATCCGCCCGATGGGGATGGAGGAGGCCCTCGCCGCGGCCATGGAGGAGGAGGAGCGGCGGTTCGCCGCGACCCGCTGGTCCGACTCTCTGGCGTCGGGGGGAGGACTTCGAAGCTGGGCGGGGGTCCGGTTCGGGACCCGCCTGGCCGACCACCGGGAAAAAGTGGTGTCGGCGCCCGCTCACGCCGCCTTCGCCCCCATCCGCCGGATCGGCGGGCGCCGGGGTTGGTACTACGCCAATGCCCTGTGGACCCTCCGGGGCTGGGCCGACCTGCTGGCCGGGGGGGTGGGGATGCGGCGGGGCCGGCGCGATCCCGAGCGGCTCCTGCCGGGGGATGTGGTGGACTGCTGGCGGGTGGAGGCCATCGAGCCCGACCGCCGCCTGCGCCTGAAGGCGGAGATGCGCCTGCCGGGACGGGCCTGGCTGGAGTTCGAGATCGTCCCCGAAGACGACCACTGCCGCCTGCGGCAAACTGCCGTCTTCGACCCGCTGGGTCTGGCCGGCCAATTCTACTGGGCCGCCCTCTATCCGGCCCACCAGATCATCTTCGCCGGCATGCTCAACGCCATCGCCCGCGAGGCGGAGCGTGGATCCTCGTGATCCCCCTTGCCGCCCTTTGGGCCCAACCGGGAGGAGGTTGAATCCTCATGAAATGCATACCCCAGGACTGGATCGCCCTGGCCGTCATCCTGCTGATCACTTTCGCCGCCTCCGGCGTGGGGGGCTACTTCACCGCCCAAAGCGTCAAGGACTGGTACCCGACGCTCTCCAAGCCGTCCTGGAACCCGCCGGCCTGGGTCTTCGGCCCCGTCTGGACCGCCCTCTATGTCCTGATGGGCGTGGCGGCGTGGCTGGTCTTCCGGGAGCGCGCCGCCCGTCCCGTCGCCCCTGCTCTGGCCCTGTACGGCGTTCAACTGCTCCTCAACGCCGCATGGTCGGTCCTCTTTTTCGGCCTCCGGAACCCCCTGGCGGGGCTCGTGGAGATCGTCTTCCTGTGGCTGGCCATCGCCGCCACCATGGTCGTGTTCTGGAGCGCAAAACCCCTGGCGGGGATCCTCCTCCTCCCCTATCTGGCCTGGGTGGGATTCGCTTCAGTCCTGAATTTTGCCCTCTGGAGGCTGAACCGGGTTCCGCCGGCGTAGAACGGGGGATGGGGGGCCGGCTCTCCAGTCGGCCGGCTCGCAGTTCCCAGGTTGGAAAGCATGCGCCACATTTCCAGAAGGCGGGGCCGTCCCTTCAACCGGCTGTACAATGACCTCAGGTAGGGGATGGGTGCGCTGTCCACGGCGGCCTTTTTCATGGTAAAATAACAGCGCTTTTTAATTAAGGAGAAGTGTGTATGAAAGACAAGATCCATCCCAATTACCAAGAGGTCCTGGTGACCTGCGCCTGCGGCAACCAGTTCAAGACCCGGTCCACCAAGAAGGACCTGCGGCTGGACATCTGCTCCGTCTGCCACCCTTTCTACACCGGCAAGCAGAAACTGCTGGACACCGCCGGCCGCGTCGAGCGCTTCAAGAAGCGCTTCGAGAAGGGTCAGGCCAAGGCCGAGACGATCGCGGCCGCCAAGGAGGCCGCCAAGGCCGCCCCGGCGCCCGAGCCCGTGGCCGAGGAGAAGCCCAAAGCCAAGGCCAAGGCCAAGCCCCGCGCCAAGGCCAAGCCCAAGGAGAAGAAAGAGAACTAAGTGCCGCAACAGGAACCCTTCCTCGGCTATGTCGTCGGCGGCCAGGCCGTCATCGAGGGCGTGATGATGCGCGCCCCGGGGGGGTACTGCGTCGCCGTCCGCAAACCCGACGGCGAGATCGTCATGGACAGCCGCCGGATGGCGGAGAAAAAATGGAAGGTCCCCATCGTCCGCGGCACCTTCGTCCTCTTCCATGCCCTGGCGCTGGGGATCAAGGCGCTGAATTTCTCGGCCTCCGTGGCCGAGGACGAGGACGAGAAGCCCCTCTCCCCCTGGGCCCTGGCGGCCTCCCTCGGCGTGGCGCTGGCCACCGGCGTCCTCATCTTCGTCGTCCTGCCCCTGGCGCTAACCCACTGGATGAAGGTGGAGGGGAACCTGGCCTTCAACGTCGTGGACGGCCTCATCCGCCTCGTTCTCTTCTTCCTCTACCTCGGGTTCATCACCCTCTTCAAGGACATCCGGCGCGTCTTCGCCTACCACGGCGCGGAGCACAAGGTGGTCCACACCTACGAAGCTGGTGAGGCGTTGACCGTGGAGAACGCGAGAGGCAAGAGCGCCCTCCACCCCCGGTGCGGCACCTCGTTCCTCCTCTTCGTCGTGGTCATCTCCATGGTGCTGTTCGCCTTCATCCCGCAAACCGCCCCCTTCTGGGCCAAGTTCGGCGGCCGGCTCCTCCTCCTGCCCCTCGTGGGCGGCCTGGCCTACGAACTGATCCGTCTCTCGCACGCTATGCGGACCACCCTCGTGGGCCGCGCCTTGGCCGCGCCGGGGCTGCTCCTCCAGCGCATCACGACCCGGGAGCCCGACGATTCCATGCTCGAAGTGTCCATCCGCTCCCTCCAGCAGGCCCTCGCCGTCGCCAGGGGCTGAACCCATGATCGAGAAAAAGTTGGAAGCCGCCGCCGCGGAATGGGCCCGGATCCAGGAGGACCTCGCCTCCCCCGCCGTCCACAGCCAGCCCCAGAAGGTCACCGAGCTCTCCCGCCGCGCCAAGGAGCTGGAGCCCCTCGTCGCCAAGCACCGCGAGCTCGCGGAGGTGCGCAAACAGCTCGCCGACGCCCGCGGCATGGCCGCCGGCGAGAGCGATCCCGATCTTCGGGCCATGGCCGAGGAGGAGGTCCAGGCGCTGGAGGCGCGGGAGGAGGCGATCGTCGCCGAGTCCCGGATCCTGCTCATCCCCAAGGACCCCCTGGACACCAAGAACATCATCCTCGAGATCCGCGCCGGGACGGGGGGCGAGGAGGCGGCCCTCTTCGCGGCGGAGATCTTCCGCATGTACACCCGGTACGCCGAGGGGCGCAAGTGGAAGATCACCCTCACCGACGCCTCCTACACCGGCATCGGCGGCCTCAAGGAGGTCATCGCCGTCATCGAGGGCGCCAACGTCTACTCGCGCCTCAAGTACGAGAGCGGCGTCCACCGGGTCCAGCGCGTCCCCGCCACCGAGGCCTCCGGACGCATCCACACCAGCGCCATCACCGTGGCCATCCTCCCCGAACCCGACGAGGTGGAGGTCCACGTGGAGGAGAAGGACCTGCGCGTGGACCGCTTCTGCTCCTCCGGACCCGGCGGCCAGGGGGTCAACACCACCTATTCCGCGGTGCGGCTGACCCACATCCCCACCGGCCTCGTGGTCTCCTGCCAGGACGAGCGCAGCCAGATCAAGAACAAGGAGAAGGCCCTGCGCGTCCTCAAGAGCCGCCTTTACGACATCCAGATCCAGAAACAGATGGAATCCATCTCCTCCGACCGGCGCAAGCAGGTGGGCACGGGGGACCGCTCCGAAAAGATCCGCACCTATAATTTCCCGCAGAACCGGATCACCGACCACCGTATCAACCTCTCCCAGCACCGGCTGGAGGACATCCTCAATGGGGACCTCGACCTCCTCCTCGACCCCCTCTTCGCCCACTTCCAGGCCGAAGCCCTCCAGCAGGCCGGCTGACCTGCTGGCCTGGGCCGCCGGCCGCCTGGGGGGCTACCGCTCCGGGCTGGACATCCTGTGCCGGGTCTGGGGCCAGCCCGCCGCCTTCGTCCTGGCCCGGGCCGACGAACCCCTCCCCCCCGACCTCGGCCAGCGCTTCCTCGACGCCGCCGAGGCGGTGGCCTCGGGCCATCCCCTCCAATACGCCGTGGGACGCGAGACCTTTTGGGGTCTTCGCCTGCGGGTGAACGAGGAGGTCCTCATCCCCCGCCCCGAGACCGAGCTCCTCGTGGAGCAGGTCCTCGCCCTCCCCCTGCCCGACGACGCCCGGGTCCTCGATGTGGGGACCGGCTCCGGGGCCATCGCGGCGGCGCTCAAGAAGGAGCGCCCCACCTGGCGGATCTTCGCCTCCGACACCTCGCTGCCCGCCCTTCGCACGGCGCGGGGCAACTTCGCCGCCCTCGCCCTTCCCGTCCCCGTTTTCGCCGCCGAGAGCCTCCCGGAGTTCCAGGTTCCCTGGGACGCCATCGTCAGCAACCCCCCCTACATCCCCACCGAGGCCCTCCCCCTCCTGCCGGAGAACGTCCGCCGCGAGCCCCGAACCGCCCTCGACGGCGGACGCGAGGGATTGGAGGTGCTGTTCACCCTCATCCGCGCCGCCCAGCATCGCCTCGCCCGCGGGGGCCGCCTGGTGCTGGAACTGGGCTACGGTCAGGCGCCCCGGGCCATGACCTTCGCCCGGCGCCTGGGCTACCGGCGCGTCCGGGTCGTCAACGACTACGCCGACATCGGCCGAATCCTCACCGCGCTATGGTTGCCTTAGAGGCCTTCGAGATCCAGGGGCCCTGCCGGTTGGAGGGGGAGGTCGCGATCGAGGGGGCCAAGAACTTCGCCCTCCCCGCGGTGGCGGCGTCGCTCCTCACCGATTCCCCCGTCCGCATCACCAACGCCCCGAAGGTGCAGGACCTCCACACGCTGGTCCGCATCCTCCAGGGGCTGGGCGCCGCCGTGGAATGGGAGGATGGAACGCTGGCCCTCCGCGCGCGCGGCGTGCGGCGTCAGGACCCCCCCTACGACCTCGTCCGCCGGATGAGGGCCTCCGTCCTCCTCCTCGGCCCCCTCCTGGCCCGGTTCGGCCGGGCGCGCATCCCCCTTCCCGGAGGGTGCGCCATCGGCCAGCGCCCCGTGGACATGCACATCGCCGGCCTGCGCCACATGGGAGCGGACATCGCAGTGGAGCACGGCGACCTCGTCGCCACCGCGAAGCGGTTGAAGGGCGCGCGCTACACCTTCCCCAAGGTCACCGTCACCGGAACGGAGAATCTGATGATGGCCGCGACGCTCGCGGAGGGGACCACCATCCTGCGCAACTGCGCCCAGGAGCCGGAAGTGACCGCCCTGACCCGGATGCTGGCCGCCATGGGAGCCCGCATCGAGGGCGCCGGCACCTCCACCCTGACCCTTGAGGGCGTGAAGGAATTGCAGGGCTGCACCTTCGACGTCATCCCCGACCGGATCGAGGCCGGCACCTACCTCCTCCTGGGCGCCATGCTCGCCGGGAGCCGCGTCGCCGTCACCGGCGTCCATTCCGGCGATCTCACCAGCCTGCTGGACCAGATGGCCGACGCCGGGGTTTCGCTGGAGATCGGACGGGACCGGATCGCCGTGACCGCCAACGAAGGCCTCGCGGCCCGGTCCGTCGTCACCGCCCCCTACCCCGGCTTCGCCACCGACCTGCAGGCGCAGTACATCGCCGCGATGACGCAGGCGGCCGGCGTGGCCACGGTGGAGGAGACGATCTTCGAGAACCGCTTCCAGCACGTGATGGAACTCCAGCGGATGGGGGCCGACATCACCCTCTCCGGCCGCACGGCGGTCGTCAGGGGCGGGGCGCGCCTCTCGGGGGCCCCGGTGATGGCCTCCGACCTGCGCGCCAGCGCCTGCCTGGTCATGGCCGCCCTCGCCGCCGACGGCGCGACCCTGGTGCGCCGCATCTACCACCTGGACCGGGGATATTTCCACATGGAGAAGAAACTGCAGGCGCTCGGAGCGGGGATCCGGAGAGTGACGGTCGAAGGGGTCTGATTCCCCCGCTCTCCCGCCCGCTCAGAGTTCAGCGTTCGGAGCCCCCCCGCCCCCGGAGCGGGGGGAAGCGGACGGTCTGCATTCTACCCGTTGCCGGGCGTGGACGCTCTCCCCTCCACCGACCGGACGTGCCGGCGGCGGAGGCGGGGCAGGACCCCCGTGGATTGCAGAAACCGGTTGAGGTCCGGAATTTTCAACCAGTCGCGCCTGGGCTGGTAGAAGGGCACCATCCACTCGAAGGCGCGGTTGATCCCCTCGTAGGCGTCGAGATCGAGGGGGGTGATGAAACCGGGATGCCCCGCCGCCGCCTCGTGGACCATCCGCAGGATCAGCGGGAGGGGGGTGTGGGGAGAGCAGTAGAACACCGGCCGGAGCAGGTCGTCGCCATTGCCGACCACCCCCTCCTCCCGGGCCGTCTTTTCCAGTGCGGTGCGGGGGGAGACGCGGAACCCGGCGGAGAAGAGGACCACATCGTCCGGAGGCAGGTGGGTCCGGCAGAACGCCAGGGTCTCCCCCACCGTCTCCGGCGTCTCTCCCGGACCGCCGAAGGTGAAGAACCAGAAGACGCGGATCCCGGCGCCCCGCAGCAGGCGCGCGGTGCGGGCCAGGTCGTCGGCGGTGAAATTCTTCCGGAGCCGCTCCAGCATCGCCGGCGAGGCCGAGTCCGGCGAGCTCATCAGATGGCTGAACCCGGCGGCCCGCATCGCGCCGACCAATTCCTCCGAGACCGGTCCCGGATTGAGGTCCATGGTGGTGAGGCGGGTCTTCCATCCCCGCCGGACGATCGCCTCGCACACCGCGATCGCGTGGGATTCGGGATGGTTGAAGACGCTGTCCACGAAGTCGAATCCCGGCGGGGCCGCCGGCCGCCAGCCCTCCATCTCATCCACCACCTCGTCCGGGTCCCGCAGGCGGGGGGCGCAACCCTCGATGAGTGCGTAGGCGCAGTAGATGCATTCGAAGGGGCATCCCCTCTTGGTCTGGATGCCCGCCCACGCGCCCCGCCGCCGGTAGCGCCGGTAATCGGTCCAATCGTAGGGGCGGGGCGGAGCGGGTCCCCGCAGGGGATCGAGCGACAGGCGGCTTGGGCGGTGGACGACCCCGTCGCTCCGCCAAAACAACCCCGGAACGGCGGCGAAACCGGGCGACGGCGAGGTCAGGGCTTCGAGCCACAGGGCCATGGCCGACTCGGCCTCCCCCGCCATGGCGAAATCGGCGCCGAAGTGGTCCATGATCTCCACGGGGGAGATGCCCACCGCCGACCCGCCGAGGATGAGGGGAGCCCTCGTGCGGGCCCGGATGGGACGGACCACCTCGTCCCGGATGGCGTCCAGGTAGAAGTGGGGCTGGAGCAGGGAGACATTGTCGATGTTGCGGATGGTCACGCCGACGGCTTCCGGGGGATGGCGGCGGAGTTCCTCCTCCACGGCACGGCGGGGGGAGCGGGCGAAGCAGAGGTCGAGGAACCGGACCCCGTGCCCCCGGGCCTCCAGCGCCGAAGCCACGTAGCCGAGCCCCAGGGGCAGGGCCGGCCAGGGCGATGTCTCCCGGTTGGGGTTGACCAGCAGGACCTTCAAGGACCGCATTGTAGCATGGGGCCGGGGCCCGCTACCGGCGCGGCATCGGACGCCGCACCAGCCGGTCCTTCTGCGCCTGTTTCCCCTTCAGCCCCTTCTCCACGAAGAGCCGCTCCCCCGACCAGGGGTCCCGCTCCGTCCAATACATGAGCGCCGACCAGGTGGACGGGGTGGGGGTGAACACCTGCACCTGCTCCGGGTCCAGTTTCAACTCCTTTTGCGTCCAGGCGTGGAGGGCCTCCATGTCCTCCATCGCACAGCCGGGGTGCGCGGCGATGAAGTAGTAGGTGAGGAACTGCCGCTTTCCGGCCCGCTTGCTGATCTTCTCGAACCCCTCCCTGAACTTGAGGAGCAGGCCGTGGCCGGGCTTGCCCATGGCCGCCAGGACCCGCGGGGCGTTGTGTTCTGGGGCCACCTTCAACTGGCCCGAGACATGGTGCCGGGCCAGGGCGTCCAGGTAGGCCGGCCCGTGGGTGCGGTCTTCCATCACCAGGTCGTACCGGATCCCCGAAGCGACGAAGACCTGCTTGACCCCGGGCACCCGGCGCAGTCGCTCCAGAAGGCCCACCTGCCGCTGATGGCACGCCCGCAGATGGCGGCACCGCTGGGGCGTCAGGCACCGCCTCACGCCGCAACCGCCGGTGTCGCATCCCATGCCGTACATGTTGGCCGTGGGACCGCCCGCGTCGAGGATACCTCCCTTGAACCCCGGGAGGCGGGTCAGCGTTTCCGCCTCCTTCAGGATGGAGGCCTCCGACCGGGAGACGATCACCTTGCCCTGATGGACGGCGATGGCGCAGAAGTTGCACTCCCCGAAGCACCCCCGGTGGGTGGCGATGGAGAACCGGATGGTTGCGAGGGCCTTGACGGGACCGTCCTTCGCGTGGACCGGATGGACGGCCCGCTCGAAAGGAAGGGCGTGCACGGCGTCCAGTTCGGCTTCGGACAGCGGCGGGGCGGGCGGGTTCTGGACCAGCCAGCGCGTGTCCTGCCTCTGGCATAGGCCCCGGGCCGTGCGGGCCTCGTTGTTGGCGTAGAAGGCCTTGAACATTTCGGTAAAGGCCCCCGGGTCTCGGGCCACCCCCTCATAGGGGGGCAGTTCCAGGTACCCGGCCGGGACCCCTTTCGCGACGAAGCATAGGCCGCGGATGCCGGAGGGATCCCTCCCCTCCCTGATCGCCCGGGCCAGATCGACCGTCGCCCGCTCCCCCATGCCGTAGACCAGGTAATCGGCCTTGGCGTCGAAGAGGATGGAGCGGCGGACGCGGTCCTCCCAGTAATCGTAGTGGGCGATCCGCCTCAGCGAGGCCTCGATGCCGCCCAGGACGATGGGGCCGGGCTCCCTGAAGAGGCGGCGGATGGCGTTGGCGTAGCGGATGACGGCGCGGTCCGGGCGCTTCGTGTTGAGGCCGCCGGGGGTGAAGTCGTCCTGCCTCCGCCGCTTGAAGGTGGCCGTGGTGTTGGCCACCATCGAATCCACGCTCCCCCCGGTGACGCCCCAGAAAAGGCGCGGCTTCCCCAACCGGGCCAGATCGTCCCCTTCGGGATCGGGCTGGGGGATGAGACCGACGGTGAAGCCCTCCCGCACCAGGAGGTGGCCGATGACCGAGGCGCCGATGTAGGGGCTGTCGAGGTAGGCGTCCCCCGTCACCAGGACGACATCGAGGCCGTCCCAGCCCAGGGCGCGCGCTTCCTTCAGCGAAACGGGGAGGAACATGGGTCCATTATCGCAGAAAAGGGGAACCGCCGGCCGCTGGGCTCGTCTCGTTTCCCGCGGCGACCGGCCGCTTCTCCCCTCCCCTTAGCCGACCGCCGGGCAGGTCCCCCGCTTGAGCAGGGCCTCCACGGCCCCGGGCTCCCTGGGCCGGCTGCAGATGAAGCCCTGGATGATGTGACAGCCGTTATGCCGGAGGAACTCCACCTGCTCGGGCAACTCCACCCCCTCGGCCACCACCTCCATGCGCAGGCTCTTCCCCATGGCCAGGATGGCCTGGACGATGGCCGCGTCGTCGGGGTTGGTGGTGACGTCCTTGAGGAAGAACCGGTCGATCTTGAGGGTGTCCACGGGGAAATGCTTCTTCAGGTAGAACAGGGAGGAGTACCCGGTCCCGAAGTCGTCGATGGCCAGGCGGACGCCCTGGCCCTTGAGCTCGTTCATGATCCGGATGCTCTCGGCGACGTTGGCCATGATCGTGTTTTCCGTCAACTCCAGTTCCAGGCACCGGGGATCGAGGCCCGTGTCGGCTAGGATGCACCCCACCAGGACGGCGAGGTCCTTGGTCTGGAAGTGGCGGGCGGAAAGGTTGACGTTGAGGCGCCGGAGGGGGAACCCCTGGTCCGCCCACCGCTTCGCCTGGGCGCAGGCCTCCTGCAGGGCCCACTCGCCCATGGGGACGATCACCCCCCGCTCCTCCGCCAGGGGGATGAAACTGGCGGGATAGAGGAGGCCCAGTTCGGGGTGCTGCCAGCGCATCAGCGCCTCCACTCCGACGATGCGCCGGGACCGGAGGTCCACCAGGGGCTGGTAATGGAGGCGGAACTCGCCGCGTTCGAGCCCCTTGCGCAGGCCGGTCTCCATCATCATCCGCTCCAGGTTCAACACGTTCATCTCCGGCCGGTAATACTGGGAATGGCCTCCCCCCTGCTCCTTGGCCTGGTACATGGCCACCTCCGCGTTCTTGAGGAGCCCCTGGCCATCCGCGGCGTCCTGGGGGAAAAGGGTGATGCCCACGCTGGCGCGCGCGTAGATCTCCTGTTTCTCGATCGGGAACGGCCGGGCGAGGACCTCGTCCACCTGGGGAGGGATCGAGGCCATCCGCTCGGGGCCCTCCAGGTCCGCGAAGAGGAGGGCGAAGGCGTCGCCGTCGAGGTGGGCCACCGTGTCGGCGTCCTCCGACTGCTCCAGGAGGCGCTGGGCCAGGGACTGGATGAGGAGGTCCCCGGCGCGGTGGCCGAAGGTGTCGTTGACGGCGTTGAAACGGTCCAGGTCCAGCACCGCCAGGCCCACCATCCGCCCGCTCCGGCGCGCCCGGGCGATGGCCTGCTCCATCCGGTCCATGAGCAGGCCCCGGTTGGGGAGCCCCGTCAGCGGGTCGTGGTGGAGCAGGTGCGCCAGACGGTCCTCGGCCGTCCTCAACTGCGTGACGTCCACCATGTATCCCAGGATCTGGGTGAGGCGGCCGCGCGCGTCGAAGGCGCCCACCGCGCTCTCCAGGACGGTGAAGGGAGAGCCGTCGCGGGTCCGGTAGGTCATCTCCTCCAGGGTGAGGGAGCGGCGGGCCCGGATCTTCTCCAGAAACGCCCGCCGGTCGGCGGAGCGCAGGTACATGTCCCGGCCGCGGGCCCCCTTCGCTTCCGCGATGGAGGCATACCCGAACAGGCGCGTGAAGGCCTCGTTCACCTGGAGGAGCCGGCCGTCGCGCGCGCAGATGTAACTCGCGGCCACGTTCCGGTCGAAAAATTCGCGGAACCGCTCCTCGCTCTCCTTGAGCGTCCGCTCCGCCTTCTGACGGTCCGCGATCTGCCGTTTCAACTCCGCGTTGGCGCGCAGGAGCTCCGCGGTGCGCTCGGCCACCCTCCGTTCCAATTCCTCGTGGGACTGGCGGAGTTGGTCCTCGGCCCGCTTGATCCGGGTCAGGTCGTTGCCGACGCAAAGGGCGCCGGCGAATTTCCCGTCCTCGTCGAAAAAGGGGCGGTTGGTCCAGGCGATCCAGACGCGCTCGCCATTCTTCTTCACGTTCTCGTTGACGTTGTTGACGTGGCGTTCCGGGTGCAGGCAGATGTCCTCCAGGAGCGCCTTCAGGTCCCGGCCCGTGCTCTCCCGACTCGGGACGATGGTCCCCACCACGGGCCGGCCCAGGACCTCGGCGGGCTTGAAGCCGAAGAACTTCGCGGCGAAGCGGTTCCAGAAGGTGACGCGCCCCTCGGGGTCCAGCCGGAGGATGATGCTGTTGGCGTTCTCCACCAGGTCCCGGTAGCGTTCCTCGGTCGCCCTCAGGGCCCGCTCCGCGTGCCGGCGCTTGGAAATGTCCACCAGGATCCCGTCGTAGTGCATGACGCGCCCCCGGCGGTCCTTGATGGTGCGGGGGTGGTCCCGCACCCAAACCGGTGAGCCGTCCCGGCGCTTCAGCGCGAACTCGCGCGGCTCGGTGGCTTTCCTGCCCAGGATGCGCAGGTGCCGGGTCCGCTCCCCGGGGTCCACGTACAGGTCCCGGATATTGATCTTGCCCAGCGCCGCCGGGGAGCGGTAGCCCAGCATCCCGGCGAGGGTTTTGCTGGCCTGGAGGAACCGTCCGCCGGGGGTGGTGCGGTACACCCCCACCGGCAGATGGTCCAGAAGGGTCCGGTACTTCTCCTCGCTTTCGCGCAGTTGGGCCGTGCGCTCGACCACCTTTTCGTCCAGCGACCGGTTCAGGGCCTGGAGGTCCGCCTCCGCCCTTTTGCGCTTGGTGATGTCCCGGACGATGGTGACCACGGCGGTGACCCGGCCCCCCACCACGATGGGGATCTTCTGGGTTTCGGTGGAGACGGGCGCGCCTCCGACGCGGTTGGACTCCTCCGTGAAGAGGGCGACCCCCGTGCGGATGACCCGGCGATACTCCTGAAGGACCCCCTTGGGCAGGAACGGGAAGACCTCCATGATGGTCCGGCCGTCCGTTTCTCCGGACAGGCCCATCCCCTCCAGCCAGGCGTGAAAATGGCGGTTTATGAAAAGGATGCGCAGGTCCCGGTCCACCACATGGACTGCTTCTCGGATGGTGTCCATCACCATCTGGAACTGGCCGGCCGAGAGGCCTGCGCCGCCGTCCCCGGGCTTGGAGCGCGGCCGGACTTTCATAGCGTCATTCTAACATGAGAGAACGATGCGTCTAAGGCCCTCCGGCCCGCCGTTGTCCGGGAATGTAGCGCAGGTCCTCCGACCTGCGGCTTGGGATCCCCCTTCGATCATCCGGCGCCGGTTCCAGAGCTTTCCGATTTATTGCCCCAGGCACCGGACGATTTCCCCCACATACATCCGGTGGTAATCCCGCGCGGGGTAATTCTCGTGGATGGCGGCGTCGAGGAACCGTTCGGGATCGAGGTCCTGAGAATAGATCTTGCGGCACTCCATCACGAGACGGGCCTGTTCGAAAGCCACGCATCCGGGCGAGATCTCCAGGGGCCTGAGGCCGGTGGCGGCGCACTTGTCCGCGGTCCGGCCGGAGTGGTTGCCGCAGAACTCGAGGGCGGCCCGGTGCTCCTCGCCGAAAAAGCAGAGGACGAAGTGGGTGGAACGCTCCATGAACTGGTAGGTGAACCGGGTGGGGCGGACCACGACGAAGGCGCAGTCGCGGTTCCACAGGACGCCGAGGGCGCCCCAGGAAGCGGTCATGGTGTTGAACCCCGACAGCGTCCCGGCCGTGACCAGCATCCACTGGCGGCCGATCAGGTCGAAGGGGTTGTCGGGGAGCGTTTTGGGGTCCACGGATCGGAAGGGCATGGGTGGGGACATCCTTTCCGGTTATTATAGCACCGGCCGTTGCGGCCCCGCCCCTCTTGTGCTATAATGCGCGCCGCGGGGACGTAGTTCAGTTCGGTTAGAACGCCGGCCTGTCACGTCGGAGGTCGCGAGTTCGAGTCTCGTCGTCCCCGCCATTTTTGTTTTTCCCACCCTTCGGCGAAGATGTCGAAGGGTTTTTTGTAGGTGGGGATTAGGTTTCCTCGGTGGTACGTGCAGTTCGAAACCAAGATTTGGAGGAGTTCCCGCTTTTCCGCCAAATTTCTCGTAACATATTGGGAATGAGCGCTTTGCGCGAGTTCGAGAGCAAATTCCGCAGTAGTCATAACCTGCTTGGCGTCGAGGGTTTGAGGGCTTGTATGCAAGGTGGCAAGTTCGGCCTGCCACTCGCCGCTCTTCCGCTTCCAAAACTCTTCCGTGATCGCTCCTGACAACCGGTCCTCGTAAGCCTTGTCAAGATTGGCCTGCAAGCGAGCCCGGCGAAGCTCCACGCTCTGCTGCCGGCTTGCCTGGGTCGTCTCCAACTGCCCGAGTTCCTTCTTCAAACGCTTATGAAGCTCCTGGGCGAGCTCAGCCGGGATCTGGATGTCCCGGACGACACCCCCGAGAAGCGCGTCAAGCTGCTCCTGGCGGATGTAATCGTTATCGCACACCTCGCGTCCCCGGCCTTTCGTGCACCGGTAGTAGACGTACTGGCCTTTATGGATTTCAGCCGTGATCTGGCACTGGCACGACGGCGAACCACACGTCAAAAGATTGGTGAACGGAAAGTTTCTGACGATGCCTTGGGGACGGCTCTTCTCTTGAAAAACAGCCTGTACGCGGTCGAACGTGGCCTTTGAAACAAGAGGCTGGTGGTTGCCTTTCCGCGTGACCCCATTCCAAACAAAGACGCCGGAATAGATCGGATTGCTAAGGATGCGCGTCAACGCCATGAGCGTGTAAGGCCGCCCCTTCGGAGAACCAGAGATTCCGGCCTGGCGCGCCTTTCTGGAGAGGCCGCGCAAGCTGTACTCCCCCGTAGCGAACCAAGCAAATAATTGCTTGATGTTCGAGGCGAAAGGCTCCCTCGGCTCTAACGTCTTCGTGGCCGGGTTGTACCGGTACCCGTTCGGCGCCGCGCCCGGAAAATCCCCAAGCTCAGCTTTTTTGTTCAGCCCCTTCTTTACTTCCTCCGAGAGGTTATCGCAATAATTTTTCGCCATTAAAACCTTGATGCCGTGGATGAACTTCTGATGGCTCTTACTGTCCTTCGACAGGATCTCGTTCTCTTTGACAAGGTGGATTTCAACGTCCATCGCGTCAAGCGTGGACCAATCAGTAATAGCCCGGTAAAGCCTATCCGTCTTCTCAACAAGGATAGTCTTGATGCTCGGATTCTTGCGGAGGAAGGAAAGCATTTCATTGAAGTTCGTCCGGCCCGCTTGCTTGGCAGTCTCCTGGTCCTCAAAGACACGCTCCACCTGGAATCCGTTCTTACGAGCGTATTCTCTCAAGAGGTCGAGTTGTGCGGGAATACTGAATCCGTGATCCGCCTGATCCTTCGAACTCACCCGAGCATACAAGACAACGGGCTTCATGATTTAGCTCCTTTTCCTTGCGGCTTGTCGAGTCCTTGTTCTATCCGCGCGGCCACCCAGTGTTGCATGTCCGTGTCCTCTTCCGCGACGCGAATGCGGAGCCGCTTGTGCATCTCCTCGGGAAGCCAAATGTGAATCATCCGACGGTCCTTCGGCCTCATGAAGACCCTCCTTGTCGTATATCTCAACTACAAGTATGGTCCTCTTGCGACGCCTTGTCAAGGGCTTCTTGTGGGGCGCTCCCGCCCTCCCGCCCCCCGCCGCCGGCCGGGGTGTCACCTCAACCGGGGGGTTCAAACTCCAATCGTACAACAGGCCGATGAACCGGCCGAGGTTCTCACAGATCTCCTCCAAGTCCTCCTCCGTCAAGAAGTGGCCGTACAAGCGCTCCCACAGCTCACGGGAGGCATCAAGAGGTGCTGGAGGGCTCATACGCCTCTCTCAACGCTTGCAAGAGTCTCAGAACGTCCAATACAACGGCCCCCGGCACGCCCTGCAAGGCCCTGGCTGCAAGTTCCTCCTTGCCGGGCATGACAGCCACCACAGTCAAACAGACGCCATTAGCGGCGTTCTGACGAGCGTTCTCAGGTCCGGTCCGGCCGGGGTCAGAGACTTCGCACTCCAGTGCCACGGCCTGGTCTTCTGCCAAGACGATGTTTTCGATATGGAAGAGATTATTGATGGCTTCGAGGAATGGCAGGTGCAAGGCTTCTTTATAAATGAAGAAGAGGTCTATGGCCTTGCCACCCAGCATGAACTCAACCTGGCAGTCAGGAATGACCTTGGCAAGGGCTTTGACGAGGTATTGGTGTTGGGGGCCGTCGCCCCCGCGAGTCCCCTTCCCAGGCTTCAGGCCGAGGAGAGCGTATGCTGCCGGGGTGGGGAACAAGACGACGCCTTTGTTCCCCCGTCCAGGGCGCACCAGGAGGGTCTCCTGCGTGATGAGGCTGAGGGCGAGGAGCTTCTTCTTCGCGTTCATTCCGGGTTGGGCGCTCAACCCTGCCGCTTCAATCGCTTGCGTCACGGTCAGCAAGTCCTCGCAGACGACCTTGAGGAGGTGCTTTTCGGCCGTTGAGAGCTTGAGCGAGGGCGTCGGCGGCGTCATTGCTTGAGCGGCTGGCTTCGGTGGTTCTGGCGTTCTTGCTGGCGGCGTTTCGATGTGGGCTGGTTGTTCTCTCGGCGCGTACTGGTTGATCCTCTCTTGCGCCTCAGTCCATTCCGCCGTCGAGACTGTTTTCGAGAATGGCAGCGGCTCGTATTGGCAGAGTATCGGATGCGGCCAATTCCCGATGAACTTCGCAAGGAAATGGCCTTTGATGATCCGTTCGAGGAGGTACTGCTTTTGTTCTTTGGTGAGGTTGAACGTCTGCACGATAGCGTCAACGTCTTTCGGATCCACGACGTTCAGGCAGATGAAGCAATTCGTGTTCGAGCGGGTCAAGGAATGGAGTTTCGAAAAATTGGTCGTCGTGATGAGAAAGCCGATAGAGAATTCACGGACCATGCTTTGGAGCGAGCTCAAGAGGGGCACGCCTTCGATGTTCGTCTGGTCCTCAGTCCAGATCTCGTACCCTTCGTCTGTGTAGATGATGTGCGTCACGTCATCGCGCACTTTGTGGAAGCGGTTGTACGCGAACAAGTGTTGAACAAGAAGGATGAACAAGAACTTATGGACTTCGGTGCTCAAGTTCTTGACGGAGATACAGAAGGAATGCTTGAACAATTCGTCAAAGGAAATGCCGTGATGAGTTTGGTACGCTTGCTTGAAGCAAGCCTGTATCCGGCGGATTTTCGCGCTGGAAGATTGCACCGCATTTTGGCGCGTGTAGGTGTCCCGGGAGCGATACAGCGAGTCAACGTGGCGCTGCAAATCTTCAAGGCACGGCGAATCTGATTCTTGAAATACTGCGGTCAATGACTGCCACAATATTTGAGCGGTCAATTCGGCGCTGTAGAACGCCTTCTTGAAGCAATCAATTATGAGGAAGATGTGCTCTTCCAGCGTGAGATATTCTGGTTTTTGCAGGATGTTCAGCTTGGCCCCGGGCCCGATCACGAGGCAATCGGGGTCGTGCACGGCCAGGTACTGGTAATCGTCCTTCGGGTCGAACGACACGACTTTGACGCCGCGAGCGAGCCCTTGCAGGAGCAAAGTTTGGCAGACGGTTGTCTTGCCGACATCTGTCGGGCCCATGAAGAGGAAGTGCAATGCGAACTGGCGTTTTTTGAATTTAATCCACTCGCCGTTCCCGACTTGGCGGCCGAGAATGTACTCGCCTTGGGAGAACTCGTCTTTCGGCGCGATGAGGAACGGGTACTCTTCATGAAAGCGCATGTACGGGGCGACTTGTGCCTTGAGACACTCCCAGACCTTCCCGTCTATAGTTCGAGGATTCTCGACATTCAGGAGGGAGAGCTGGCGGACGAGCATTGGGTCCTGTAGCTCAAGACGGTAATGCTTGACGAATTCGACGACTCGCTCGTACTCTCGCGGGTCGATCAGAGATCTTTTTACCGTATGAGGCTGAATATCCATTGGATGAACCTCCGCAAACGATAGTGTTTAAAGCACGCCTTGCAAAGGTAGGTTTGCTCATCGAGGGCGTGCATGCAGGCCGCGTGGCGCGGCAGGAAGCAACCCGCGCAGATCTTGACGCTGTAGTGCGAGACGCTCTGAGCGCCGCACTCGTCGCACCGGAACACTTGATCCTCGCCAGGATTCAGCAAGAGTCGGTTGTCTGAGCTACGCATGAGCTCTCGGGTTTTGATGAAGTGGCGTTCCCCTGTCGTAGGGTCGAGGATGACGGTTTCGCGCTGGGTGCCGATGACGTGGGCTGTGCCGTCGGGATCTCTCACGATAAAGTGCTCTTCTTCGCTGCTTTCAACCGCTGGCGCGGGTGGGACGCTGGCGAGCGGTTGAACGTAGGGGTTTTTCGGTCCGTTCGTGCTTGACATTACGATGCTCCTTGAGACGGTGGCGACGTGCCTTGGGATTCCTGCAGGGCTGCGAGGACTCCCAGGCCTAAAGCGATGCCTCCAGCTACGGGGAGGAGGAGGTTGATCGCATGAAAGCTGGGCTGGTGCAGGACGGAGAGAGCGATGATCGTGACGCCTGAGAGGAGCAGGATGAATTGGCGGTTCATCGTGCACGCGGCGGCGTACGAGAGTGTGAAGTAGTGGCCGTGCGCCATGAGGACGAGAATCCGGGTGATGATGGGCGCGTCGGCTTTCTCCAAGACGAGCGCGATGATATTGAGCGCCATGGTGAGGAGGGTGGCGTGGATGAGGGACTTTAGAATGCCGTTCATGGTTTCTCCTTTGTCAGGCTTTGAGGTGCCCTTCGAGGGTTCCGAAGTCGAGCTTGAGGCCGTCGGTGAGCGTGACGGCCTTGCCGTTGGGAACGTCTTGGGGTGAAGCGTTGGAGAGGGTGGCTTTCCAAGGGTCCGGGGAGAGGTTTCTCAACCCCCACTGACCGGTGCTCGGGTGTTGTGCGATTTCCGCCCAGGGTTTGGTGAAAACGTAAAGGTGGGCTTCGCTAAGGTGGTGGCCGTACAGTTTCGTGTCGTGGTTGAGCATGATGATGCCGTGCTTGGTGCGCAGTCTCGGCGGGAGGACGAGAGGTTGCTGGCAGGCTGCGCACGCTCGGGGTTGTGCGTTGGCGAGTTGTTCGCGGTCGTACATATTTTCCGCGCCGCAACGACAGTAGTGGATCGAGTCTCGGAGTTGGACGATGGCGGCGCGCCATTCGCTTTCGCGGACGCGACCGTTCTGAGCGTCTCGCAGGCCCGTGGTGAAGCTTTTCGTGAAAAGACGGCGAAAAGCGAGGGGGTAGAGGGGCCAGAATGCGAGCGCGTTCACGTGACGCCCGGGTACGGGGCGGTTGGACTCGTCGTTCGGGTCGTAGATGAATAACGGGTTGGTGCCGCACAGGTGGTTCATGGCGGCCTCGTCCAGGCAGTGGACGGCGTGTTCGCGCCGGCCGAAGAGGGGGTGGTCGAGGATGAAGAGAAGGAAGAGGAGGGTGGCGAGGCTGTAAAGGTCGGAATTCGCGTCAGGGTACGCTTGGCGTTTGACGATCTCGGGCGCCATGAAGAGGGGAGTGCCGAGGACTGTGGCGTGCCGGTCGCCGTTGATCGTGACATTGTCATTGTCGCAGATGCACACGTCGCCAGAGCGGGGGTTGATAAACGCGTTGCCGTACGACAAGTCACGATAGCAGAGGCCGAGCGCGTGCAGTTTGAGAAAGCTGTCCGCGAGGTGGAAGGCCGCTGTGCACAAGATAAAGAATCCGGGGTCGACGAGGCGGTTAATGAGGTCGTCGATGCCGTGCATGCCTTCCGGGCGGAGGGGCATGACGTACCCGTAACCCGGCACTTTCTTGCTTTTGACGATAGCGAGGGGCCACGCGAATTTCGGGCTAGGCGATGGCGTGCTGATGAGTCGTTGAAGGTTTTCCTCGGGCATTTGGGCGGCGATGTTCGGATAGTACCATTTCACCGCGACGGGTTGGCCGTCGAGGCTGGCCTTGTACACTTGGCCTTGCGTGCCGCCGCCGATGTAGGCTTCAATACGGCACGTGCGCCCAGAGGGGAAGGTTTTGAGAACCGTGTTCTGATCGAGGATTTGAGTCATGGCTGGCTCCTTTCTCACACTTGGAGAGCGTGCGGACGTGCGGGTGGTTGTAGAGGAGGGCGAGGGTGGAGTCGTCGCCCGTGCAGGTCAACGATACTTCGTCAAGGATGGCGGGGAGTTCGCATTGGAGGGCGTCGTGGCCGTGCGTGGCGAGGTCTTCGAGAAGGTTTCGCGCCGCGCCGGCGAGGCT
>DCUZ01000108.1 GCA_002327305.1 Holophagales bacterium UBA2201 | reverse complement strand
CGCCGGACCCCTGGTTGGCGGTGTAGGCCAGGGTCTTATATATGTAGGCATCGGTCAGACAGTGATCGGAGAGGGTGGGGTTGTCCACGCTGAGGGCCGCGGTGGTCTCCGCGGCGGCCGTGGGCGTCCGGACCCGGAGGTGGTTGTCCGAAAGCCGGTCCACCGCCTCGGCCTCCAGGGCATTGGACGCGGGGCACGAGTTGCCCATGTCGAATTTCACCCGGTCGGCCGTCAAGCCGCTCTCGAACGCCCCCGCCGGCCCGTACACGTCCACCCACGTCCCCCCCGCCGTCGTGCCCCGCCCGGGGTTTGTGTAGATGCCGATCGGGGTGTAGGTTTGGCACGCTTCAGGATACGATTGAGCCACGTACATGCTGATGGTGCTTGTCTCGAAAATTCCGGAGCACGGAATATCTCTTGATATTTTTACCTTGTAATCGCCGGCCAAATGATCCGCATAAAAATCCGACACTGAATAACTTTCGCTAAACCAATCGTCATCGTACCTTCCATCGCTTGGAAAGGAGGCATTAAAAGCCTTCAACACCATAGTTATAGTTGCCTTTTCACCCGCATGGTCATCCCATATAAGTTCCAGTTTCGCGCATTTCCGATAATCAGGCGATGGAAAGATAAGTTTGAATGGGGCGACCACGTAGGCGGAATAGGTGGCCAAGGGATCGTCGTAGCCAAAATACATGGCGGGAGTAGTTTCCGAAGATGCCTCTGTTTTGATGGTTCCATCGGTGATCGTTGTTTTAACCGTACTGCGACCTACGGTTGCGCGGGCAAAGTCCATCTTGTCGGCATAATTAAAAGGGCCGGGCAAGGCGGAAATAGCCGCAAGATTAAATTGCACCTCCGCGCCGCAATCAAATCGGGCGTACCAGTGTGCCGGGTCAATGCGGAATACGAAATCCAGAGAACCGGTCCCCCGGGCGGGGATAGCCCCGAAATTATCGGCTTCATTGTTATAGACGATGATGGGGGAAAAGGCGCTGCCCCCCACGTTCGCACGCAGTTCGGACGTGACCGCCGTTGCGTCCATCGTTCCGGTGTTCTTCAGCGTCACCCTCATGCTCCAAATCTCCCCCGCCTCCATGTAGGCGTCCCCGTCCCCCCCCACCTCCACCGGCTCTTCGGACGACACGAATTCGATGTAGGGGCCGTTTCGCATTGTGAAGGAATTCGCGGATGGATTTGTTGTCGGTGCCGATCCCAGACATCCGCGCGCTGCAATGTTCCAGAAGTATGTTTGGCCCGGCCTCAGGTCCGCCGGGCGGTATACCCTGGAAGCAGTGGTCGTCACAACGGGCGGGTTGGAATTCTGGCCGAAATGGACATTGTATTCGAGGGCGCAGGACGCTTCGGTCCATTTGAGGTCCACATTGAACCATTCGTCGCCCTGACCGGCGGCACCGTCGCCGGGTTGCGATAAGACCGGGAGACCCGGGTTTGGGGAAAAGATGCAACTGAAGGTTTGATTCATGCTGATTCTTCCCCATCCGTAATAATCGTCCCGGCCAGGCAAGTCGTTGGGATCACCCGACACGGAAGACCTGTCGTCATCGGCGCCGGCCTTGAGAAGGCAGGCCACATCCTCATGCGTCAGTGACGGATCGAGGGCCAGCATGAGCGATGCCACAGCCGCCACCTGGGGCGTGGCCGAACTGGTGCCGAGAAAACCACACGACCAATCGGGATAATCCGGGGGAGGAGTATGCGGTGCACAGCCAAAATCCGATTCCGGCCGCGTTGTGGACACCCAAACACTTGGCGGCCATACCCCAGTCACATCGTCATCCACAGCCCCATGGCCCGCCGGTGCCATGACATCCAACGCTGTTCCTGTCGCCGAGGCGTTTGCTCCCCCGCAAGAAGGCTCCGTCTTCCATATTGAACGCAGGTCACGGTAGTTGGTCGCGCCGACCGAGATAACCTCTTCAAAACAACCGGGATATGAAATATCCGCATGTCCAAACCCACAATTTCCCGCTGCGGAAACGATGATGCATCCCCTATCGCGGGCGTACTGGATCGCCTCGCGAATTTGTATCATCACCGCGTTGGGATTTGCGCAGCCCGGACATGTGCTGCCCCAGCATTGCAGACTCATGGAAATGATCTTGACATTATTATCCGCCGCATAATAGATTGCGGGCGCCCACCATGTGGAATCCCCGTAGCATTGCTCACCTTTGATAACCTTCAACGGCAATATCCGGCATTGCGCATCAAGGCCGGCCACTTGAAAACCGTTGTCCCAATTGGCCGCGATAAAGCCGGTAACCCGGGTGCCGTGCTTAATACTGCAGACGTCCTCCACGGTATTCCAAAGCGGGTAAGTGTCCTGATTCAAATACTCATCGGTAAAATTCTGCTCCGGTTCGTTAATGATATGAATTCTGCCTGAAAATTCGGGATGATCTCTTGCGATCCCAGTGTCAATGACGGCGATCGTGATGCCAGACGATCCGGGGGGATTTCCTCCAAAGTAGGCCCATCCCTCAGGCGCATCAATATCCGCGTCCGGGGCGCCGCCTCGCTGTCCGGTATTGTCGAGGTTCCACTGGGCGCCGTAATAGGTATCGGTCGGTGGAATGCCGGCCAGAGAGACGATGTTGGAAATGCCGGCGTGAACGATCCCCGACATCCCCTGGAGTTTTTGGGCGATTTCCATCACCGGCGCACTTTCCAAGAATCTGAAGACCCACCATCGGTCGTAGGCGTTTGAAAACAGCGGCCGATAGTTCATCGCCCGTTCAATGGATCGAATCCCATAGACCTGAAGCAGGGCATCCACTTGGGCCAGACCGGTCGTCATTTCTGTAGGAATGATGCCCGACTCAAGTTTAACCAGTACCTTTCCCGGAACGTAGCCTGGATCGGCCGCCCAAAGTCCCACAGGACTTATCAGGAATAGCAAAAGGATGGACAGCGGAAGGCCCATCAGACCCGGTTTTGCCTTAAGAAATGACTCGGCAACTCTCATACTGCGCCTCCCGAAGATTTTGGGAAGCGGGCGGGATCCGCCGGAAGGCGTTTTTCCCGATGGACGCGACATCCCCGACCGCGGACCGGCCCCTCTTTCCCACGCCGGCATCATAGCACCGGCAGGGGCGGATAGCAAGGCCCCGGCTGGGGGCAAGGGGTTGGGGAGCCGGGGTCATGGGCTTGAAGAACTCCGGATGCCTGGAGGGTACGGCAGGAGATACAGCCGATGGCCACAGACTGAAAGCCACGCATAAGTCGAAATTCGCGCGAGGATGATATCCCTGCCATCGAACCGACTTATCCCGATGCGGGCGGGGGACTCTGAACTCTCAACTCTCAACTCTGAACTTACGCGGGCGGGTCTGCACGCGGGCCCACGACGCGGGCAAGCCTTCCGCACATTATAAACGGGCGGTCGGGGGACTCTGAACTCTCAACTCTCAACTCTGAACTTACGCGGGAGGGTCTGCACGCGGGTGCAAGGCGTGCATAATCCTCCGCAATAATCCCAATCTAACGCGCCGGCTGAAGCGGCTACATTCCGGTCCCGCAACCCGCAACCCGAATCTATTCCCCGATGATCTTCACCAGCACCCGCTTCCGCCTTCGGCCGTCGAACTCCCCGTAAAAGATCTGCTCCCACGGGCCGAAGTCGAGTTTGCCTCCCGTGACGGCCGCCACCACCTCGCGGCCCATCACCGTCCGCTTGAGATGGGCGTCGCCGTTGTCCTCGCCCGTGCGGTTGTGGCGCCAGCGGTCGGTGGGGGCGTGGGGGGCCAGCCCCTCCAGCCACGCCTCGAAGTCGGCGTGGAGGCCGCTTTCGTCGTCGTTGACGAAGACCGAGGCGGTGATGTGCATGGCGTTGACCAGGCACAGCCCCTCGTGGATGCCGCTCTCCCGCAGGCACGCCTCCACGGCGCCGGTGATATTGACGAACCCCCTCCGGGAGGGGACCTCGAACCACAGTTCCTTCCGGAAACTTTTCACGGCCGCCTCCCCTTGAGGGCGTCGAGGACGCGCGCCAGGTCCTCCCCGCTCAGTTGCTTCGCCGCGGGGAGTCGGCGGAGCAATTCCAGCAGGTCGGGGTTTTCCCTCAGGAGCGGAAGCAGCACCCCCAGCGCCCCGGCCTCCTCGCCGGCGGTCAGGAGGGCCACCCCCTGCCAGAACCGGATCTCGGCCTTTTCGGGATACCGGTCGGCCGCCTCGGTGTAGTGTTTCCGGGCGCCGGCGACGTCCTTCAGGGCGAGCGCCTCGTCCCCGCGGTTCATCGCCTCGTAGGCCTGGTGGACCGTCCAGAGGCGGCGCAGTTCGGGCAGGGGAAGCGGGGAGTCCTCCACCCGCAGGTCCACGACGACGTTGCGGAACGCGGGGCCGGCCGCCTTGACCTTCACCACCTTGATCGCCGCCGACTGCTTCCCGCGCAGGTCGCCGCCCGCCCTCTCGGCCGCCTCGATGGCCTGGAGCAAACGTTCAGCAAGGGGACCCGAAGAATCGCGGAACGCCTCCGCCATCGCCCGCGGGACCTTCGCGGTGCGCATGATGTTGGCCTGGACCGTGAAGTGCTCCCCCTCGAGATGGCCGGCGTGGGCGATGCATTCGTCCCCGGTCCAGGCCGCCGCGGTCCCGCCCGCGTCCACCATCCCCACCTGCCGCACCGCGCGCCCGCCGTCGGCGGCGAGGAGGGCCTTGAGCGCCGCTTCGGCGTTCTTGCCGCCCCGCATCAATTCAAGGCCCAGCGGGCCGTACGAGACCTCCACGAAGGACTGGGTGGCCACGGCGCCCACCCCCGCCTCGGCCCACACCACCCCGTTGCCCACCGAGAACCAGTGGCTCTGCACCGCCACGCCCATTTCGTCGCCGTCCCAGGCGACGATGGAATAGGTGGCGAAGGCGGGCATGGCCGCCCCCAACGCCAGCAATACGATGAATAATACGCGCATGTTCGATCTCCTTTCATTCCGCTCCGCAGAACGGCTGGATGTACTGAATGGACGGGCCCAGGACCCGGGCCGCTTCCACGGCGGCCTCCCACTCCCCGCGGTGGATGGGGCGGTCCATCCCGTCCAGGGTCATGGCCCGGTGGTGGGGGCGGTATTGCGACAGGAGGGAGAGGGCCGCTTCCGGCAGTTCTCTTCCCAGGAACTCCATCATGGCCTGCGTCCCGGACGCCCCGCCCGGGAGGACGAGATGGCGCACGAGGACGCCCCGGCGCGCCACGCCGCGCCCGTCGGCCGTCCAGGGACCCGTCTGCCGGGCCATTTCGAGCAGGGCCGCCCGGTTCACCTCCGGGTAGTCGGGAGCTCCCGCGAGGCGCTCCGCGCAGGCGGGGTCGGCGAACTTGGCGTCGGGCATGTAGATGTCCACCACCCCGTCCAGCAGGCGCAGGGTCTCCAAGGCGTCGTAGCCCGATGAGTTGAAGACGATGGGAAGTCTCATCCCCGCCTCCACCGCGAGGGCCAGGGCCTCGAGCAGCGGGGGCACGCAATGGGTGGGGGTGACCCAGTTGAGGTTGTGGGCCCCCTGCTCCTGCAGGTCGAGAAAAAGGGCGGCCAGCGCCTCCGGCGGAGTTGCCCTTCCCTCCACGTACCGGCTGATGGAGGCGTTCTGGCAGAAGGAGCACCGCAGGGAGCACCCCGCGAGGAAAAGGGCGCCGGAGCCGCGCGCGCCAGAGATGTGGGCCTCCTCGCCGAAGTGGAGCCCCGCCGATGCCACCACGGCCGACGGGCCGATGCCGCAGGTCCCTATCGCGCCGCCCGTGCGGTCCGCTCCGCAGAGACGGGGGCAGAGGCGGCACGGGGAGAGCATCGCCCGCGCCCGCTCGGCGCGGCGCTTCAATTCTCTTGACGCGTGAAGGGGGAGATAGGACGGATACGGCGCGAGATCACTCTTCCGGGGGCGCATCGCCGCCCTCGCGCTCCAGTTGGTCCAGAAGGCGCTCCACCTCCTCCTTCGACAGGAGGATCTCCCGCGGCTTGGCCCCCTGCGTGGGGCCGATCCACCCCTTTTGCTCCATCAGGTCGAGGAACCGGGCGGCCTTGGCGTATCCCACGCGCAGTTTCCGCTGGAGGAAGGTGGCCGAGGCGATCTTGGTGGTGAGCGCCGTCCGGACCGCCTCCTTGAACATGGGGTCCGACTCGTCCACCTCGCCGTCGGGCGCCCCCTCCACCTTGCTCTGGAGGGCCACCACCGCCTCGATGTAGGCGGGGCGCTGCTGGGCCTTGAGGAACCGCACCACGCGCGAGATCTCCGGGGAGGAGACGAAGGAGCCGTGGAGCCGGCGCAGGCGCGACGAGGTGGAGGTGAGCATGAGCATGTCGCCCCGCCCCAGGAGTTTCTCGGCGCCGTTGTCGTCCAGGATGACGCGGCTGTCCACCTTGGAGACCACGGCGAAGGCGATCCGGGTGGGGAAGTTGGCCTTGATGATGCCGGTGATGATGTCGGTGGAGGGGCGCTGGGTGGCCATGACCAGGTGGATCCCCACGGCCCGCGCCATCTGGGCCAGGCGGGCGATGGAGTCCTCGATCTCCTTGCGCAACTGGAGCATCAGGTCGGCCAGCTCGTCGATGAAGATGACGATGTAGGGGAGGGGATCCCCCTCGCCGCGGACGCGGACGGCGTGGTTGAAGGCCTCGATGTCGCGGGCCTGCAGGTCCTTCAATTTCCGGCTGCGGGTCTCCAGTTCGGCCAGCGCCCACTGGAGGGCGGCGGCGGCGCGCTTGGGGCTGGTGATGATGGGGGCGCAGAGGTGGGGGATGTCCTCGTAGATGGAGAACTCCACCTTCTTCGGGTCGATGAGGACCAGTTTCACCTCGTCCGGGGCGGCCCGGAAGAGGATGCTCATCAGGATGGAGTTCATGGCCACGCTCTTGCCCTGACCGGTGCTCCCGGCGATGAGGAGGTGGGGCATCCGGGCCAGGCTCTCGGCGACCGGGGCGCCGTGGATGTCCTTGCCGAGGGCGATGGTCAGGGGGGATTTGGAATCCCTGAACGCCGGCGACTCGACGATCTCCCGCAGGGCGATGATCTCCCGGCCGGGGTTGGGGACCTCGATCCCCACCGTCCCCTTGCCCGGGATGCGGTCGATGCGCACCGCCTCGGCCTTGAGGGCCAGCGCCAGGTCGTCCTGCAGGGCCAGCATCCGGGTCAGTTTGATCCCCTCGTTGGGTTTGAACTCGAAGGTGGTCACCACGGGGCCGGGATGAATGCCCTCCACCCTCCCCGTCACCTGGAACTCCGCGAACTTCCCTTCGATGGCTTTCCCCATCTCCATCAGGATGCGGTTGTTCTCCCGCGGCACTTTTTCCGGCGGGTCGAGGAGCTGCGGGTCGGGGAGGAGGTACGCCTCGCGGGGGACCTCCATGAGGGGGAGCTGGGCCGGGTCCGGCGCCTTCCTGGAGGGGCGGGGGGCCCTTGCGGGGCGTTTCTCCGGCTGGCCGGGCCGGGAGGCGGCCGCCAGGGGGTGCCCCAGGTCCTCCTCCAGCGAGCCCGGAGGGGGGAGGGGTTTCCGACCCTCCTCCTCGCCGCGGAGGATCTTGGTGGCGATGCGGTGCTCGGCCTTGCGGTTCCGCCAACGGTAGAACCACAGGGTCAGCCGTTGGCGCAGGGCGGTCCAGGTCCCCCAGCCGGGCGGCGCGGCGTGTCCGGGGATCCAGACGAAGAAGAGCATCCCCCCGAGGGCGGAGAAAAAGACGGCGACGAGGAGGGAGCCCCAGAACCCCAGGCCCGAGGTGAGGGTTCGGGCCAGCCCCTGGCCCACCAGCCCCCCCGTCAGGAGGGGACTGCCGTGCCAGTAGAGGGTGGGCAGGAGCAGGCCCAGGAGGGTGGGGAAGAACACGAGGAAGAGGAGGATGCCCGCCCCCTTGAGGAACACCTGGACCCGGGAGGGGGGAACCTCCCCCGGCCGGGCGTAATGGTGGATGAGGACGCCCGCGAGGCCCACGAGGAGGAACGCCGCGGCCCCCAGGACCTGGAAGCACACCGCCGCCACCGAGGCGCCCACGTATCCGATGATGTTCCTGGGCGACTCATAGGCGGCCGTCACCCGCTGGTTGAGGATGGAGACGTCGTCCGGGTGGTACGAGGCCAGGGCCAGGAAAAACAGGAAGGCCAGGAAGACCAGGACCAGGAGGACGATCTTCTTAATGAACTGTTCGGTGGACATGATATCCCAGGGAGATAGCGGAGAGGGCCACGAGGTAGAGGGCGAAAGGCCGCAACCGGTTGCGGGAAAAGGCGGCTCGGGTCCAATGGATGGAGGCCAGCCCGGCCGCGAAGGCCAGGACGAAGGCGGCGCCGTAGGCGCCCCAGTCCACCGTCCCCAGGGCCGCGCGGTGCTGCCACAGGTGCAGGCCGTTGGCCAGGAGGATGGCCGGGACCGAGAGGATGAAGGAGAACTCGCAGGCGCGGTCGGGCTCCACGCCCAGGCGCATGGCGGCGCTGATGGTGAGCCCCGACCGGGAGAGGCCGGGGAAGACCGCCGCCCCCTGGGCCAGGCCGACGAGGGCGGCGCGCCGCCAGTCGAGGGGCCGCGGGGCGGGAGGGGGAAGGACGGCGGTGGCCCAGAGGACCGCGGCGGTGGCCAGGAGCAGGACCGCCACCGCGGCGGGGAGGCCGAACGCCGCCTCCGCCAGGGGCTTCAGCCCCAGTCCCACGGCGCCGGTGACCGCGGTGGCCACGACCAGCAGGCCCAGGCGGTCCGGACGGAAGTAGGCCCCCAGGTTGCGCCGGTAATAGACCAGGATGGCGGAGAGGGTGGCCAGGTGGAGCCAGAGGTCGAAGAGGACGGGCGGCTCGGCGAAGGCGCCGGAAAAGTTCTGCGCCAGGGCGAGGTGTCCCGAGGAGGAGACGGGGAGAAACTCCGTCAACCCCTGGATGAGGGCCAGGGCCAGGGCCAGGGGAAGGGTCACCCTACGCCTCCCCCAGGGCGGCCCGAAGGGCCCTGAAGATCGCCGGTTCCACCTGATGGGGGCGGGTTCGTTCGGGCAGGCCGCAGGCGGCGAGGGCGCCCCGCAGGCGGTCCGCGCCGTAGTGGGGCTTGAGGTTGTTCCAGAGGGTCTTGCGCGGGGCGGCGAAGGCGCGATGGAGGAGGGCGGAGAATGCGTTCCAATCCAGCCCCCGCGCCTCCCCCGAGGCGGTCAGGCGCAAGGCCGCGGAGTCCACCCTGGGGGGCGGGACGAACGCCCCCGGGGGAATGACGCCCAGCCACTCGATGCGCGCCCAGGTCCGCGCGAGGACGGACAGGGCGCCGTAGGATGGCGTTCCGGGGGCGGCGTGGACCTTTTCGGCCACTTCCTTCTGAAAAGTGAGGACCATCCGCTCCATTTTATCAAGGTCCGGCAGGAACCGCAAGAATATGTGGGTCCCCACGTTGAAGGGGAGGTTGCCCAACAGCGCCGTCACGCCGTGCTCCCGGAGGAAGGCGGGGATGTCCGGCGGGAAGCGGGTGGCGTCGGCGAAATGGACCGCAAGGCCCGGGCGGTCGAGGAAGGGGGCCAGATCGCGGTCCGCCTCCACCGCCACCACCCGCACCCCCCGCTCGAGGAGGCGGAGGGTGAGCGCCCCCCGGCCGGGGCCGATCTCCAGCACCGTCGAGCCCGGTCCCGCCTTCAGCGCCTCCACCAGCATCTCCGCGTGGCGCGGAGAAGCCAGGAAGTGCTGGCCCAGAGATTTTTTCGGCATCCCTTGCTTTTTCTCCCCTAATCTGATAAATGTAAGGGCAGCCGTGGAAATCCATACCCTGCCCCAGGCCGCTTTGGAACCATTCCTGGAAAGGAAAAAGGCGGCCCTCGCCTTCGATACTACCATAGAATTCGCCGAGTACCTGCGGCGCGTCCTCTCCCTCGTGGCGGAGTTCGTCCCCTGCGAGGCGGCTTCCATCCTCCTCGACGACCCCCGCACCAAGGTGACCCATCCCGACCAGAACCTCCTCACCTTCGTCGCGGCCTACGGGACCCGCAGCGCCGGCCTCGTGGGGAAGCAGGCGCGGCTGGATCGGGGGATCGGAAGTCTGGTCTACACCACGCGCCGCCCGTACCTCACCAACGACCCCGACAACGACCCCCATTTCGACGCCTCCTGGGACCGCTTCAGCGACTTCCACACCCGCTCCCTCATGGCCCTTCCCATCGTCATCGACGGGGCCATCATCGGGGTGCTGGAGCTGGTCAACTGCATCCGCACCTGGGGGTTCACCCAGGCCGACGAGCGGCTGATGTCCCTGTTCGCCGACTACACGGCCCTCTCCGTCCAGTCGCTCCTCGACGCCCGCCGCGCCGGGCGCGCCGCCATCACCGACGAGTTGTCCACCCTTTACAATGACCGCTTTTTCCACCTGAAGCTCTCCGAGCAGATGGAGGCCGCGCGCCGGGAGGGGCGGGACCTCGCCCTGCTCTTCCTGGACCTCAACAAGTTCAAGGGGGTCAACGACGCCTACGGACACCTGGCGGGCTCGCAATGCCTGCGCGAGGTGGGGCTCCTCCTGAAGGAGTCGACCGTCTGGCCCGACGCCGTCCTGGCCCGCTACGGCGGGGACGAGTTCGTCGTCATCCTCCCCGGCGCCTCCCGCGCCGAGGCCGAGCGGGCCGCGGCGGGCGCCCGGGCCGCCATCGAGGGGCACACCTTCCTCGCGCGCTCCATGGGGTTCTCGGTCCCCCTGCGCAACCTGAAGGGGGTCATCGGGTGCTCGGTGGGGGTCGCCACCCTCTCGGAGGACACCGACCCGGCCGACCCGCCCGACCGGCAGAAGGACACCCTCATCCGCCGCGCGGACGAGGCGATGTACCGCGGCAAAAGTGCCCGCTGATCCGGCCCGTTCCGGCGCGGCGGATCGCGGGCCGTTGACCGGGTGGGGCCGAAGGGCCTGCCTGCTGCCGCTGACCGGCCTGGCGGCCGCCATCTCCCTCCTCTTCGCCCTCGAGTCCGGCCTCAACGAGGACCCCCGCGCCGGCGCCTCCGCCGCCATCGCCGGGACCGCTCCCCGGCCGGCCGCCTGCCGCGCGCTCCTCCCTCTGGCCGCGCGCGCGACCGTCGCCGTCCTTCCCGGACCGGTCAGGGAAGCGGTCGCCGCCATGGCTCCCCCCGCCGCCGTGGTGCTGTACGGCTGGGTCGCGCTCTTCCTCCTGGTCTTCGCCCTGGCGGCGGAGCCGTTCTTCCGCGCGGTCACGGGCCTGGGATCGGGGTGGACCCTCCTGGTCCCCTTCGCCGCCCTGGCCGGGCTCCCCCCCCTGTTCCTCCACTCCCGCTATTACGATCTCCCCATGGTCGCCCTGTCCACCCTGTGCCTTCTGTTCATGGTGAAGCGGCGCTGGGCCGCCTACGGCGTCACGCTGGCGGCGGCCGCGATGAACAAGGAGACCGCGGTCCTGTTCCCGCTCGCCTTCGCGCTCCATTTCGGACGGAGGGACCGGATGGAAAGCCGGCGGTTCTGGCCGCTCCTGCTGGGGCAGGCCGCGGTGGTGGTCCTCATCCGGTGGGGGCTGGCGGCCGCGTACGCCGACCGCCCGGGAGGGATGGTGGAGGCCCTGCGATGGGACCTTCTATCGCCCCTCCTCCGGGCCTATCGCATGGACACGGCCGTGGCGTGGACCGCCATCCTCCTGGCGGCCGCGTTCGACTGGTCGGAAAAGCCGGCCCTCCTGAAGGCGGTGCTGGCCGCGGCCCTTCCGCTCTATGCGGCCTCCGCGGTCCTCGGGTCCCCTTCGGGGATCCGCCTGGCCTGCGAAATCTACCCCGTGGCGCTCGTCCTGGTCCTTTACCCCTTTCTCAAGAGGTTGGGCCGGGGCGCGACGGCCGGGGACCCGGAGCCGGCATGAGCGCAGGGACCGCTCGCGACGGCGGCGGGGGGGCCGTTGCGGCGCGCGGGCCGCTGGCCGGCTGGGTCCGTTGGGCCTACCTCCCCCTGCTGATCGCGTTCACCGCCGCCGTTTTCATCATCTTCCTCCTCGATTCGGACATCAACAAGTTTTCGGGCACGCGCGTCTCCGCGTCCCTCTCCGGGACCACGCCCCGGCCTTTCGCCTACCGGGTTCTCCTGCCCGCCCTGACCCGGTCCACCGCCGCCGTTCTGCCTTCGTCCGCCCGGGATCTCCTCGCCCGCAACATCACGCCGACCCCGCCCGACCGGATGATGGCCGCGGTGGTCCGGATCGAGCCGGGCTTCCAGGTGGAGACCGTGATCTGGTACGGATGGATCGGCCTGTTCCTGCTGGCGTTCGCCTTGACGGTCGAGCCCTTCTTCAGGGCGGGCACGGGCATCGCCACCCCGTGGACGCGCCTGGTTCCGTTCGCCGCCCTCCTCGGTCTGCCGCCGTTCTTCGATTTCGCCCATTATTACGACCTCCCCATGCTGGCGTTGTCCACCCTGTGCCTCCTGTTCATGGTTCAGCGGCGTTGGGCGGCCTACCTGGCCGTCCTCGCCGTGGCCTGCCTCAACAAAGAAACGGCCGTCCTCTTCCCGCTCGTTTTCGGGCTCCATTTCTTCCGGGGGGGGCGGATGGACCGGGGGCGCTTCCGGCGGCTGATGCTGGCCCAGGCAGCCGTGGTGGTCCTGATCCGCGCCGGGCTCATGCTCGCCTTCGCGTCGCGGCCGGGGGGCGCCGTCGAGTTCCACCTGTGGGAGATGCTGGCCCTGAACTACCGGGCCTACTCCCTGGAGACGGGGCTGGCCTGGGGGGCCGTGGCCCTGGCGGTCCTCTTCGACTGGAACAGCAAGCCGGCCTTTCTGAAGTCGGGCCTGGCCATGCTGGCGGTGCTTTACGGGGCCCATCTGGTTTTCGGATGCCCCCGGGAGATCCGGGTGTTCTACGAGGTCTACCCGGTCGTGTTCAGCCTGGCGCTGTACCCCTTCCTGAAGAGGATGCCATGAAACCGGATGCCGATGCGTAACGCCCGCCGGACGGAGGGGCGCTGAAGTGCGCACGGTGATCCTGGGCGACATCCACCTGGGCTCCCCGCTGTGCCGGGCGCGCCTCCTGCGCCGGGTCCTGGAGGAGGTCCCCATGGACCGCCTCGTCCTCAACGGCGACATCTTCGACGACGTCAACTTCCGCCGGTTCAACGCCGACCACTGGGGGGTCCTGCAGGCGGTGCGCGCCCTCGGCGAGCGGATCGAGGTGGTCTGGATCCGGGGCAACCACGACGGGCCGGCCCAGATGCTCGAGCCGCTCCTGGGGGTGAAGGTCCACGACGACTACACCTTCCGCCACCGGGGCGAGGCGGTCTTCGTCACCCACGGGGACGCCTACGACGAGATCCAGCGCTCGTCGAGGCAGTTCCGCCATCTCCGCCGCCACCTTCACGGGCTCGTCATCTGGTTCGACGTCCCCCGCAAGACCGCCATCCAGCTCGCCCAAAGGGCCTCCTCGGTCTTCGCCCGCGCCGCGGAGCGGGTGAAGCGGCGGGCCATGGCCGACGGGATGAAGCGGGGGGCGCGGTGGGTGGTGGCCGGCCACACCCACCGGCGCGAGGAGGACGAGGAGGATGGGATGGGCTTTTTCAACCCCTCGTCCTGGCTCACCCCCCATCCGGCGTTCGTCCTCTTCGACGACGCGGAATCCACCCCCCGCCTGGTGGTCCTGGACGGCCAGCGCCTGACCCTCATGGGGGGGG
Source organism: Holophagales bacterium UBA2201 (assembly GCA_002327305.1). Taxonomy (GTDB): domain Bacteria; phylum Acidobacteriota; class Thermoanaerobaculia; order UBA2201; family UBA2201; genus UBA2201. The sequence goes on along the minus strand of DCUZ01000108.1, from coordinate 1,541 downwards.
CGGGGCTGGGACGCAAAGGGGGCTGAGCCGCCCGAGTTTCGACGTTCGACAACGATATCGTCCTGTACTGCGGCCAATTCCTGGAGTGGCCCGACGGCGTGCAGAGCCACAAATAGCGGCCCGGGGTTGAGCCGCGCGGAGCCCGGGGGGTAGCGGGACCCAACCCGTCCCGCTGCGCCGTCCGCCGTCCGTTCCCTGCTACGCCAGGACCACCCGCAGGAACTTCCGCTTTCCCACCTTGAACACCCGGTCCCCCTTCTCCGTCGCCTTGAGGCGGAACTCGGGGTCGGAGACCCGCTCGCCATCCATCTCCACGGCGCCCTGGGAAATCAGGCGGCGCGCCTCGCCGTTGGAGGCCGCCACCCCGGCGTCCTTGAGCACCTTGACCAGGAGGTGCTCCTCATGGAGCGCCAGACGGGCGACCGGGATGTCGTCGGGGACCCGGTGTTGCGAGAAGACGCGCTCGAAGTGCTCGTGGGCGGCCCGGGCCGCTTCGGCGGAGTGGAACCCGGTGATGATGGTCTTGGCCAGGTCCACCTTGGCCTGCTTGGGGTGGAGCGAGCCGCCGGCCACCTTCGCCTTGAGCGTCTCGATCTCGGCGGGGGTGAGGTCGGTGAGGAGGGTGTAGTACTTCCACATGAGGACGTCGGAGACCGACATCAATTTGCCGAACATCTCCTCCGGCTTCTCCTCCACCGCGACATAGTTGCCGAGCGACTTGGACATCTTCTCCACGCCGTCGAGCCCCTCCAGAAGGGGGAGGGTGAGGACCACCTGGGGCTCGAGGCCGTACTCGCGCATGAGGTTGCGCCCCACGAGGAGGTTGAATAATTGGTCGGTGCCCCCCATCTCGATGTCCGCCTTGAGGGCGACGCTGTCGTACCCCTGGGCCAGCGGGTAGAGCAGTTCATGCAGGGCGATGGGCTCGCCGGCTTTCCACCGCTTGGTGAAGTCGTCGCGCTCCATGATGCGGGCCAGGGTATATTTGCCTGCCAGGCGGATGAACCCCTCGGCGCCGAGGGCCCCCAGCCAGCGGGAGTTGAAATCGATGACGGTCTCCTGAGGGTCCAGGATCTTGAAGGCCTGCCGCTTGTAGGTCTCGGCGTTGGCCAGCACCTCGTCGCGCGTCAACTGCGGGCGCGTGGCCTTCTTCCCCGTGGGGTCGCCGATGAGGCCGGTGAAGTCGCCGATGAGGAAGACCACCCGGTGCCCCAGTTCCTGGAAGTGGCGCATCTTGCGCATCACCACGGTGTGGCCCAGGTGGATGTCGGGGGCGGAGGGGTCGAACCCCACCTTGACGGTGATGGGCTTTCCCCGCTTGAGCTTGGCCTCCAGTTCGGCGGGTTCGATCAGGTGTTCGGCCCCCTTGCGCAGGTAGGCCATCTGTTCGGCGATCGAAAGGTCCTTCGTGATCATAGGGGCGTATTGTAGCAAATACGCGGGAAGGCGGGAAGGCGGGAAGGCGGGAAGGCGGGAAAGCGGGAAGGCGGGAAGGCAGGAAGGCGGGAAGGCGGGAAAGCGGGAAGGCGGGAAGGCGGGAA
>DCUZ01000035.1 GCA_002327305.1 Holophagales bacterium UBA2201 | reverse complement strand
AACCGGCCCTCCCTACCCCTATAAAAGCGTCGCGGTATAATGGCAACCATGGATCCTGACCGCCGGTCCATCCGGTTGAAGGGTTATGATTATTCGGGCCATGGTGCCTATTTCGTCACGCTGTGCGCGCACCGGCGGCGATGCTTTTTCGGAACGATCATGGAAGAAACCGTTCGTTTGAACGCCATCGGCCAGATCGTCCAGGAAGAATGGCTGCGGACCGCTGAAATCAGATCATCAATAGTCCTATCAGATTTTGTCGTCATGCCCAATCATCTGCATGGGATAATTGTAATCATGCCCGACACGAGGGCGACCCACCGGGTCGCATTCGAAGCCGAACGGGCGACCCACCGGGTCGCCCCTACGCAACGGCCGAAAGGACCGGCAGCGGATTCCATCGGGGCAATCCTGACACAGTTCAAATCGATGGCGACCAAAAGGGCCAACGCATTGAACGGGACGCCCGGCGCGGATTTGTGGCAGCGCAATTATTACGAGCATATCATCCGTGACGAGGACCAGTTGGGCCGCATCCGCGAGTACATTGTCAACAATCCAAGGCAATGGGCCATGGATCGAGACCACCCAGATCGAAGACAATCCCATTCATCCATGGATACCCCTTGGCTGGGTTAATCGGACCTTGGGCACGGCATGCCGGGCCCCTACAACAACCACAGACAATCCCGGCGTATGGGGGCACAGGCGGGGATTGCGCCCGCTTTCTCAGCTGTTATATGCTTAAGGCGAGGTAAAGTCATGTCAGAAACCATTCAGATTCTCGATGTTGTGGCCTTGACGAAAGATCTTCCGGAAAAGGAATTGAGGAAGGGTCAGGTGGGGACTGTAGTCGAATCGCTGGGCCGTCAAGCCCGCGAACCGCAAGCCCCGCCATCGGCCGTGGACCTCGGCGTGAAGCGGCTCGTCCGGAACCGCGACCGCGTCGAGCACCTCTTTGCCCGCTATGAACAACTCGCCTCGCCCATGATCGCCCCCACAGCGCCGCCATTGACCGGCGGCCCGACCTCGTGGACCTGAAGGACAAGGACGGCTGTCCCGCCCTCGTGCGCGCCGTCGAGCGGTCGGGGAACAATGGGACCCTGGCGGCGGCCCTCCTGATCAAGCGGGGGGCCGATGTCAACGCGCGCGACCGGTGGGGGGCCACGCCCCTTTACAGGGCCGCCGAGAACGGGAACGCGGCGCTGGTGCAGTTGCTCCTGGACAAGGGGGCGGACCCCGATGTCGCACTGTCGGCCTCCTTTTGTTTGCATGCCGCGGGCGAAACGCCCCTCCAGGCCGCGCAGAGGCACCAGCATGCCGGAGTCATCGCCCTGTTGGCCCGTAGCCGGGCAGGGAGCGCGCAATAGCCGTGGAAAATAGGGACAGTCCCTATCTAAATTAAGATGCTGAGCGAGATGAAGCGACTGTAGCCGATTATCGGGGGAAAAGCACCGCCCGCAGAGGAGGATGTCCCGGGCGTCGAGAAGCAAGGCAGGGGTCGGCCCCGGTCCGTGCGCCACTTCTTTCGCTTCACCGCCCCTTCATACAATCTTCATCAGGCCTTAACACGGGGCCCCTACACTTCCCCGAACCTAATAAACCGCAAGGAGGTTGTATGAAGCGTTTCCTGATCCTCGCAACGGCCCTGTTGTTCGGGGCGCCGGCCTGGGCCCAGGCCCCGGCCCCTCAGAAGGAAGAGAAGAAGAAGGCGTGGTACGAGACCATCATCCTCAAGGGCGACTTCCGCCTTCGGTTCGAAGGATTCGAGCAGAGCGGCGCGGAGGACCGTCTGCGCGAGCGGTTCCGCCTTCGCCTCGGTCTCGAGTCCAAGCTGGGCGACAACACCAAGTTTATGATGGGGCTGCGCACCGGCGACACCACCGACCCCGTCTCCGACAACCAGACCTTCTCCGACGGCTTCACCAAGAAGGGGTTCTACATCGCCGAGGCCTATCTAAACTGGAAGCCCTCCAGCGTGTTCGCCATGAGCGCCGGGAAGTTCCCCTGGAAGGGCAACCGCATTACCGCCGACATCGAGTGGGACGACGATGTCAACGTTGAGGGTCTTGCCGAGACCCTCCGGTTTTCCTCAGGCAAGGCCCCCGGCGTCGCTGAGCACGCCTTCAATCTGGGCCTCTTCCAGACCATCCTGCTCGAGCAGAGCACCAAGGACGAGACCTTCCTGGTCGGCTTCCAGCCCTACTACGAGATGAAGAGCGACTCCATGAGCCTCCTCATCGGGGCCACCTACGAGGAGTATATGGACCCCTCGTACCTGGCCAAGGCCACCTTCGACAAAAAGATCACCGGCAACCCGCTGACCAACGCCTATACCAAGACCGCCGACGGCAAGTTCGAATCCCTCAAGAGCGACTTCGAGATCGTCAGCGGCTTCGCCGAGTTCAAGACCGGCAAGTTCGGGTTGAAGGCCCATTACTTTGTCAACAACGGCGCCTACAACGACCAGGACACCGCCTATTTCCTCCGCGGCTCCTACGGTTCCACCAAGAGCAAGGGTGACTGGGAAATGCGCTACACCTACTACTACATGGAGGCGGAGTCGCTCTTCTACGCGTTCGTCCAGTCCGATGCGACCATCGGCACCAACAGCGAGTCCCATCGGTTCGATTTCACCTATGTCACCACCAAGTGGAGCACTTTCGGCGCCACCGTCTATCTCACAGACCGGATCGACGATCCCACCGATGCCTACAAGGACCTGACGCGGTTCCAGATCGATTTCATCATCAAGATCTAATGGGATGAACGCCGGGAGATGGGCTGTCCCGCCCCCCTCCCGGGCGCTCCTTAACCATATCTTAACCATTCCTTAACGATCGCTTCACCGAAGCGGCCTAACATAAATAATCTCAAGGAGGAATCCTCAATGAAGCGCATGACCCTTTGTTTCGCCCTTGCGACGATCGTCCTGGGTGCCGTGGCCGGTTTTGCCGGCACGCTCATCAAGGTGGACGGTTCGTCCACCGTCTTCCCCATCACCGAGGCCGTGGCGGAGGAGTTCCAGAAGGCCGAGCGCGGCCGGGTCAACGTCACCGTCGGCATCTCCGGCACCGGCGGCGGATTCAAGAAGTTCTGCACCGGAGAAACCGACATCTCCGACGCCTCCCGACCCATCAAGCCCTCCGAGGTGACCCTCTGCGCCAAGAATGCGGTGGACTACATCGAACTGCCCGTGGCCTACGACGGCATCGCCGTGGTGGTGAACAAGGCCAACACCTGGGTGGACCAACTCACTGTTGAGGAGTTGAAAAAGATGTGGGCCCCCGAGGCCACCGGCAAGGTGATGAAGTGGAGCCAGATACGCGCCTCGTTCCCCGACAAGCCCCTCGTCCTCTTCGGTCCCGGCACCGACAGCGGCACTTTCGACTACTTCACCGAGGCCATCAACGGCAAGTCGATGGCCAGCCGCACCGACTTCACCCCCTCGGAGGACGACAACGTCCTGGTCCAGGGCGTGGCCTCCGAAGTGGGCGGCCTGGGTTACTTCGGGGTCGCCTACTACGAGGAGAACCAGGACAAGCTGAAGGTGGTCCCCATCATCCCCGAGGGAGGGGCCAAGGGGCATGAACCCACCTACGACAACATCAAGAACGCGGTCTACCAGCCCCTCTCCCGCCCCCTGTTCATCTACGTCAACAAGGCCAGCGTCAAAAAGCCCGAGGTGAAGCGGTTCATCGAGTTCTACCTCAAGAACGGCGGCGAACTGTCGAAGGAAGTGGGCTACATCGCCCTTCCCGACCTGGCCTACGACCTGGCCGCGAAACGGTTCGCCAAGGGGATCACCGGTTCGGTCTTCGGCGGCCAGGGGGCGCAGATCGGGGTCAAGGTCGAAGACCTGCTGGCGAAAGAAAAATAATGTAGGCGCGGGCTTTAGCCCGCGAACGCGCCCGTAAAGGGTGCGGCTACAGAAGAATATGAAATCACGCACCATCCAGCGGTTCCGGGAAAAGACGATCGAGGGGGCGCTCCTGTCGAGCGCCCTCGCGACCGTCCTCATCACCTTCGGGATCATCGGCGTTCTGCTGTTCGAGACCCTCGAGTTCTTTCGTGAGGTCTCCCTGTGGGAGTTCGTCACCTCGACGCAGTGGACCCCCCTGTTCCAGGACAAGCACTTCGGCATCCTGCCGCTCCTGTGCGGCACCTTTCTCACCTCCGCGATCGCCATGGCGGTGGCCGGCCCCATCGGCCTGGTGAGCGCCATCTACCTTTCCGAGTACGCCTCGCCGAGGGTGCGCAACGCCGTCAAGCCCGCCCTCGAGGTGCTGGCGGCCATCCCCACGGTGGTCTTCGGCTACTTCGCCCTGCTGACGGTGACGCCGTTCCTGAGAAAATTCATCCCCGAATTGAGCGGCTTCAACGCCCTCTCGGCCGGCATCGTGATGGGGGTGATGATCATCCCCATCATCGCCTCCCTTTCCGAGGACGCCCTCACCGCCGTCCCCATGGCCCTGCGGGAAGGATCGCTGGCGGTGGGGGCCACCCGACTCCAGACCTCCCTGCGGGTGGTCCTCCCCGCCGCCCTTTCGGGGGTGGGGTCGGCCTTCATCCTGGGGGTTTCCCGCGCGGTGGGGGAGACGATGGTGGTGGCCATCGCCGCCGGGCAACAGCCCAAACTGACGCTCAATCCCCTCACCAGCGTCGAAACGGTGACCGCCTACATCGTCCAGGTCTCCCTCGGCGACACCCCCTACGGCACCATCGAATACCGCACCATCTTCGCCGCCGGAATGAGTTTGTTCGTCCTCACCTTCGCCTTCAACATCTTCTCCTACTGGCTGAGGAAGAAGTTCAGGGAAGAATATGATTAAGAATAGTTGCGAGTTTACAGTTGCAAGTTTCGAGTTTCCCCCGGCCCTCCTCCGTGCGGGTTTTCAAACTCGCAACTCGCAACTCGCAACTCGAAACTGGAACTCCCATGCGCACGAGTAGAGTGGCGGACCGCGCCTTCCAGGTGTGGGGGCTCGTCGCCACCGTCTCCGGGCTGTTCGTCCTGGGGTGGCTCCTCTATACGGTCTTTGCCGACGGTCTCCAGCGCCTCTCGTGGAACTTCCTCGTCTCCTTCCCTTCCCGCAAGCCCGAGCAGGCGGGCATCCTCTCGGCGTGGGTGGGGACGGTGTGGCTGATGGCGGTGACGCTGGCGGCGGCCTTCCCTCTGGGGGTGGCTGCGGGGACCTACCTGGAGGAGTACGGGAAGAAGAACCGGCTGGCGGGCCTCATCGAGATGAACATCGCCAACCTGGCCGCGGTCCCCTCCATCATCTACGGCCTGTTGGGGCTGGGGCTGTTCGTGCGCGTCCTCCACATGGGACGGAGCGTCCTGGCGGGGGGCCTGACGCTGGCCATCCTGGTCCTCCCCGTCATCGTCATGGCCACGCGGGAGTCTCTGCGGGCCATCCCCCCCTCCATCCGCGAGGCCTCCCTGGCGCTGGGGGCCACCAAATGGCAGACGGTGCGGCACCAGATTCTCCCCGCGGCCATGCCGGGGATCCTGACCGGGACCATCCTGGCGATGTCCCGCGCCATCGGTGAGACCGCCCCCCTCATCACCATCGGGGCGCTGACCTACATCGCCTTCCTGCCGGCCCACCCCGTCATGGCCGAGTTCCCCTTCCTCTCCCTCAAGGGGCTCTTCGATCCCTTCACGGCCCTCCCCATCCAGGTGTTCAACTGGGTCTCCCGCCCGCAGAAGGCCTTCTCCACCAACGCGGCGGCCGGGATCATCGTCCTGCTGGCCATCGTCTTCTTCATGAACGGCGTGGCCATCCTCATCCGCAACCATTACCGAAAGAAGATAAGGTGGTGATGCCCATGGACTCGGCGTTCGTGATCCGCAACCTGGATGTCTTCTACGGCGACAAGCAGGCGCTTTTCGCCGTGGACCTGGACATCCCCCCCCGCGCGGTGACGGCCATGATCGGCCCCTCCGGGTGCGGCAAGAGCACTTTCATCCGGTGCCTCAACCGGATGAACGACCTCATTCCCTCGTTCCGCGTCCTGGGGAGCATCCTGCACGAGGGGACCGACCTCCTGGGCCGCCAGGTCGACGTCATCGACGTGCGCCGGCGCATCGGCATGGTCTTTCAGAAGCCCAACCCCTTTCCCAAATCCATCTACGAGA